>JAUSKX010000003.1 GCA_030646675.1 Candidatus Azambacteria bacterium | reverse complement strand
ACCGCCCCGCAAGCTTGCGGGGTGGTTTTATTTAGTGTAGTATTCACGAAACTTGATTTTTAAAAACTTAATATAAGGAGAGAAGCGATGGATAAATGTAGAATTGGAATTATTGGGGTTGGGGTTTTGGGTAGCGCGATAGCGGCCTATTTTCATGATCGCGGATATGAATTTTTTTGTTATGACAAAAATAAAAAAATTGGTTCGATTGGAAAAATAAATAAAGCGGATGCAATTTTCATTTGCGTGCCGACACCGCGTAAATCTGATAATTCTTGCGATGTTTCTATTGTTGACGAAGCAATCAGTTATATTCAAGGCAACAAAATTGTAATTATCAAATCGACCGTTATTCCGGGGACAACCGATGCTTTTCAAATCAAATATCCGCAACATCAGGTTTTATTCAACCCCGAATTTTTAACTGAAAGACGGGCGGTGGAAGATTTCACTAATCCAAAACTTCAGATTCTTGGGATTACGGCAAAAAGCCAAGAAATTTCAAAAGAATTGATTAAAATTTTGCCGCGCGCTCAATATAATCAAACTATACCGGCAGCAGCCGCTGAGCTTTTCAAGTATTTCAGAAATAGTTATTTGGCGATGAAAAACTCATTTGCCAATCAGATTTTTGATTTATGCAAGACAACTGGCGTTGATTACGACTATATAAAAAATTGCGCCGAAGCCGACCCGTGGATTGGCCCGGAACATCTTAATCCTATACAAGACGGATTTCGAGGATTTAACGGCAAATGTTTGCCAAAAGACACAGAAGCGCTTCTCTTTTGGGCTAGCCAGTATCAAATTGATTTAAGTGTTTTGAGGAAAGCCGTGGAGTATAATTCCAGACTTCTTGAATCGCAAGGTATCAAAAAAGATAGTTAGTTTTGACATAGAATTATCAACCCCCGCATTGCGGGGGTTTTAAAATTATGATAGGATTTAAAATAAAAATAATAAATAAAATGGAAGAACAAAACAACAAATTTTTAATACCGGCGGCTGTTGCTTTTGCGGGAATAGTAATTGCCATAGCCGTGATTTATTCCGCTCAGAATCCCTCTCCGAATGCGGGTAAAAATAATGAAAAAACAGCCGCTCTGGCGGCATTGCCGGCAATTTCTTCGGGTGATTTTGTTTTAGGAGTTCAGAACGCGCCGGTAACCGTAATAGAATACGGCGATTTCCAGTGCCCGTTTTGCGGCAAATTTTTTAAAGACACCGAGTCAGTACTTCGGGAAAAATATATCAAGACGGGAAAAGTTAAGTTTATTTATCGCGATTTTGCCTTTTTAGGCGATGAATCGCTCTGGGCGGCGAACGCGGCCCGTTGCGCCGGCGAACAAGGCAAATTCTGGCAGTATCACGACTATCTCTACAGCAATCAAAGCGGCGAGAACCAAGGCGCTTTCAGCAAAAGCAATTTGAAAGGTTTCGCGGCGGCATTGGGGCTTGCTCAGGAAAAATTTGATGCTTGTCTTGATTCCGAAAAATACACGGCTGCTATTCAAAAAGAAACCAAAGAAGGCGGCGAAGCCGGAGTTTCCGGAACGCCGGCCAGTTTTATAAACGGAACGCTTTATCCCGGCGCTTTGCCGTCCGCTACCGTTACCCAAATTATTGATGGCGAATTAAATAAGTGAAAATAATCGTTTACACAACGGATGGGTGCGTGTACTGCAAAATGGCGAAAGAATTTTTTGAGCGCAATAATATTTCCTACGAAGAAAAAAATGTGTCCGATGACGCTAATCGGCAGGAAATGATTGAAAAATCCAATCAGCTCAAAGTGCCGGTTATTGATGTCGACGGGAGGATTATAGTTGGTTTTGACGAGGAAGAATTACAAGCTATATGCGCGATGTGATTATAATTGGAGGAGGGCCTGCCGGCGTGGCGGCCGGTGTGTATTCGGCCCGTAAAAAATTAAAAACGTTATTGATAACGGAGAGTTTCGGCGGGCAATCGGCAATTGCCGAAAGCATTGAAAATTGGATTGGCTCTAAAAAAATTTCCGGAATGGAATTTGCCAAAATACTTGAGGAACATATCAGAGCGCAGGAAAATATTGAAATAAAAATGCCGGAAAATGTTATTGAAGTCAAAAAAATTTCTGATGGATTTGAAATTACGACCGACAAAAATAATTCTTATCAAGCCATGGCCTTAATTATCACTTCCGGAGGCCGCCGCCGCCGTCTAAATATTCCGGGCGAAGCTCAATTTGAAGGAAAGGGCGTGGCCTATTGCTCAACTTGCGACGCTCCGGTTTTTAAAAATAAGTCAGTCGCGGTTGTCGGCGCCGGCGACGCCGGCTTGGGAGCGGCAATCGATTTGGCGCGATACGCCGAAAAAGTTTATTTAATAAGTAATAAAAAGTCGCTTATTGGAGATATGTCGCTTCAAGAAATCGTTAAAAATTCCGAAAAAATAACCATAATAACGGACGCGGAAGTTCAAGAAGTTTTGGGCGGCGAATTTGTTTTCGGTCTCAAATATTTTGCTCAAAACGACAATCAAATCAAAGAATTAAATGTTGAAGGGATTTTCGTTGAAATCGGTTCGACTCCCAATTCGGAATTTGTTAAAAAATTGGTGGATACCAATCCAAAGGGGGAGATTATTATTGACCATAGGACCGGCGCGACGTCCCGCCCGGGAATTTTTGCCGCCGGTTTCGCGACCGATGAAATTTATAAACAAAATAACATCGCCGTCGGCGACGGCGTTGTTGCCGCCCTTTCGGCTTATAATTATTTACTTAATTTAGAAAAATTATGAAAACAAAAATAGCGATTAACGGTTTTGGGCGGATAGGGCGTGTTTTTTTCCGCCACGCGTTTGAATATCCCGGCGTGGAAATTGTCGCGATTAACGACTTGATGCCGCCCGAAATTATGGCCTATCTTTTGGAATATGACACCGTTTACGGCCGCTATGAAAAATCTATAGGAATAAAAGACGGTGAACTGGTTGTTGATGGCAGGAAAATTAAAATTTTGCAGGAAAAAGAACCGAGCAAACTGCCCTGGAAAGAATTGGATGTCGATATTGTTATAGAATCAACCGGTGTTTTTGTATCAAGCGAAAAAGCTATGGCGCATTTGACCGCCGGCGCCAAAAGAGTGGTTATCGCCGCGCCGGCGCAGGACGGCATGACTCCGACTTTTACTCCAAACGTTGGTGAAGACATTTTAAAGCGGGAGAAAATAACTTCAAACGGTTCTTGCACCACTAACGCGACAATTCCGATTACGGTCGTAATGGGGCAAAATCCGGGAATTAAAAAAGCCGCCTTAAGCACAGTTCACGCCTATACCGCGTCCCAGATTTTGGTGGATGGCGTTGGAAAAAGTAATGATTTTGGCAGAGCCAGAGCGGGAGCCCAAAATATTATTCCATCAACAACCAGCGCTATCTTGGGGATTGCGGAAACTTTTCCGGAGCTTAAAAACAAATTTGATGGAGTTTCTTTTAGAGTTCCGGTAGTTTGCGGTTCCATTATTGATTTTACTTTTTTAGCCGTTCGTCCGACTTCGGTTGAAGAAATCAATTCTATTTTTAAAAAAGCGGCGGCTGAAAAACAATGGGAAGGGATTTTGACAGTTACCGAGACGCCGCTGGTTTCAAGCGACATCATCAAAAATTCTCATGGCTCCATAGTTGACCTTTCAATGACAAAGGTTATTGACGGCGATTTAGTCAAAATTTTGTCGTGGTATGATAACGAATGGGGGTATGCTTCAATGTTGCTTAAACATGTTTTGGCGGTGAGTAAATTAATATAATGAATAAGCAAATAAAAATCGCGATTATAATTGCCGTTCTGGTTCTTGGTTTTGGCGGTTATTTCGTTTATATGAAATATTTTTACTCGCAGCCTTCTGAAATTTCTAAAAATGAAAATACCCAGCCCATAACAGAAAATACCGCGACAACTACTCCAGAAAAAATAGTTCCAAAAGAAAATGTCATTTTAACGGGTTATAAGTTATATAAAAATTCAGAATTTGGTTTTGAAATTCAATATCCGGAAACGTGGACCGTCAGTAAAGAGAATATTGAAAATGTAAGGGGCGAGACCACAAGCGCGTTTTATTTTTCCCCCATGGGGGGATCCGCCTCTGGCGGAAAAAAATCCGAAAATGATCTCCGATTTGCAATCTTACCCCGCGACGGTCTTAGCTATGGCTTGCCCGA
>JAUSKX010000001.1 GCA_030646675.1 Candidatus Azambacteria bacterium | reverse complement strand
TCGCCGCCCTCGATCAGCACCTCGCGATGCTTGTGCATCAGCCACGACGTGATCGCGCCGGCGATGGCGATCAGCAGGCCCACGCTGACGCGCGAGCCGGTCATGAGCCGGGGAATCTGCGTGACCGCCTCAAACGTGCGGGTCTGCGGGAAGTTGAAGCCGTTGGGGTCTTTCCATGGCCCGTAGACCAGGTAGCTCAGCACCATGTCGGCCACGTACACCAGCATCAGGCTGACCAGGATTTCACTGGCGTTGAAGCGGTCGCGCAGCAGCGCCGTGAGCGCCGCCCAGGCCATGCCGCCCAGCACCCCCGCCAGCAGGATGACGGGCACGATCCAGCGGCTGGTCTCCTTGCCGGCCAGCAGCGCCATGCCGCCGGCCGCCACCGCGCCAATCACAAACTGCCCTTCGGCACCGATGTTCCAGACGTTGGAGCGGAAACACACCGCCAGCCCCAGCGCAATCACCAGCAGCGGCGTGGCCTTGACCATCAGCTCACCCAGGGCGTAAGGCGACTTGACGGGCTCCCAGAAAAACACCTGCAGGCCCTTGACCGGGTCCTTGCCCAGCGCGGCAAACAGTGCCACACCGATCAGCACCGTGATGGCCAGCGCCAGCAGCGGCGAGCCGTAGCTCCAGAACTTCGAGGCCTGCGGCCGGGCTTCAAGCTTGAACATCGGCAGCCTCCTGTTGTGAGGCGGCCATGGAAGCCAGCCGGCTCTGCACATCGGCGTGCCACAGGCCGCTCATCCAGGCGCCGATCTGCGCCACGGTGGCGTCAGCGCGGTCCACCGACGGCGACAGCTGGCCCCGGGCCATGACGTGCAGGCGGTCGCAAAGCTCGAACAATTCGTCCAGTTCCTCACTGACCACCAGCACGGCACAGCCGGCGTCGCGCAGCGCCAGGATTTCACCGCGGATCTGCGCGGCCGCGCCCACGTCCACGCCCCAGGTGGGCTGCGAGACGATCAGCAGTTTGGGGTTGGCGCTGATCTCGCGCCCGACGATGAACTTCTGCAGGTTGCCGCCCGACAGCGATTTCGCCGCCGCGTTCGGCCCGCCCGCCTTGACGTGGAAGCGCGCGATGAGGGCCTGCGCCTGCTGCTCCAGCGCTTTCAGATGAATCCAGCCGCCCCGGCCGATGGCGTCATCGCGCGTGAGCATCAGGTTGTGCGCCAGCCCCAGCGTGGGCACGGCGCCCCGGCCCAGCCGCTCCTCGGGCACGAAATGCACACCCAGCGCGCGGCGCGCGGCCGGGTCGGCCCGGCCCACGGGCTGGCCACTGACTTCGACCATGCCATTGGCGGCCCGCGTGTCCTCGCCCGAGAGCGCAAACAGCAACTCGCGCTGGCCGTTGCCCGACACGCCGGCAATACCCACCACTTCGCCAGCGCGCACCGAGAGCGACACGTCGTGCAGGTCCACGCCAAACGGCGACTCGCGGCCCAGGTCCAGCGCCTTGACCTCCAGCACCGTGGCCCCGGTGGCCACCGTGCGGTGCTCCAGCGTGGCGGGCTCGGCGCCGATCATCAGGCGGCTCAGCGAGGCGTTGGATTCTTCCTGCGGGTTGCACACGCCCGTGACCTTGCCGCCGCGCAGCACGGTGCAGGCGCTGCAGAGTTCACGGATCTCGTGCAGCTTGTGGCTGATGTAGAGGATGCTGCAGCCCTCGCTGGCGAGCTTCTTCAGCACCACAAAGAGTTTTTCGACGGCCTGCGGCGTCAGCACCGAGGTGGGCTCGTCCAGGATCAGCAGCTGCGGGTTGCTCAAGAGCGCGCGGATGATCTCCACCCGCTGCATCTCGCCCACGCCCAGGGTGTGCACCGGGCGCAGCGGGTCGATGTCCAGCCCGTACTCCTGCGCCTTGGCGGTGATGCGGCGGGTGACCTCGGCCAGGCCCAGGGATTTGTCCAGCCCCAGCCAGACGTTCTCGGCCACGGTCAGCGTGTCAAACAGGCTGAAGTGCTGGAACACCCTGCTGATGCCCAGGGCCCGCGCAGCCTGCGGGTTGCGGATCTGCACCGGGCGGCCGTTGAAGGACACGGTGCCCTCGTCGGGCT
>JAUSKX010000014.1 GCA_030646675.1 Candidatus Azambacteria bacterium | reverse complement strand
ACCGTTCAAAGCAGATTTTTTGACCGCCCGGAAGCCATTAATTGAATCTGTGACATCGCCGCCCCAAAAAAATCTGACGCAGGCCGTAAAAAACCTATTTGCCCAGGCGCGGGTTTTTAGTACTTTGCCGTCTTCTTCGTTACGCCCACCGGGTAAAAACCGCGAGGCGATGGCCATGTCATTGCCCGCCAAAACCAAATTTTTTAATTTGGGACAGTCGTTGGGGTCTTCATTGCCGTCGGGCCCAAAAAAAACAAGAATATCGTTCTCCGAGATTTTAGCAGCCAGTTGCATTGCTGTTCCCCGGCCGGGATTTTCCTGGGCGATAACTTTTATTCCTTTGGATTTAAAAAAATCAGGCGTCCCGTCATTTGATTTATAATCTATCACTAAAGTTTCATCAAAATCACGAAAAGGCATCCGGTCAAATAGGGATCTAGCGCCTACAATTTCATTTCTGGTTAAAATTACAAGCGTGGATTTCATAATAAATTCATAAATTAAAAAGGCATTTGTTAATGCCTTTTTATATGTACCATGATTTTTCTATTTTAGCAATCTGTTGTGGTCCCAGTAGTTGATTGTCTCTTTCAGCCCTTCTTCAATCTGTGTCGCGGCTCTAAAACCGAACCCCTCTCTGGCTCGACTGATGTCAAGCGATCGTCTTAACTGGCCGTCGGGTCGTGAAGTATCCCATCGCACTTCCCCGTTAAATTTCATCAGACGGCAGACAAGAGTTACCAAATATTTAATCTTAATCTCATAGCCACAACCGATATTTACCGGTTCCGGCTTATCGTATTTTTCGGCTGCCAAAATAATCGCCTTTGCCGCATCCCTCACATAGAGAAACTCTCGGCTTGCTTCGCCGCTTCCCCAGACTTCAATAAATGATTTATTTCTGTTTTGCGCGTCGCTAATTCTTCTGATTAGCGCGGGGATGACATGACTGGAATTCGGGTCAAAGTTGTCTCCCGGGCCGTACATATTTGTTGGCAGAAGATGAATCGCGTTAAAACCATACTGTTTGTAATAGGCCTGTGATTGAACCAACATCATTCTTTTAGATAGACCGTAAGCCCCATTCGACTCTTCTGGATAACCATCCCAGAGATCGCATTCGGAAAATGGCACCGGAGTAAGTTTTGGGTATTCGCAGGCGCTGCCAATGCCTATAAATTTACAAACGCCGGCGCGATAAGACGCATCAATCAAATTCAGCGCCATGGCGGCATTATCATAAAAAATCTCTGCCGGCTTAGCGAGATTATAGGCAATGCCTCCGACATTAGCGGCAAGATGAATTACAATATCAATTCCCAAAACGGCTTTATTGCAATTTTTTTGGATTTTCAAATCGCAATTTTCAACGCGCGGCACAATAATATTATCTTTTTTCACGCCGATATTTTCGAGCTCGCTGACGACGTGCTTGCCCAAAAAACCGGCCCCGCCGGTAACAAGAATTTTCTTGCCTTCCCAGAATCCCATCGGACAACCTCCTATTCAAATTTTAAAAAACTTCTTTAACTGCCGGTAATAGCCGATAAAGTTTCGCCTATATATTTTATTTCGTCAAGTGATAAGCCCTGATGGCATGGGACATATAACCCTCTCAAGCCGATATCTTCGGCCACCGGATAAGAGCCGAGTTTTTCTCCCAAAAACGCGTAGGCCTCGGATTGTGTTGGTATGGAATAGAATATTTGCCTGGCTTCAATGCCGTATTTTTGAGGCAAATCCAATAAAAGCTGCTGTCTTTTTTCATGTGATTCAACCATAAT
The DNA here is from genome assembly GCA_030646675.1 of Candidatus Azambacteria bacterium. Classification (GTDB taxonomy): domain Bacteria; phylum Patescibacteriota; class Minisyncoccia; order UBA10092; family UBA10092; genus UBA10092. Next base: position 5,917 of record JAUSKX010000014.1, on the reverse strand, counting down.
CGGAAAAGCATGGGCGACAATATACTCATGGCTTTCTTCTTTCAACCAAGAATTTTTCGCCAGATTATTCAAAACTAAGCCATTGTCGTGTCTTTTTTCAATATGAGAACTTAATTCGGCCACGACACCGAGACCGATTATTGCTTCCATTGAATTCATTTTCGCTGAGAAACCTATATGCGGAAATAAAAATTTTTCATGGAGTTGATCGCTCTTGCGACCATGATTCCTGAACGAACGGACTAAGTCGGCAATTTTGTCGTTACAAGTTACCACTATGCCACCCTCTCCAGTAGTAATCGAATGCGATACAAAAAATGAAAAACAGCCGGCATCGCCGATGGTGCCGACTTCGGCGCCATAATATTTGGAACCAAGCGCTTCGCAAGCATCTTCAACCACAAAGAGATTATGCTGTTGCGCCAACGCTTTGATTTCCTTCATGTGGGCCGGCCGGCCCAAGAGATGAGTCGGCATTATCGCCAAAGTTTTATCTGTAATTTTTTCCTCTATCTTTTTAACATCAATATTAAAATTTTTGTCGACATCGACAAAGACAGGTTTCAGGTGGTTATACCAAACCGCGTTTATTTGCGCGATAAAAGTCAAAGCCGGGACAATAATTTCATTCCTTACTCCGCCGTCTAAATTTCTTATCGCCGCCAAAGCGCAAGCATCAGCCATAGTGCCCGATGAAACGGCAACGGCATGTTTAACGCCGAGCCATTTGGCAAATTCTTTTTCAAATTCATCAACATATTTTCCGCTCCCGATTATGCCGCTTTCAAGAGCTTCAGCCATTAAGCTTTTAGTCTTTTCGGTGATATTTGTCGTGCCAAGATTTATCATTTTCATATCAACTTTTAAAGCCGTCTTCTAAATTTTTTGCCTTTAGGCGTTTCAAAAAATTTCGCGTACCATTGGTCTCCGTAATAAATGGGGTTATTTGGATCATGATTGGGATCGTTTTCGCAATGATCCCAAATCTCGCATAAAACTTCTTTAATGCTCCGAATGGGTTTAAAACTGAATGTTTCCTTAAACGGCGTGGTATCAACTTTATAGTTTCTGGTATTTATATTCGGATTTATTTTTAAATCAACATCTATATCTCTTGTCTCTTTAGCGATATTTTTAACCAATTGCGCTATTTCCATTATATTCCAGTTTTTATCCGCCACATTAAATATTTTACCCCCCACCTTTTCAATTGGCAACTCTATCGCTTTAATATACGCGGCAACCGCGTCTTGAACATCAATCATGGAGCGCCAGATATCGCCGCCGCCGTTTATTGTCAATTGCTTTTTAAAAAAAGCATCTTTAGCGAATGAATTCAAAAGCAGCTCATAGCGCATCCGAGGCGAAAGACCGTATAAAGTGCCTTTTCTGAAAACTGTCGGCTGAAAATCGGCATCGGTCATATATTCAAGCGCCTGTTCGGAACAGCGTTTTGTAATTCCGTAGCAAGAAACCGGATTAATATTGTCAGTTTCCTTGTAAATCGGAAGCTCCGATGGAGGATTAAGAGTGAAGTAAATCGAACAGGTGGAAGCGTAAACGAATCTTTTGATTCCGCTTTCTTTCGTAATTTTTGCCAGATTCTCTGTTGCGATCGTATTAACCATAACGGTTAATCGCGGGTCGTATTGGGAAATAGGATCCGTGGAAAAACCGGCTAAATGTATAACAGCGTCAATCCCTTCAAGATGGGACAATTGAACATCTCTAATGTCGGCCACTATAAGTTCAATTTTATCTTTTACATCTCTAATCGGTTCATCTCCAAATATAAGATTGTCTATCACTCTTACTTTATAGCCTTTTTCCAGCAGCTTTCTCACTAAAATACTGCCGATATAACCGGAGCCGCCGGTAACCAAAACATTTTTTACTTTTTTGTTATTATTCATTGGGTGTATTCCATTCTGATGGATTAGTTTTTTTGCGAAATTCATCATTCGGGTCAAATTTATGGCTTAGATAAAAAGCCATACAAGACGGTTCAAGCGCCGTATATCCGTGCCAAATGCCGGGTGAAATAATCAAAGTTTTATTATCTTTGTCGGTCATTATAAATTTTTCCTCTTTCCCATCTTCAGAAACAAGCCGAAACATTACTTTGCCCTGTATTACGGAAAAATAATCGGTTTGTTTTTTATGCATATGCAATTCTTCCGGAATTACCCCAGCCGAATGTTTGGTAAAATTAAAATCGCCGGCAACACCGGGGATAACATCATACGAACCGCTCCGGCGGTTATCAGAATGAGTCCTATATTCGTAAAATTGAGGCATATTTATTTCTTATTATATTCTAGCATAAAAGCGCCAAGCGCTTCCTGCCATGGCCTTAAAATTTCTATGTTTTGTTTTTTAAGACTTTCGTTTTTTAAAACCGAACACTTCGGCCTCTTTATATTTGAAGGATACTCCTGAGAACTCACCGGCGCGATATCGGCTTTGATTTCGCCGAGTTCAAATATTTTTTTCGCAAATTCGTACCAAGAACAAAAACCGCCATTAGTCATATGGTAAATACCGGGTGGCGCTTTTTTGTCAATTAATTCTTTTATTTTTACCGCCAAATCATAAGAGTATGTGGGAGATCCGAATTGATCATTGACAACTTTGATAACGCCGCCATTTTTTGCTTTTTCGAGCATTAAACCGACAAAATTATAGCCCTTGCCCGATTGGTGAACGCCGAAAAGCCATCCTGTCCTGATTACGTAGTGATTTTCGTTCGCTATTTTTGTCAAATTCTCCCCGGCTAATTTTGAAGAGCTATAAACATTAAGCGGATTAGGAGTATCGGATTCAATGAAATATTCTTTGCTTCCGTCAAAAACATAATCCGTGCTGAAAAAAATTATTTTGGCGCCGATAGCCGCCGCGGCTTTGGAAACATTAAACGCGCCAATGGCATTAACCGCGAAACTTCTTTCGGGATTTAATTCGCATTCTTCGATTTTATGGTAGGCCGCCGTATTGATTACAATATCCGGAGCGCAATTTTTTATGAAATTTTCTGTCGCAATTTTATCGGCAACATCAAAATCATCATGAACAGCTTTTATAACTTCGTAGCCATCACTGAAAATTCTAATCAAGTCAAAAGCTAATTGACCATTGGCGCCTGTGATTAAAACTTTTTTCATGTTTATCAAATATGCTTTTTGAATTCTAGTCCTTCCGGCGTTTCAAAAAACTGCTTGTACCATTTGTCGCCATAATACTGCATGTGATTAGAATCGTGTTCCTTGTCATTTTCCAGATGATCCCAAATTTCAAAGACCGCTTCTTCAAAGGAACGGCTCGGGCTAAAATTAAAAGTTTCGTTAAACGATTGGGTGTCTGCTTTATAATTCCTTGTTAAACTTATCGGCTTGATATCAAGTTCAATATTAACCCCCTTTTTTTCCTTCAAAATTTTCTGAATTTCACGAGCGAGACTGCCGATGCTCCAATTCGCGTGAGCAACATTAAATATTCTTCCGCCGACTTTTTCAAGCGGCAATTCTAAGGCGCTTATGTAAGCATCGGTTGCGTCTTGGATATCTATCATCGGGCGCCAAATTTCACCGCCGGCATCAACGGTCAAAATCTTTTTGTGAAAAGCGTCTTTGACAAACGCGTTAAAAACCAAATCATAGCGCATTCTCGGCGACCAGCCATAAAGCGTTCCTTTGCGAAATATTGTCGGCTGAAAATCTTCATTCGCCATCCCCAATAAAACCTGCTCCGAACAGCGCTTGCTCAAAGAGTAGGCCGAAATAGGATTTATTGAATCGGTCTCTTTATATAGCGGCGGTTCAAGAGGGGTGTCTAGAGTAAAATAAACCGAACAACTTGAAGCATAAACGAACCTCTTTACCCCCTTGGTTTTTGCCAATTTGGCGAGATGTTCGGTGGCAATATGATTAACTGTATCGGTAAGGCGCGGGTCATATTGCGAAGTCGGGTCGGTTGAAAACCCGGCCAAATGGATTACCGCGTCAATCCCATCCATTATTTTCGGCTCGACATATCTGGAGTCGCCGATAACTAATTCAATTTTATCTTTAAATTCTTTAATCGGTTCTTCGCCGAAAATCATTTTGTCCAAAACTCTGACCTCATAACCTTTTCCTAACAACTTAGGCACTAGCACGCAACCGATATATCCGGCGCCTCCGGTTACCAAAATTTTTTTAGCTGTTTGAGTCATAAAAATTAATAATATTCGGCTTTAACTTGGCGCTCATAGTGGTCTTGATAGTTCTTTTTTGATTTTATTTTGCGCCACCAATCCTGATTATCTTTGTACCAACTAACTATATCCGTCAGGCTTCCCTCGATATTATATTTCGGAAACCATCCTAATTCTAATTTTAATTTGGAGGAATCAGGGGCATAGCGCAAATCCGCGCCGGGCCTGTCCTTGGTATGCTCTTTAAGACCTTCCGAACTGCCCCCAAAATTCTTTGATATAATTTCCAAAATTTCCAAGTTGCTTTTTTCCTCTCCCGAAACGTTAAAAATACTGTGGTCGGTTGCTTCATGAATTATTAAATCAATGGCATCGCAAAAATCATTGACATGAAGCCAACTGCGCCGATGTTCGCCGGAACCATGAACCGGTACTTTTTTGCCTTCAATAATATTCGATACCGCCAACGGAATTAATTTTTCTGGATATTGGAATGGGCCGTAATTATTGGAACCTCGGACAATCAACGCCGGAACGCGGTGGGTTTTTATATACGACTGGACCAATAAATCGGCCGCAGCTTTGGATGCCGCGTAAGGATTTGATGGCCGGAATGGTGCCTCTTCGGTTGAAAAACCGTTAGGCACCGACCCATAAATTTCATCGGTAGAAATTTGAACGAATCTGGCGACATTATGCTTCCTTGCCGCCTCCACCAATGAGCGCGCTCCTTCAACATTTGTCCTGATAAAATCAAAGGAATTAACAAATGACCGGTCAACATGGCTTTCCGCGGCAAAATTAACAACAATGTCAAAATTATTTTGAAAAAAAATATCATTAAGAAACGCGCCGTCACAAATGTCGCCATGGATAAAATTGTATCTTTTTTTTACCAAATCCACAGCGGCTTCTTTTTGTTCGATATCCAAAAGATTCTCCGGATTTCCGGCATAAGTCAGTAAATCCAGATTAAAAATTTTATAACCGGGATATTTATTATAAATATAGCGGATAAAATTCGACCCGATAAAACCGCTGCCGCCGCAAACTAAAATATTTTTAGGAGAAAATAACATACTATAAAATTTGATTGTCGCCTATCGGCATAATAAATTTACCCCCTTGTTTTCGAAATACTTCTTCCTTTTGTAAAATTATGTCTTTGTAATTCCAAGCAAGCAACAAATAATAATCAGGCGGATTTTTATGGGCATCCTCTATGTTTATGACGGGTATATGAGTTCCCGGCGTATACAAACCGATTTTTGAAGGCAGGGTTTCTGTCGCGTAATCCAAAATTTCCGGACCAATATTAAAATAACAAAGGAGGGTATTGCCCTTTGCCGGCGCGCCATAAGCGGCAATTTTCTTGCCATTGCTTTTTAGGTCGCGCAAAGTCGTTAAGACTTTCTCTTTTAATTCGCCCGCGCGCCGAGCCAATTCTTTATACGCCCCAAGCGTATCCATTTTCAATTCTTTTTCTTTTTCAAGACATTCTTCAACGGACGGTTTAATTTGGTATTTTCCCGGATATGAAACATAAACCCGCAAAGAATTGCCCTGAACGGGTAAAATTTTCACGTCAAAAATCTGAAGGCCGAATTGCTCAAAGAATTTTTTAAGCGGTCTGACCGACAAATAGGAAAGGTGTTCATGGTAAATTGTGTCAAAGGCAAGGTTTTCAAACATATCAATAAGATACGGCGCTTCAAATATAAAAAC
>JAUSKX010000026.1 GCA_030646675.1 Candidatus Azambacteria bacterium | reverse complement strand
CGCCCGGTCTGCCCACGCCACCCACGCCGCCGGCGGCCACTCCGCCGGTAGGCGAGCCCGGCCCACCGACCGGACCGACCGGCAGCGGCGTGCCCAGCGACGGCGCTACCGGCGCCGCAGCGGCGATTTCCGCAGCCTCGTAACTGCAGCCGGTCCGCCGCGCTCAGCCCGGCGTGATCCGCTAGGGACCCACCTCGACAACGTCGGCCACGACGGTCACGCTGTCGCTCCCGATTGAGACGATCAGCGAACGACCTGTTCGCAGGCCCTCGAGCAGGTAAGTCGATCGCTTGCCCCCGGGAAAGGTGCGCGAGAATGACTTGCCATCGGACCGCGTGATCAAAAGCTTCTTGTCCGCCGAATCGCGCACGGTCACGTCGAGTTCGATGGCCATGAACGCCGGCACGTGAACCTCGTCAGACGTCTCGGGACCGAATCTTTTGCCGGCAACGGTCATCTCAATCGGCGCGCGCGCCGGCTCTTCGTCACCTGCGCCGCCTTCCGTGCCGACGCCGCCGTCGTCGCCCTGGGGGCTGACGCCGCCGTCGTCTGCGGGGGTATCGACGGGGCCGGTTTCACTCGTTTCGGGATCGCCCGTTGCGCCGCTTTTACCGCCGGTGGCGGACGTAGCGGTAGCCGTGGCGCCGCCGGCCGCGGGCTCGTTCTCGTCGCCGCACCCGGCGATCGTAATCGCCGCGAATGACAGCGCCAGAACTACGAGAACTACTGAAATACGTGATTTTGACGAGTACCACATGCTTATCGCCGACCTCCGAAATGCCGATAACTAGGTTGCAGATTCATAACTCAAGGCTTACGTTTGGACAGTGACCGCGATAGGGGATCGCGGACGAAGGATGGGATGGGGAAGATGGTTCATTACGACAAAGATCTACAGCGAGTATGGGTTGCAGGCTGGCGTCTGCACCACGGTTTCACCGGAGCGGTGCTGGCTCTGACCGGCGGCCTGCTGATGGTGCACGACTGGAAAGACCGTGCCCACTGGCTGCGCGACCACAGTGAGGCCTGACCCGCGCACATCAGACTTCGTCGGCCCGATCATCGCGGTCGGGCGCGACGGAATCCTGAGCTGAACCCTTTCGGTCCGAACCGGCACTCGGCCCAACGGCGAGCCGCTCGCCGATCTCCCAGCCCACTGCCACCCCCACCAGCATGCCCAGCCTGGTCTGCTCGAGCACCAGATTGCGCACCGCGTCGATCCGCGCCTGATCGTCGGGCGTCGTGGCGGCCGTCAGAATCAAGGCTTCGTGCGCGTCGTCGAACCAGCCACCGGCCGACAGCGCCTTGTCGAGCGTGCTCTGCAATTGAGGCGCGATCTCGCCAATTCGGCGGTCGGCCGCGTCGAGGCCGGCCGGCTCGCTGAGCTCGGCGAGGATCCTCTCGATCGCAGCTATCTGCTCTGCCGATTCAGGGGCTGAGTGCTCGAAGTCCGGCGACATCATCGCGATCATACGGCAGACGCCTAAGATTCAGTCACGCCCGGGCGATCGCCCGTTGTGCACTTAGGGGCCATAGCTCAGTTGGTAGAG
>JAUSKX010000020.1 GCA_030646675.1 Candidatus Azambacteria bacterium | reverse complement strand
GAGTCCGAAAAGATGGCAATGACCGCGCCTGTGGTGGAAAAAGAAAGCGAGGTCTTGCCTATGACTGCGCCAGTAGTTGAAACCGGGGATAATAAAAAAAGAATTATTTCATTTGTTATGCCATTTGAATATACGCTTGAGACGCTTCCGAAACCAAATAATCCTGAAGTGAAGATTGTCCCGCAAAAGGCAAGAAAAGTAGCGGTACTTAGGTTTTCGTGGTTTAGAAACGCCCTACGTGTCGCAGGTAAAAAACAAGAATTGTTCAAACTTTTAGAACGAGATTCTATTAAACCGAAAGGATTACCTGAATACGCCGGATACAATGCGCCATTTACCGCCCCGTGGCTGAATAGAAACGAAGTAATGATTGAAATTGAATAACAACAAAAAAACCGCTCATTCAAGAGACGGTTTTTTTGTTTGATTTTATCTCAAATAAAAAAAGCTTACTGTTTAGCAAGCTTCATGGATATAGCGGCGAGGTAGACGGCGGCAAGTCCGACAAGAGCGTACACGATTCTTGAAAGTACGGACATATCACCGAAGATGGTGGCCACAAGGTCAAATTTAAAAATACCGACCAATCCCCAGTTTAAACCGCCGACGATGACTAATACTAAAGCGAGCCAGTCGAAAGCATTGAGTTTATTCATAATGTTTTTTATTTTTAATTACTTAATTACTCAGTATGTGTTTCGACCTCCAACACATATAAGAATATTATACCATAAAATTATATAAAGAGTGGTATAATCGTCAATAATGAAATCTATGAAAAAGACTGTCAAAGTAAACGATAAATTCCAGAAGGGCTACAAATACCAACTTACCGAACCGGTGGGACGAAATTTTCATCCGGATTTCAAGCCAGAGCTTACGCCAAAACAGATGCTCACGCTCGGCGTTTTTGGCGGAGTCTATATGCGTGATTGCGTTAAAGAATTTCCGCAGGATTGGTTTACTAAGGCAAAATTTCAAAATAAAGGTTCGTACGCGCATGACCCCGCGCTAAATTTTTTCAAAGTGAACGCCAGTCAGCCCTTGTCCGTTTGGAGAAAAAAAGGTTGGATTTACAAGGATGATCCAAGAGGTTGGTTTCAGTGGTATTGCCGATATTATATGGGTAGACGGCTTCCTGTTGAAGACGAACGGCAGATTAAGCGGTGGAGAGCTATTGTACGGCACATTGCTCAACTCAAAAAACACTGTGAAGTCGGCGATAAATCATGTCGTCCGGTTCAACGCCAAGCGATTTTGCATTGGGCGTATGACAGCCGAAAAATGTAATCGGAATTTGCTTAATTTTTCAAAAGTTAAGCAAATTGCATTAGGCTCGCAAATTTCGTTCACGGTTGTTTCCGGTTTCCGAATTGGTACAAATCTCTTACTCCGGTCGAACCGCTCGCCACAGGGGCAAACACGGGGCAAGAACGGGTTATACATTCGCGTACTTGGCCAGCATTTCTTTCATTTGGTCTAAAACTACGGTCGGATATTTGTATTCGCTTGCCCAGTCAAAAGTTCGGAAATCGTTGAGCGTTCGGAGCCAAGTTGTGATAGCTTATTTCGAGATCGAGACGTCCCAGTCTGATATGATGGAATAGGTTTATAAAAGGGTTTTTAATATATATGAACAAAAAACAAATAACTCTCCTGCCTTACAATACTTATCTGGCGGTTATAAAAAACAGCGTGGGTTCTGATATTTTCAGAAATCTTTACGCAAAAATTGATGGAAAAAAAGTTGATATTGTGCGCAATGGCAATCTTTCTTGCGCTTTTTATGTTTCATCTATTCTCACAATATTTCAGCTTATCCAAAAACCGCATGGGACAGTTGAGGGCACGATTAAAGATTTGGCGCAATCGGGATGGAATAAAATTAAAACACCCAAAATCGGCAGCGTTTTGGTGTGGGAAGAATTAAATTTTGAAGATGGAGAAAAACACAAACATATAGGTTTTTATATTGGGGGCAATAAAGCTATCAGTAACAGCGAAAAACTTGGACAACCAAGAATTCATCATTGGACTTACGGAACAATTAAAGGAAAGCCAGTCAGGAAAGTTGAAGCTATATATTGGAATAAAAAGTTTAAAGTATGAAATACAAAAGCGCTTCAATTTGATATACTAAAATTAAAATTAATATGCACAAAAATATTATGGAATCATTTTATGGTTTAGGGTTTATCGGGGCGGTGGTGTATTTTATTCAGCATGCGGATACGTTTCGGGCCGGAGTTCTCGGCTTTCTAAAAGCCCTCGTCTGGCCGGCATTTCTGATATACGAATTGTTTAAATTCCTGATGAAATAAAATCAGGAAAGTTATAGTAAGTATATGAAAATATTTACATGGAATGTAAATGGGATACGGTCCATATTTAAAACCACGTTTCGCGATTGGCTTAAGGCTAATAATCCCGATATAGTTTGCCTGCAGGAAATAAAAGCGGATTTTAAAGAGTTGCCGGAAGAATTTTCTCAAATTGACGGCTATTACGCGTATTTTAATTCTTCATCTTTGAAGAAAGGGCATTCCGGAGTGGCGGTTTACACAAAGATAAAACCCGTTTCGGTAGAGACGAAATTGGGAATAAAACGATTTGATAATGAAGGGCGGTGCCTTAAATTAACATTTAAAGATTTTATTTTGTTTAATTTTTATATTCCACACGGCAGCAGAGACAAGCGCGACATGTCGTACAAGTTGGGGGTCTATAAAAAACTTTTACTGATTTTTAAATCACTGGCGAATAAAAAAGTTATTCTTGTAGGAGATTTCAATATTGCTCATACGGAATTAGATGTTTTTAACGCGAAACAAAATCAAAATAACACGATGTTTACCCCCAAAGAACGGGAGCAAATTTCCAATCTTTTAAAATTAGGATATACAGATACTTTTAGAAGTAAATATCCGGACAAGAAATCATATACGTGGTGGCCATATTGGAGAAATCTGCGCGCGCGCGATATTGGTTGGAGAATAGATTATTGCTTTGTTACTAAATCATTCAAATCTCTCGTTAAAGATGTTTTCACTCAAAGAGAGATTCTCGGGTCGGACCACTGTCCTTTTGGAATTATCTTTAATAAAATAGCATGATGAAATTATACTTTTACGGCGCTGCCAGGTCGGTTACGGGAGCAAACTATCTTTTGGAGGTCGGCGGCGAAAAGAATAAAACGAAAATTCTGATTGATTGCGGGATGTCGCAGGGTAGCAGGATGGCCGAAAAAGAAAACTACGAAAATTTTCCTTACGTCCCCGAAGAAATCCAAGCGCTTTTGGTGACCCATGCCCATATCGACCACACCGGCCGGATACCTAAGATTTACCATGATGGTTTCCGAGGCAAGATTTATGGAACGCCGCCAACTTTGGATTTTGCCAAGTTGCTTTTGCTTGACTCCGAACACATCATCAAATATGAAGCGGAAAAGCAGGGCATCAAACCGCTTTACGCGATGGAAGATGTTGAAGGTGCCAGCGGATTATTTGAAAAAATTGATTATCACAAGGAATTTGAAATTGGCCCGGACATCACCGCCGAATTTTTGGATGCCGGCCATATTCTCGGTTCGTCTATTATAAGAATCAAAGCCGAAGGCAAAACTATTGTTTTTTCCGGCGACTTGGGCAACCCGCCCACTCCGCTTTTGGCGCCGACGGAATTTGTCGCTCGCGCCGATTACGTGGTAATAGAATCGGCTTACGGCGACCGCCTGCACGAGGACCGCGTAAGAAGAAAGGAAATTTTGGAGGAAACAATCGAATACACGATTGGCAAAGGCGGGACGATAATGATTCCCGCTTTCGCCATGGAGCGTACCCAAGAGTTGCTTTATGAATTGAATAATTTGGTGGAAAACAAACTTATTCCGCCCGTTCCGATATTTCTGGATAGTCCCCTGGCCATCAATGCTACGGCGATTTATAAAAAATATCCGGAATATTACGGCAAGGAAGCAAAGCATTTGAGCGCGTCCGATGAAATTTTTGATTTTCCCAATTTGAAATTTACGCTTTCAACTGAAGATTCAAAAAAAATTAATGATATATCTGGGCCGAAAATAATAATTGCCGGTTCCGGCATGTCAACGGCCGGCCGCATTCTGCACCACGAACGGCGGTATCTATCCGACCCCAACAGCATGTTGCTCATAATCGGTTATCAAACAGTAGGTTCTTTGGGCCGCCGGATTCTCGACGGCGAAAAAGAAGTGAGAATTATGGACGAGAATGTGTCCGTTAGATGCAATGTCAAAGCAATCGGCGGCTATTCGGCTCACGCAGACCAGGCAGGTTTGAAAAATTGGATTAGCCGGATTGAAAGGCCAATTAAAAAAGTTTTCGTGGTACAGGGCGAAGAAGCGGCGGAATTGGCTTTGCAAAAAATTATCAAAAAAGAACTGTCGATTGATGCCGAAGCGCCGGAAATGGGAGATGTGTTTGAACTTTAAATAAAAAGCGGGCGGGTCTGTGACCCGCCCTTTTGTACTGCAAAAAAGGAACGATATTAAATAACTACACTGTTACAGGATGGGATTCCCCATCTAGGGTCCGAGGTTGTCATCTTATCCGCGCACAGGCGCGGTTCTCTTTCGACCAGCCAAAGGAACGGCACTTTGTCCTTTAACTTGGATAAAATGGCGTCAATATTCTGACGCGAAATTACGTCGGTGTGTCTACAAAGACTGATAATTTCCGGAACGCTGAGTCCGCGACGGTTGGGCTGTGCCTTGAATACCTTTTCTCCGAAAATCGGAGTCCATCCCAAAGTTTTCGTGCCATCCTCGATGCTGAAGATGAAGTATTCTTCTTCTGGCACTAGTTCAAGATTGGTGATATAGGCGGTATCCAGACGCGTACAGCCCGGAATATTGCCGTTTTTCACCATTGATAACTGCTCTCGAACACTGAGACGGTTTGAAGGAATAATCGGAAGAAATGACACCCGCTTGCTCCCGGAGGGAATCATTCCGCCCGCCCTTGCAATGACTTGAGGCCGCTTCTTTTCTAAGGTTCTTACGATCATTTTGGGGCAATCGTGGCGTTTCAGCGCGAATATTTGCGCGCTGAATTCTCTGTCAAATCGCCTTCTTGCCTCTTCCGGGTCACGCACCGCTGCCGCTGACAATGCCGCTCCAATCATTTGCTCCTCCTTTTATGTTTTTTGAAAAAAGTTAAGGAACTTTTCCCCTTCACACATTGACTATACTATATCAGTTGTAGTTGATATTGTCAATATTATATTATCCCCTTAAAATGCTATAATAAACGCCATGGATATAAACAATGCCGAAAAGAAATTTTTAGCGCAAGATATCGGGATTATTTTTTTAAGCATTCTTATCGCCTTTATCTTGGTAAAAACGAAAATTTTAACAAACATTCTTACCTCCACGAAAGAATTGGAACTAATAGGAAGCTTTATAGCCGGAATGTTTTTTACTTCTGTTTTTACTACCGCGCCGGCGATGGCTACTCTTGGCGAGATTGCTCGCGCTAATTCAATCGCACTTACGGCTCTTTTTGGAGGCATGGGGGCGGTTGTCGGAGACTTGATTATTTTCCGGTTTGTTCGGGATAGGCTTTCGGAACACTTGATGGAATTGATTAAGCATGAAGGAGCGGGAAAAAGATTCAAAGCGCTATTTAAATTGAGGTCTTTCAGGTGGTTTACCGCTCTTGTCGGGGGGTTGATTATCGCCTCTCCTCTCCCCGATGAGTTGGGAATAAGCCTTTTGGGTTGTGAGAAAATGAAAACATCGCGGTTTATTCCGCTTTCTTTCGCGTTCAATACTCTCGGTATTTTCTTAATAGGACTAATTGCAAAAGCAATATAATAATATAGCTATCCGATATCCCCTCATTGGATATCGGATAGCTATATTATTTTTTAAATACTATAAACTTATAGCCGAAAAAGTTACCCAAAAAAGCGGTAATTATGGTGAAGACCAGCGCTATATTGGCCCAAATTTTCAAATTAATTCCCGCCGGCGCGCCTATCACATTAACGATTGCATGCAAAATTCCTATATTCACTATAGCCACAATTGTTGAAACGAAAAAGAATTGAAAGGCGTCCTTGCCGATAGTTTCCGTTCCGGTTCCGCTGAAAGCCCAATACCGGTTCCAGAAAAAACTATTTATAACTGTTATGACAAAAGCAACCACGAAAAATAAATCGATAGCAAGACCTAATGCGACATTTGTCAGAAAAATTAATAAATTATAAATTCCGGCATTGAGAAGCGTGTTCAAAACGCCGATGACCCCATACTTACCCAGTTGGAAAAAACCAATCCGGTTTTTATTTTTTGCTATTAGGTAAAAAAAACCAAGCCCCAAAGCCGCGCAAATAGGAACAAAAAAAGCCCAAAAAATGGCAAAAACTTTTAATTCAATCCCCCATTTCGCCAGAATATCCAAAGCTTGGATATTTTTTAATGTTGGCAAAGAAAGCCAAGCGACCAACTCCCCTGCCAGAATAACTAAATAAAAATCTTTTCTTGAATAATTTATTTCCATTTTAATTCTCAACTTTAATTGTAAATGGCGTTGTTATATTGCCGTTAATAAGCATTTTAACATGAGCATGGTTATCATCAATACTGACCAGGTCCGCTTTATTGAATACCGACTGAAAATGTTTGAATAAAAACGCGGCATTGTCGGGATTAGAACGGAAGGCCACCAGCGTTCCGATATTATCAAAAAAAACATTTTGATTAGCCAAAACGAGATTAAGATTGAGTTGTTTTTTTGCGGTTTCGGAAATAATTTTAGCCACGTAATCTGCGGTTAAATCGTGAAAATCATTCATATAAAGATGAAAGTCACGATTTATTATCCGCTCGCGTTTTCTCAAATATTCTGATGCCGCCATTAAAAATTTATTTGCCAATACGCGCTCCCAAAAAATTCCTCCGGTTTCGTCAACCGCGTTTTTTGAAAGGTCGGCCAAAAATATTTTTCCATTTTCAATTATATTGCCGGCTCCGATATCGACGGATTGTTTTGCGTCGGCCGGCTTAAACAAAATAATATCATTGCGCCGCGTTCGCGGAACAAAATCCAAAATGGTTTTAATCAAGTCGCCGGCTGAATCGATGACGCCAATTCCGGCGCCGCCGTTAATATCTTGTTTTATAAGATTGAGCAAAAATTGTTTCTTGCCGGCCGTGGATTGCCCCGTAACGTGAATGTGGCGGCGCCGGTCAAGCGGGCTCAATTTTATTGTCGTTTCTTGTTCCCGGAAATAATTTTTTCCAAGGGTAATTCCGGAGATTGGTGAAATCGATGGCGGGGGTGTCGCCTTGGCTTTCAAAAATCTTGTTTTTTCGGACTCGATTTTTATAATCGGCCAATGAAAAACGCCGGTTAATTCTTCGGCCGAAAACCAAGTAGCTTCTTTTTTGTTGAATAGTCTGAAAGAAAAATCGTGAATTAATTTTTCCAGAGTTTCGCCTTGCGGTCTGAAACTGTAAAAAGTGTCGAAACCGGGAAGTTCAAATTGGGTAAACGCGTCTTCTATGCCGGACAAAATTTTATCTGCGCCCTCTTTTGTATGGGCGGATGACACGATTCTTATGTTGGTTTCAAATAAATTTTTTTCGCGCGGTTTTATTAAAATTTGAAAAGCGGCGCCTTCTCCATTTTCTTTCAGCGAAGAAACGGCGTTTGTAATAAGCCCCAGGGCGCCGGTTTGGAGTTTTTTGTAGGTTTGAAGCGGCGCCCTGCCGTTATTTTTAAGTTTCAACACCGCGCCGCTCACCGCGCCCTGATTATTAATAATATTAAAATTGTTGGCAGCTTCAATCTCCGCTTCGGGAAAAAATCCCGCTATTTGCTTTTCTATAGCGCCGCGGAGTTTTTCGGGGACAGCGATAAAAAATCCTATGTCGGTTCCTTTTTCCGGCACGGCAATTTCAAAAACTATATACGGTTTGATATCGCCGATAGAATTGTAGAAATGCTCCATTGCTGCAAGTTTTTCTTCATTGGAAACAGTCGCGCCAAAAATTTTTGGAAAACGAATTTCCAATAGAATAAAACTGCCGGATAAAAATGTTAAGAAATTAAACATGCTGTGTATATACATTTTAACAATAAATAGATTTCTGGTAAAATAAACTTATGCCAAACAAATATATTACAACTGCCCTGATTGTTTTTATTGTCGTTGTAGCGGTTTTTTTCAGGTTTTGGCAGTTTACCTCAATTCCAACCGGCTTATACCAAGATGAGGCAATGAATGGCGCCGATGCCTTGACACTAATAAAGGACGGCGGATTTTCCGCCATAGGCGGACCAGCCTCTGGCTGGAAGGCTTTTTACCCTAATAATAACGGTCGGGAGGGGCTTATAGTATGGCTTGACGCTCTTGCGATTAATGTCTTTGGCGCAGAACCTTGGGTTTTAAGGTTGTTCCCCGCTCTGGCGGGGGTTTTAGCCGTTTTGGGGCTATATTTTCTTTCCAAAGAATTATTTAATATTCGGGTCGCTTTGGTTTCCAGTTTATTTATGGCAACCAGTTTTTGGGCTGTTAATTTCAGCCGGACAGGATTTCGCGCCGCTTTGATGGTGCCTATTTTAATTTGGTCCTCTTACTTTTTGCTCAAGGGGTTTCGGTTACGGAAATATATTCATTTTGTCCTGGCGGGAGTTTTATTTGGTTTGGGATTCTATACTTATATTTCATTCAGGTTCGCGCCGGTATTGGCGCTTTTGGCGTTCGCGCCGTTTCTTTTTAATAAAAACAAAAAACTTTGGCTGGGAATTTTGGCGTTTATCGGAGTTACATTTTTGGTTGCCCTTCCGATTGGACTTTATTTTTTGAATAACCCTGCCGATTTTTTCGGCCGAAGTTCTTCCGTATCGATTTTTTCTCAAGATTCCCCGCTTATAGCGGTAACGATTAGCGCTATAAAGACCATGGGTATGTTCAACATCGCCGGAGATTTCAATTGGCGGCATAATTACGCCGGCTCGCCGGAGTTGTTTTTTCCGGTTGGAATTCTGTTTATCATAGGAATTTATTTCGGCGTTAAGCGCCACTCTTTTGAAGATAGATTTATACTCTTGTGGCTTGTCATTTTTTTATTGCCGAATATTTTAACTATCGAAGGAAACCCGCATGCCTTGAGGGCCGTGGGCGCGATTCCCGCGGCAATGACGCTTTCCGGCATTGGTTTAGTTTGGGTTTATGACAAGTTAAAAGAATATTTTAGCGAAAGACAAATCCTGCCGCTTTTATTATTATTATTGGTTTTTATAGCTGTTCGTGATTTCAATTTATACTTTAATAAATGGGCGCATAATATTAATGTTTCCCGGGCGTTTTCCAGCGAGCAAATCGAAATTTCAAAGTATTTGAATAGTTTATCGCCGCAAACAGAAAAATATGTTCTATGGCACCCCAATGACAGGGCGACGGATAACGGATTGCCGGTATCGGCCCAAACCGTTTATTTTTTAACGTCTCAAAAAACCAAAATAACTTATTTGCGCGCCGATGAAGTTGATAAAATTAAATTAGAAGGAAACAGCGCTGTTATTGCCCCAATTTATTACGATATAGAACTGCTTCATAAATTGAATAAACAATTTCCGCAAAGCAAAATTAATTTTGTTGATATAAATACCGCTGTTTTAATAATTCCATAAATATGAAAAAAATAAACATTTTGGCGGGCTCGCTTTTAATACTTTTCGGCGCGCTTGCCATAACCAGTATGTGGGATGATAACGCCAACTATGATGAGAGAATCCATCTTCCGGCGGGCTATTCTTATGTAACCCAGCAAGATATGCGGCTTAATCCGGAACATCCGCCATTGGTGAAAGACTTGTCAGGTTTGCCGCTTTTGTTTATGAAAATAAATTTTCCCTACCAAAGTTGGGGTTGGGATACGGCATTAACGGCCGATTTATCGAGAACTCCGGTTTGGCAAACTGATGTCGGCTTTGGCAATGATTTGCTTTATTATTCCGGCAATGACGCTCAAAATATGATGAGATATGGAAGAATTCCAATAATTTTAATCGGTATTCTTCTCGGATTTTATGTTTTCAAATTTGCCAAAGAATTATGGGGCGAAACGGCGGGCATTATCGCTCTGGCTTTTTATTCCTTTTCTCCCACTTTTTTGGCGCACACTCGGCTGGTAACGACCGATGTTGCCGCCGCCGCCGCTTTTTTTATAAGTTTTTATTATTTTCATAAGTGGCTGAAAAATCCCGTTTGGCGCAACTTATGTATTTTTGGAGTTGTCTTAGGATTAAGCTTTCTAGCCAAGTTCTCAACTTTTCTTTTGGCGCCTATTTTTGGATTTATAATTTTGATTTGGGCTTTATTGAATGGGCAATGGAAAAAATATATTGGTGGATTTTTTGTTGTTTTGATAATTGCCTATCTGGTTGTCGGCGCGGTCTACATTTATCATATTTGGAATTATCCAATTGAAAAACAAGCAACCGATACTGCTTTTATTTTATCTACATTCGGCTTCAAACCGCTGGCCAATTTAAGCGTCTGGATTTCTTCACAGCCCTATCTTAGAGCTTGGGGAGAATATTTTTTAGGTTTTCTGATGGTTCTCCAGCGGTCTGGCGGTGGCAATACCACCTATTATTTGGGAGAAATTTCGGCTAATGGGTCGCGGTCTTATTTTCCGATGATGTATCTGCTTAAGGAACCGCTGGCGTATATTCTCTTGGCATTTTTTGCCTTATTTTTGGCTTTGAAAAAAGTTATTTCGCAAAAAATATCCGTAGAATTCTTCAGAAATAATTTTACCGAATTCGGGATGCTTTTAACGCTTGCTGTTTATTGGTTTTTCTCAATAACGTCGAATCTCAATATCGGGGTGAGGCATATTTTACCGACAATTCCGTTTATTTATATTCTAACCGCAGGCCAGATTTCAGTTTGGATAAAAGATAATTTTAAAAAAGGCCTGCTGATTTTGGCTTTCTTTTTCTGGGCGGCGGTTTCTGTTATTTCCGTCTGGCCGTCGTTTTTGGCGTATTATAACGAAATTGCCGGCGGCCCCAACGGAGGTTATATGTTTGCCGTTGATTCCAATCTTGATTGGGGGCAGGATGTTTTACGGCTTTCGCAGTTTATTGAAAAAAATAATATTAAAGAAATAAAACTGGATTATTTTTCCGGCGCTCCGGCGGAATATTACATAAAAACCGCCAAGATTATTTCCTTTAACCGCGAAATTCCACAAAAAGGCTGGCTGGCGGTTTCGGCGTCAGTTCTCCAAGGCGCCTGCAAGGGCGATAAAATCCCCTGCTCTTATAATGAGCGTTCTTACACCTGGCTCGATAAGTATGAACCTCTCACCAAAATCGGCTACTCAATTTTTGTTTACAAAATTGAGTAAAAATTATTTCAATTTATAAAAAATTCGGGTGGGAATGCGGAGGTCTATGTATTCCAAATTGGAAACTTTGTTTTTTATGACTTCGTTTAAAACGGTAAATAAATTACTTGCCGCTAAAGCGGGATTTTGTTTTTGGTTCAGATAAATTAACCAGTCATTGGCGGTTACCGCTGTTAAATCAAAATCGGCGGAAGGCCCAATTTTAAATTCTATGATTTTGATTTGACCGTTAGCTGAAAGTTTAT
This sequence comes from Candidatus Azambacteria bacterium, assembly GCA_030646675.1. Lineage (GTDB taxonomy): Bacteria > Patescibacteriota > Minisyncoccia > UBA10092 > UBA10092 > UBA10092. Next base: position 11,906 of record JAUSKX010000020.1, on the reverse strand, counting down.
TATTAAAATCCATTATAAACTTTAACTGAGCGGCCTTTATTGCTTGAGCGCCCAAAGAGAGTTCTTTATTTCCAGAGTCCTGTATTTTCAATATGAGTCCGCCTTCGGTTACCGGCGCTTCTTTGAAAATAATCCCTTCTTTGTCAAAATAGTAGCAATTATCTTTACCACACCAAATACCAACGGGAATTCTTTTTTCATATCTAACAGTTAAGCCATTGAATAATTCTTTTTCCACATTAATACTGGTTATCGTAGGAAAAGCGGCGGTTAGAGTGCCTTTAATATTGTTTTTTGAAAGAATAAATAAATTTTCTCCCAAATCAAAAGGGGCGCTATCTGACATTATTTTGCGTATGTCATTAGTGGTAACGATATCATTTTCCGGCAATTTTATTTTTGTAATTTTAAAAAATGGCGACGCGAAAAATGACCACATGATAAAAATAAAAATAGCAACAGAAACAGACCAAAAGAGAAACGTCTTTATTTTTTCCGCCCGTTCTTTTGAAGAATGGGCTTTAAAACGATAATAGCGGCTGGAGGGCATACTACATGTATTTTTCTAAAACCTTTGGGATTTTTATCGCGCCGTCTTCTTGCTGATAATTTTCCATGATGGCTATAAGAATCCGCCCGATTGCCAAGGCCGTTCCATTTAATGTGTGGACATATTCATTTTTTCCGGTTGCTTCTTTTTTATATTTTATATTCAAACGGCGGGACTGGAAATCAGTGTCGTTTGATGTTGAATGAGTTTCGCGATATTGGCTTTGTCCCGGCATCCATGCCTCTATATCGTATTTATTGGCGGCTTGCACTCCCAAATCACCGGTGCAAATTTGAAGAACGTGATAAGAAATATCCAATTCTTTCATCAGTTTTTCTTCCATGGAAAGCAAAAATTCATGTTCTTTTTTGGAATCTTCCGGGCGCGCGAAACTGAACATTTCAATTTTATCAAACTGGTGGACTCTCAAAATTCCTTTGGTATCCTTGCCATATGACCCCGCCTCTCTTCTAAAGCAAGTGGAAAATCCTGCGTAACGAAGCGGCAGTTCTTTCTCGGCAAAAATTTCATTCATATGCATAGCGCCTATCGCCTGTTCCGAGGTTCCAATCAAATATAAATCGTCTTTTTCAAGGTGATAAACTTCATCTTCATCATGGTCTAAATATCCCATACCCCGCATGGCTTCTGGCTTAAGAAAAACTGGAGGAATGATAGGTATAAAGTTTTCTTTTTTCAAAATATCAAAGACAAACCTGATTAAAGCAAACTCCAATGAAACAGCATCTCTCAATAAATAACCAAAGCGCGAACCTACCGCTTTGCCGGCTCGTTCAATATCAATCCACTTTAAGTTTTTATTTAATGCCAAATAATCCTTGGGAGTGAAATTAAATTCTGGTTTTCTCCCAGCTTCCCGCAAAACAATGTTTTCAGTTTCGTCTTTTCCAACCGGGACTTCCGGCAAGGGCTGATTTTTTAATTTTCTACTAGATTCCTCAAGTACTTTTGATTGTTTCGCTATCTCCTGCTTAATCTCCGCAAGTTTTAGTTTTATTGTTTTCCCTTTTTCAATATCTCGCTCATCAGCGGCTTTTTTTCGTTCTGTATTTAATTCTTCTTCTTGTTTTTTTAAATGTTTTATATCAACCATATTTTTATTCTTTTGGTCTCATTGTCGGGAAAAGAATGATTTCTCTCAAGGTGTGAGAATCCGTTAACAGCGCCGATAATCTGTCGATGCCCAAACCAAAACCAGCGCTGGGCGGCATGCCATATTCTAACGATTCCAAAAAATCCTCATCAAGCCGTTGAGCTTCCTCGTCACCCTTTTCTCTTAAGCGTTCCTGTTCTTCAAATCTTCCCCGTTGCTCCAATGGATTATTTAATTCAGTAAACGCCTTTACTAATTCTAGGCCGCCTATAAAAATTTGAAAAGCATCGGCTGTTTTAGGGTCGTTTTCTAGTGTTTTCGCGAGTGGCAAAAGCTCTTTTGGAAAACCGGTAACAAAAGTTGGCTGAATCAATGTTTTTTTGGCGGTGTCTATGTCGCCGAACTCTTTAATCAAATCTTCATAAGTTTTTTCCGCAAAAGGCTTGAAAAAATCAATCAGATTTTTTTCATAAGTTATTGTTAGACTTCCGGTTGAGTCTTTGATAAGTGTTCTCAGAATATTTTCCAAAAAAATTCTTAAATAGGCGGAATCCTTATAGGCGATATATGCTTCTAACATTGTAAACTCGGGATTATGGTGCGCATCCATTCCTTCATTTCTGAAATTTCTGCCAATTTCATATATTTTTTCAAATCCACCCACAAGAAGCTGTTTCAAGTACAATTCCGGGGCAATTCTCAAATATAAATCCAAGTCAAGAGCATTCAACCGTGTTTTAAATGGTCGCGCCGTAGCGCCGCCCGGCGCCAATTGCAAAATCGGAGTTTCGACTTCAACAAATCCGGAGCAGTCAAAGATTTTTCTTAATTTTTTAATTATTTCCGAACGTATTAAAAAATTCTTTTTTACTTCATCATTCATCAATAAATCCAGATATCTTTTGCGGTATCTTTCCTCAACATCTTTAAGGCCGTGCCATTTTTCCGGAAGCGGCCGAAGAGATTTCGCGGCCATTCTTATTTTTCTGACGCGAATTGTTTTCTCTCCCCGCTTAGCTTTAAAAACATTTCCTTTAACTTCAACAAAATCGCCAATATCAAAATTGGACACAAAATCGGCATAAGCGTTTTTGTCTTTTAAATCTCTAGGGTTTAAAAAACATTGGATTTTTCCGCTTTCGTCTTTCAAATCGAAAAATGCCGCCTGGCCATGAATTCTCATGGACATTATTCGGCCGGTCAAATGGAATTCTTTTCTTAACAATTTATAAAGCCAGTAACTCTCTAAAATTTTTCGTACATCGCTATCACGCCTTACGCTATTTGGAAACGGATTTTTATTGCCATTTTTTAAGGCTTCTAATTTTTCAATTCTGGTTTTGCGAAGTTCCTCAATTGTTGGCATTTTTATCTCTCTATTTTGATTATTTTGTATTTATTAATACCGCCGGGAGTGTTAATTTCTATTTCCTCTCCTATTTTTCGTCCCAAAAAAGCGCGTCCCAGTGGCGATTCGTTGGAAATTTTTCCTTCTTGAGGATTGGCTTCCGCAGAGCCCACGATTCTAAACATTTCCGTGCCATTATCGGATTTAACTTCAACCTTTGAGCCCATCCCAACGTTGTCTTCTTTATTTGATGCTTCTATTGTTACGGCATTTTTTAAAAGTCCTTGAAGTTCGGAAATACGATTTTCGTTAAATGATTGCGCTTCTTTGGCTTCAAAGTATTCCGCGTTTTCGGAAAGGTCTCCTAAGTCCTTCGCCTCCTGAAGGCGTTTTGCTATTTCCTGGCGTTTTTTGGTTTTCAATTCTTGGAGCTCTTTTTCAAGAGACTCAATACCTTCGCGGCTTAAATATGTTTGTTGAGCCATATGATTATTTTATTTTAGCTTATCATAATTTTTATTATAATACCACTCAAAAACGTCCTTAGCGGCAGGAAGCGCCGATGTTATTCCTTTACCGGAACCCTCAACGACGATCGCCAAGGCAATTTGCGGGTCGTCATAAGGAGCAAAGCCCGCGAACAAGGCGTTAATTTTACTGAAATCGGAATAAACTTGAGCCGTTCCTGTTTTGCCGGCCACTTTTATCGGTAAATCTTTTAAAAAGAAAGCCGAACCATCGGTATCGGTAACCGCCATGCGCAGTCCTTCGCGGATTATTTCAAGGTTGTCCTGTCCGATTAGTTCTGTTTTTATAGCTTTAGGCTTAATTTCTTTCACAATATTGTTATTAGAATCGGTTATTTTAGAAACCAACTTCGGTTGCCACAATGTTCCGCCGTTGGCGATGGCGGCCATAGCCGTCGCAAGTTGGAGCGGAGTTATTTTAACGTCGCCTTGGCCTATGGAAACGTTGTAGGTGTCGCCGGTAAACCAACTCTCTTGTCTGGTTTTTTCTTTCCAGTCAGGATTTGGAACTAAACCGCCGGTTTCTCCCGGTAAATCAATGCCTAGAGGCGCTCCAAAGCCAAACATTTTAAGATATTTTTCAATTTTATTTATGCCCAATCCTTTAATATTTTTATAACCTCCGCCTATCGTGTAAAAATAAACATTTGCCGAAACAGCCAAAGCCCGGCGCATATCAACGAAACCATGAGGCCGCCAATCACGGTAAATATATGTTATTTCCGGATTATACACGTTTGGCACGGATATGTAGCCCAAAGTATCGTCAACTTTATAGCTGGGGTCTATAGTTTTTTCAACCAAGGCCGCCGAGGCTATGAAAGGCTTGATTGTCGAACCTGCCGGATAAAACCCGCTTATGGCCCTGTTAAAAAGAGGGCGGTTTTTATTGTTAACAAGTTCTTGGTAAGTTTTATTTATCAACTCGGTATTAAAAATATTATTATCAAAACTAGGCAGACTGACCAACGATAAAATTTCTCCCGATTTAATATCCAAGACAACAGCGGCGGCCCCCGGCGCATCTGTTTGCGCCATTTTATCGCGTAGAGAATCGGTTAAGAGCTTCTGAAGTTCGCCATCAATGCTTAAAACTAAATTATTGCCTTGGCGGCCCTCTTCGGCCACCAAAGTTTTTAAAATGGTGTTATCGGAATTAACTGAAATTGCTATTTTGCCCGGAACGCCCCTTAACTCTTTTTCATATTGCAGTTCAAGGCCGTCTTTTCCAATGAAATCCAACATTGAGTAATACGAATCGGTCTTAAGGTCATTAGGTGACACATTTCTTGTGTAGCCGATTAAATGAGAAAAATAGTTCCCTTCATAATAATCGCGCTTGGTTTCTTTATTAATGAAGAGACCGGGCAAATTCGATAAGCGAGTTTCAAGTTCTATGAGAATGGGCTGTTTCAAATCCTGTTCAAGCAAAACTAATTCTGTGGAATTTTTATTTAAATTTTTTACAAAATTGAAAATATCAGCTTCTTTTTTTTCAAGAATTTCAGAAACTTGCACTACCCAATCATTTAAAGCGTTTTTTTCTTTGGGAATGTTGGCGGGAATTGCCAGCAAACTGAAGTTTGAAGCATTTAAGGTAAGCGCTTTGCCATTGCGGTCATAAATTATCCCGCGAGGCGCTCGGGTCGGATAAGACTGCACACTATTTTTGCTCGCCCTGGCAGAATAATAATCACCTTGCCATAGTTGAAGCCAAGATGCCCTTAGGAGAAATAAAACAAAAATTACGATTGCAGCCGCGAATAAAATAAAAACCCCTTTTTTATTTATAGGCGTTTCTAATTTTGCGGTCGACTCTCTATCGAGCAGAATTTCTTCCGGTTCAATTTCAACCCGGTTTCTTTTGAATATTTTTTTAAACATTTTTAGTTTTGAATTTTAGAAGAATTTTTAGCGTGAGCGCGGTTAAAATTAACTCTGCTAAAATTCCATTATTAAAAAAATAGGATAAATTTCCACCGCCGGTCAGTATCCAGATTAGCGCGTGATAAAAAAATACTCCGCTCATACCGACCAATATAACGCTTTTGGTTGTCAGGTTCAGAAATGTGGTTTTACCCAAAATAATAAAAACCGCCGCGATAATCAGTAAAGCCAGACTATTTATTCCTAAATTTGAAAAAGAATTAACACCGGTTAAAATACCGCCAAACCAAGCAAAAACAATAGCCCGGGCGTTATCTTTAATTATCACTAAATATAAAACAAGCGCCAGGAAAAGATTTAGTTTTATAAAAGAAGGATTTATAAATGAAATTTGAATCCCCGCCAAAATAATTAGAAAAATAATGGCGCCAAGAACTGAAAAAATTTTCTTATTTTCAGGTTTCATTTAATATTGGTAATTACAAAAACGCTATTAAAATCCTGGGGTTCCGCCAATAATTCTATGCTAGCGGTGTTAAAAACTTCATTATCGCCGGATGTAATTTCTTTAATTTTTCCGACAACAAAACCCTTCGGCCATATACCGTCTGTTCCGGAGGAAATAATCAGTTCCCCTATTTCAGGTTTTTTATTTTTGGCAATCAAGTCAAAAATAACACTGGAGCCTAATCCGCGAACCAAACCGGAAATATTGCTGCTTGTTGTAACGGCGGCGATTCTGGTTTGCGTATCCAGCAGAGTTTGCACTTTGGACGCGCTATAGCTTGCGTTGGCAATGCGGCCGATAATTGTTTTGCCTTTTGAAATAACAATCATGTTAGCGGCGATTCCATCATTTGTGCCGATGTCTATTAAAAAAGAACGGTTATTTTGAAAATCACGCCCAATAACATCCGCCAAACTGGTAAAAATATTTTTTTGCGCCAAGTTCGCCCGTTCTCTCAAAAAATTGTTTTCCTCCTCAAGCAAGGATAACCGAGAAAGTTTATTGTAAAGCTCTAAATTTTCTGAAAGTAACCGCGTATTCGCTTCTTTTATATTTTTTATATTCAATATTGTGTTTTGCCAAAAAAATAACCAATTTCCCGCCTTGTCGGAAATGAGTTCAACGGGTTTTAAAATTTCGCTTAAATAATTTTTTAACAGCAAAACAGTCCGGCTTTGGCCGAAAAAAATAATGAGCAAAGTCAGAAAAAGAAAAAAAAACCACAATGTAAGCTCAGATTTTTTAATAAAATTAAATTCTGACTAAAATTTCTCTTAAGGACTCAATATCCTCAAGAATAATTCCGCAACCGCGCACTACCGCCGTAAGGGGGTCTTCAACCAGTCTTGTGGGAATTCCCGTAGCTTTCTCGACCATTTCCGGAAAACCTCTAAGCAAACTGCCGCCGCCGGCTAAAATTATTCCTCTAGTCATTAAATCGCTGATAAGTTCCGGCGGAGTTTCTTCAACTACGGAGCGGATTTCCGAAATTATGGCGTTTACCGAGGGTGTTATGGCTTCGGTTATTTCGGAATCGCTTATTATAACTTCCTTTGGAAGCCCGCTGACCAGGTCTCTTCCCTTTATGGAAGCCGTTAATTTTTCCTTTAACGGTGAAACGGAACCAATTAATATTTTTATTTTTTCCGCCGTTTTTTCGCCAATTAACAGTTGAAATTCATCGCGGATATATTGAATGATATCATCGTTCATTTTTTCACCGGCAATCCGTAAATTACGGGAAACCACAATCCCCCCCAAGGAAATCACTGCTATGTCGGTAGTTCCGCCGCCTATATCGACAATCATATTGCCGACAGCGTCAGAAATGGGCAGGCGCGCCCCTATGGCGGCCGCCATTGGTTCTTCGACTAAATAAACCTCTCTTGCGCCGGCATTGCGGACGGCGTCTTCAACGGCGCGGCGCTCTACTTCCGTTACTCCGGAAGGAATGCCGATAACAACGCGCGGTCTGACTAAAAAACTGTAAGCTCCTCTGTGAACCTTGTTAAAAAAATACCTTAACATCTGTTCGGTAATTTCAAAGTCGGAAATAACTCCATCAATAAGAGGCCTGATAGCGACAATGTGGCCGGGAGTGCAACCAATCATTTTTTTAGCTTCTTCGCCAATGCTCAAAACTTGGTCGGTTTTTTTGTTGATAGCGACAATTGACGGTTCATTGATAATGATGCCGCGCCCTCTTACATAGACTAGCGTATTGGCCGTCCCAAGGTCTATGCCAATGTCGCAAGAAAAAATTTTAAATAATCTTTCCAACATCTGAAATTTTAATTAATTTTGCGGTTTCTTTATTTCTTTGTTTTATTTCAACGGAATTTTTTTCCAATGTTTTTGGACTGATTACCATACGTAGAGGTATTCCGATTAAATCGGCATCGGTAAACTTTTCTCCGGCCGTTTTATCGTTGCGGTCGTCATATAATACTTCGATTCCTTCGGCAATCATTTTTTTATAAATATTTTCCGCCTGTTTTTTAACAGTGACATCTTTAGCGGACAGTTCAATCAAATGAACTTGGAAGGGCGCGATTGCTTCGGGCCAGATTATGCCCTTGTCGTCATGGTGAGCTTCAACGGCGGCCGCCATCAACCTGTCCAAGCCTATCCCGTAAGAACCCATAATCGCAAGTTCTTTTTTGCCGTTTTTTGCCGTAAAATAAATATTAAATGGCTTGCTGTATTTCAATCCCAGTTTAAAAGTGTGGCCAAGTTCAATAGCGTTTTTGCCGTTTAATTTATCCTCTCCAATTTCGGCCGGCATCATAAATTCATGCGATTCATTGCCGCCCATTATTCCCGAATCGGCTTTAACCGGTATAGCTTTTAAATTTAAGCGCTTAAAGATGCTTTGATAAGCTTTGAAAACTTTTTTATAAGTTTTATCAAACTCGGCTTCGCTCCGGTCAAAAGAATAGGCATCTTGCATAATGAATTCCCGAAGCCGTAAAAGTCCGCCGCGCGGCCGCGCCTCATTTCTTAGTTTTATTTGAAATTGGTTTAAAAGAAGCGGCAGGTCATTGTATTTTTGGATATATCGGTAAGCAATTTCCGCCATTGCTTCTTCGTGGGTCATTGAAAGCACCAGTTCTTGTCCGCCCTGCGCTTTTAATCGCCATAATTCTTCTCCGATTTCATGGTAACGGCCGGTTTTTTTCCATATTTCCGCCGGATGAATCACCGGCATTACCATTTCCTGGGCGCCGATTTTATAGAGTTCTTCCCGGATGACTTTTTCGATGTTTTTTAAAACCCGGAAACCCAAGGGTAAAAAACTGAAAAGACCCGATGACAATTGCCTGACAAAACCGCCTCGCGCGAGATAAATATGGCTTATGGCTTCAGCGTCTTTTGGCGCCTCTCTTAATGTTTGTCCGAAAAGTTTAGATTGTTTCATTTTATTAGTTTAATCTTAATATATCTCTATAAGTCAATAATACAAATAAAACCAAAATTAAAACCAAGCCGATTGAATGGAACGCGTTTTCTACTTTGGGGTTAACTTTACTGCCTTTTATTTTTTCTATGGCTAAAAATAAAAGCCGGCCGCCATCCAATGCCGGAAACGGTAAGAGATTTAAAATGGTTAAGTTAAGAGATACTATAGCCACAAGCTGAAGAAGGTAAATAAAGCCTAAATTGGCGGCTTGGGTTGTTAAAACGGCAATCCCAACCGGCCCGGATAATTCTTGGGGAATTCTTCCCTGAAATAACAGGTTTTTAAATAGATTTCCGAATCCTTTCATTATTTCCCAAGTTATGGAAAATGCCGATTTAATGCCAAGCCAAATGCTTTCATACCAAGGATAAGAAATAATACCGGTCTTGGCTAGGGCGATTCCCAAGGGACCATCTCCTTCCGGAGGATTAATTCTTGGTATCGCGCTTACTTCAAGTGTTTCAGAACCTCTTTTAAGATTTATTGTCAGTTCTTTTCCCCGGTTGCTTTCTATGATATTTTGAAGGGTTGAAATTTCACCGATAACTGTATTTTTGCCGTCAATTTTCAAATATTTTACAGCATCGCCCATTTTTATTCCGGCATTTTCGGCCGGTGACCCGTTGCTTACCGCGATTATCTGAATTTCTATATTTTTTGCCGCCAGTTCATTATCCTTATCAATGATTTGAGGAAGGCCGATATTAAAACCGATTATTAATAAAAAGATTGCCAGCATAAAATTCATAAAAACACCGCTCACGGTAACCAAACTGCGCGCCCAGACCGATTTTGAAGAAAAGCTGTCGGCATTCTCGTTCTGGCCGCCGTCTTCGCCTAAAATTTTAACAAAACCGCCAAGCGGCAGAAGATTTAAAGAATACACCGTTCCGCCTTTTTTTATGCTGAAAATTTTTGGCGGAAATCCAAAACCAAACTCTTCAACAATCATTCCGCTTTTTTTCGCGGCAATAAAATGCCCCCATTCATGGACCAGTACGATGGCTCCTAAAACTAAAATAAAAATTATAATCGATATCATATTTCTTTTATTTCCTTTTCTTTTGCTTGGGCCAAATTTTCCAGGTTTTTATTGGCTTCATCCACTAATTTTTGAACCGACTCCTTCATTTTAAATTTTTCATCTTCAGTTAAGTCATTCATTTCTTTCATCGCCTCATCGCGCGCCGCGCGGCACCTGATTTTAATTTCCTCTAATTTAGCGCCCGTTATCTTGATAAGAGAGTTTCTTCGTTCCTCGGTCAATTGCGGAATGTTTATTCTTATTAAATTCTTATCAGCAATAGGATTCAAGCCCAAATCGGAAGCGTGTATCGCTTTTTCAATGCCGGAAAGAGCGTTTTTATCCCAAGGTTCGATAACTAATGTTCTAAGCTCCGGCGCCGAAATAGAGGCTAGTTGCTTTATCGGCGTTTTAATCCCATAGTAATCAACCAAAATATTTTCTACCAATGCCGGAGTGGCTCGGCCGACTCTTAAGGCCGATAGTTCTATTTTTAGCGCTCCTTCCACGCTTTTTAATTTTATTTTTAATTTTTCTAGGGTTTCCATAGCGATAATATTAGTTCATCGTAAGCGAATTTTGGATTGATATTGGTTTCATTTAATTTAAAGTAGATGCTTTGATTTTTTGTTAAAAGTTTTACCAATTCTTTCGTGGGACTATTTTTAAATCTCGTTCTTAAAAAGGCAATCCATTCTTTAAAAAATTCCAATGCTTTTTGCGCGCCAATCTTTTCTATATAGTTATACCTGTCTGCCGAAGGCGATGTAAAAAGATTTTCAAAAACACATTGGCCTGGCAATGACTCGCTTTCTGTTTGCCAAAAAGATAACTTTACGGCGCGCGAAGTGATTGTATTCAAAATTGAATCGGAAGTCTTTGCGGACAAAATTACAATAGCATGTTTTGGCGCTTCTTCGAAAATTTTAAGCAGGGCGTTTTGGGAATAAGCATTTAATTTCTCGGCTTTTTTTACTATTGCGATTTTATATTCTCCCATACATGGCCTTAGTGTCAGAAATTTTTTTAATTGACGGACAAGATTTATCGATATTTCTTCATTGGAATCCGATTCTATGGAGAACAGGTCGGGATGAAATTTAGAACTTTCATTTTTTAAGAGCTTATTGGCGAACCAAAGAGCGATTTCATTTTTAAAATCATCGGGTCCGTAAAAAACATAGGCATGCGACAAAAAATCTTTATCTATACAGCGGCTTAAATATTGAGATACCTTTGGGTATTTCATCGATTTTATCTTCTGGCCATAATACTTCGTTTGTAAAGTTCCAAATTCTCCAAAACCACTCCGGCGCCTCTGGCAACACAAAAAAGCGGTTCTTCGGCAACGTAGGCAGGCACTCCGGTGGCTTTTACGATTAATTCGTCAAAATTTCTAAGCAAGGCCGTGCCGCCGGACAAAATTATTCCCTTGTCCAATATATCAGCCGACAATTCGGGAGGCGTTTGTGACAAGACCAATTTTACAACCTGAATTATTTCTTTAAGCCGCACGGAAATAGCTTCGACTATTTCATTGGTGCCAATGGTTATATTGCGCGGAAGGCCGGTCACGATATCGCGTCCTCGCACACTGACGTGAAGCTCTTCTTTGATAGGCAAGGCAGAACCAATTTCAATCTTTATTCTTTCGGCGGTTCTTTCGCCGATGGCCATATTGTGTCTGCGTTTAAGATAATCAATGATAGCTTGGTCAAGCTTATTGCCGCCGACTCTTTTTGAACTGGCAGTGACTATTCCCCCCAAAGAAATCACAGCCACTTCCGTAGTGCCGCCGCCAACACTCATTATCAAATTTCCTGAAGGAGAATTAATGGGAACATTCGCGCCAATAGCCGCCAAAACCGGCTCTTTCACGACATATGCCGCTCTGGCGCCGGCATTAATAATGGCATCGATAACGGCTCTTCTTTCGGTAGAACTTGAACCGGATGGTACGGTGACCAAAACGTCGGGCTTTATCAGTTG
>JAUSKX010000008.1 GCA_030646675.1 Candidatus Azambacteria bacterium | reverse complement strand
TACTTTATGTTTAAATTGCTTAATGATAAATAAATTATGAATCTTGTCCCACTCAGTCAATTATTTGAAGTCAGCTACGGAAGCAAATTTGATCTTAAGAAAATGTCTATTAATGAAAATAGTAGCATTGCTTTTGTGGGGAGAACAGCAAAGAATAATGGAATCACTGCTTTTGTTGATGAAATTGAAAAGTCACCTTTCCCGGCCGGTATGATTACGGTTAATCTTGGCGGGGCGATATTAGAATCTTATGTCCAACTATTTCCTTTTTACACAGCCCAAAATGTTGCCATTCTCAAACCAAGAGGACAAATGAGTGAACTCGAAAAACTTTATTACTGTTTTGCAATCAAAGCTAACAAATTTCGTTATGGCGCTTTTGGTAGAGAGGCAAACAGAACATTGAGAACTTTATTGGTACCTGAGAATGTACCACGAAAATTTTTAAATATTAAAATTAACAACTTATCAAATAATTCCATTTCAAATAAAAAACTTTCTCTTTATAACCGAAAATGGAAATGGTTTTTGTATAGCAAGCTTTTTGATTTATACACCGAACCTTTTGTTTCTATTGGTGAAGCGAAAAAAGTACCAGGTAAATATCCTTTTATTTCTACCGGTAGTGATAATAATGGAATTGCGTGTATGACTGGAGTTGAAAAGGCAAAGGTTTATCCATCAGGATGTATAACGGTAGCGTCAAGTGGAAATGCCGGGGAGGCATTTTATCAGGAAAAACCATTTAAAGTTACAAACATGATTACAATTTTAAAACCGAAATTTAGTATCAGTACATTCATTGGTTTATTTCTTGTGACTTTAATACGGAAAGAAAAATATCGATATTCGTATGGCCGAAAATCTGGGATTGAACGAATGAAAGAATCAAAAATCAAACTTCCTGTTGATAAAAATGGCGATACTGATTGGAAATTTATGGAAGATTATATAAAGTCTTTGCCTTATTCGGCCTCAATATAAATTAAAACAAAAAACATGTTTTTTAGATTTTTTGACAAGTTGGAAGACAATGCCCGTTCGCGCTTAAGCAAGAACCCTATTCTCTACGCATTTTTGAGCGGCGTCGGCACGGTTCTTTTTTACAGAGGAGTGTGGATGATTGCCGACGATTTCGGTTTTATGACCGGTCCGGTTACTCTTGTAATCAGCCTTGCCATTCTTTTAATCACAGGTGTGTTCGTTTTTCATTTCGTGAGCGACCAGATTATTATCAGCGGTCTAAAAAAGGAAAAAAAACTTATTGAAAAAACAGAAGAAGAAATTGGAATGGAAACAATAACTCTCAAAGAAATCCACGCTTTATTGCAAAAAATTGAAAAACGCCTCGGCGAGTTCGATATCAAGACTTAAATCGCTGTGTATTGACAAATTCAAATAAATTTGCTACACTCACCATAGTAAGTTTTCTCATAAGTTGCGGTTCTTATGCTATTCACTGGCGTAAGGCGGACTTAGCGAGAGGTCGTCTTACGCTTTAAAAGTAAAAAAGAACAACAATGGCTAAAAAGTTATACGTTGGCAATTTGTCATATAACATGACGGAAGAAACCCTCAAAGATACTTTTTCCGCTGCTGGTTCCGTTGATTCGGCGATTATCATAAAAGATAAAATGTCCGGTAGGTCAAAGGGATTCGGTTTCGTAGAAATGTCTTCAGACGAGGAAGCCCAAAAGGCAATCGAAATGTTTAACGGCAAAGAGCTTGATGGCCGCGCGCTCACAGTGAATGAAGCGCGACCAATGGAAGAAAGACCGAGACGAGAAAATCGGTACTAATTCCTAAAAAACAACCCCGCAATTGCGGGGTTGTTTTTTAGTCGTAAAAACGGATACAATAAACACAAATGTTTGAAATTAGAGAAATCAAAAATAAGAGCGAATATAATCCACTGTTAATTGACAAAAACGCGCCATTTACACAGGCGTGGTTTTATGGCGAGTGGCAGGAAGCGATGGGCCGAAAAGCCAGAAGATTTGAAATGCGCGATAATTTGGAAACGATTGGTTTTTTTCAAATAATAAAATACCCGCTATTCGCTAATAAAAATATTTTATATATACCGCATGCGCCAGTCCTCCGAAGCTTTAGCGAAGGAGGGGCCCGCTCAGATTTTTTAAAAATATTCCGCGAAACATTAATCCAAATTGCAAAAGAAGAAAATGCGATTTTTGTCAGATTTGATTTACCCGGCCGAAGCTTTAGCGAAGGCGGGCTCGCTATAAACAAGTATTTTAAAAAAGTTCCTTCATACGCTGAACATTCGGTTTATTTTCAGCCAAAGTATGAATGGGTTTTGAATATTGACAAGCCGGAAAATGAATTACTCGGCGACATGCCTAAAGACAGCCGCTATGATATTCGCTACGCGGAAAATAAGGGAGTGACAGCTGAAATTTTTGAGAATAATTTAATTAGTTATCTAGATGATTTTTATAGTTTGATGGGTAAAACCGCTCAACGCGGTAATTTTAATTTGCATCCCAAAGAGTATTACAAAAATATTTTAATAAATTGCGAGAAAAACAATAACGCTTTTTTTGCGGCGGCTAAACATAGCGGCGATATCATAGCCATGAACCTTGTTTTGATTTTCGGCGAAACCGCGTATGTTGTTTTTGGAGGTTCCGATGACAAATTTAAGAATTTAAGGGCGCCGCGTTTGGTGTATTGGAAGGGAATTATTGCGGCAAAAAACCGGGGTTGTAAATTTTACAATTTCGGCGCAATCAGCTACGGCGACGGCTATGAATCCTATGAGGGGATATCGGAATTCAAAAAAGGATTTGGCGGAAAAATGCTGGAACATCCGGATTCTTATGATTTAATTATAAAATCTTTTTGGTATTGGCTGTATAATTTGAGAAAAAAATTCAGAATAATTATCCCAGTTTGTTATAAATGCTATAGCACGCATAACAAACTAGAAATAAAAAAACACGATGAATTTTAAATCTAAAATAAAAAAATTAATTCCTGGACAGCTAATTTCGCTTTATCATTTTTGTCTGGCGGCGGCGGCGAGTTTTTATTATGGTTTTCCGTCAAAGAAAATGATTATCATCGGTGTAACCGGCACCAAAGGAAAAACTTCCGCCGCGAATTTTATCTGGTCCGTTTTGAACGCCGCGGGGTATTCGGCGGGATTGCTCGGAACGGCTAATATCAGAATCGGCGATATTGATTTGCCCAATAAATACCACATGACCATGCCGGGACGATTTATTTTGCAGGGGCTTTTGAAAAAAATGGCCTCCGCGGGCTGTAAATATTGCGTTGTTGAAACAACTTCGGAGGGAATAAAACAATGGCGGCATTATGGAATTTATTATGACATAGCGGTTTTTACCAATTTATCGCCGGAACATTTGCAGGCGCACGGCGGCAGTTTTGAAAAATATAAAATCGCCAAAGGAAAAATGTTCGCGGCTTTAACTTCCCGCGAGCATAAAATTATTGACGGCCAAAAAATCGAAAAAATAATTATTGCCAATTGCGACAGTTCGCACGCGGAATATTATTTGAGTTTCCGCGCCGACAAGAAACTTACTTTCGGTTTGTCGGAGGGCGCCGATTTTCGCGCGTGCGAAATAAAAAACACACCCGATGGTTTATCGTTTCTTGTCGGCGCGAATTCATACAGTATAAATATTTTGGGTAATTTTAATGTTTATAACGCTCTTCCGGCGCTTGTTATAGGTTCGGCGTTGGGAATCGCGAATGATAAAATAAAAAAAGGTTTGGAAAATTTGAAAATTATTCCCGGCCGGATGGAAAGAATAAATGAAGGCCAGAATTTTCTTATCTTTGTTGATTACGCCCACGAAGGGGAGGGAATGAATGCTATTTTGGATACTGCCCGTGATTTAGTTAAAGACAGGAAGGTTATAGTTTTACTTGGCGCCGAGGGAGGAGGCAGGGACAAGGCAAAGAGGCCTATTTTAGGCGAAATTGCCGCTAAAAAAGCCGATTTTATGGTTGTGAGCAATGTTGACCCTTATGAAGACAATCCAAAAGAAATTTGCGAAGATATAGCAAAATCGGCGGGGAAATTCGGTAAAATCAGAAACGAAAATCTATTTGTCATTGAAGACCGGCGGCAGGGGATTAAAAAGGCGATTTCTCTGGCTAAAGAAAATGATATAGTATTGATAACGGGGAAGGGCGCGGAACAATCAATTATTATCGGCGGTAAAAGCCATCCTTGGGATGACCGTGTTGTCGTCCGTGAAGAATTAAATAAAATATGTCACAAATAATACCGGCTTTAATTACATCTGATGATGACTCAACCAACGATTTTAAGGAGTTGAAGTTGAAATTTAAAAAACTTCAGCCATTTTTAAGCGAGTTTAATAATTGGATTCAAATCGATATTACCGACGGAAAATTTGTTCCGACAAAAACAAATATAGAATTGGAAGATTTAAGATATTTCACGGAAAAAGCCAATGTTGAATTTCATTTGATGCTCGATAAGCCGGAGGAAACTATCGGCGAATGGGCGCGGCTTGGTCCCAAAAGAATAATCGTTCATATAGAGGCGATTGAGAATATGGCTCGACTGCTCGACATTTGCCGTGAAAAAGAAATTGAAATAGGTTTGGCGTTAAATCCCGAAACGGCAAATATTATGATTGAACCGTGGCTTAACGATGTTGATTTGATTACATTTTTGGGAGTTCATCCGGGGAAAAGCGGCCAGGAATTTATTCCTGAGGTTTTGGATAAAATAAAAGCATTGCGGCAAAACTTTCCGAATGTTAAAATTGAAGTAGATGGCGGCGCTAGAAAAGAAAATATTGAAGAATTAAAAGAAGCCGGTGCCGATATTATTGTTGTTGGAAAGGCCATCAAAGAATTAACAAATGTCTGAACATATCCACGACGAAAAAGTTAAAGAACTTGAACTGACAGCGAACAAAATTCGCCAGTCAATTATAGAAATGCTGATTGAAGCCGGTTCCGGCCATACGGCTGGGCCCTTAGGAATGGCGGATATTTTTACCGCTTTATATTTTCATATTTTAAATCACGAACCGAAAAATCCTGAATGGCCGGAACGCGACCGGCTGATTTTATCAAACGGACATATTTGTCCCGTTCGCTACGCAGCAATGGCTTATTCAGGATATTTTCCGATTGAAGAATTAAAAACATTAAGAAAATTCGGTTCGCGATTGCAAGGCCATCCGGAAAGAAATATGCTGCCGGGACTTGAAACGACGTCCGGGCCGCTTGGTTCCGGGTTGGGGGAAGCGGCCGGCATTGCCTATGGCGCCCGGATGGATGGGAAAAAATTCAGAGTTTATTGCGCGATGTCGGACGCGGAACATCAATCGGGAAATTTGTGGGAATCGGCGATGTTTGCGGGGGATAATAAGTTAAGCAACCTAACAGGAATTATTGACCGCAACAATATTCAAATCAGCGGGTTTACCGAAAACGTGATGCCGCTTGAACCGCTTCGCGCCAAATATGAGGCGTTTAATTGGCACGTTCTTGAAGTTGACGGCCATAATATAGAAGAATTTGTTGATGCTGTGGAAGAGGCGAAAGCGATTTATGAAAAACCGACGGTGATAATCGCCCATACGATACCGGGCAAGGGGATTCCGGAAATGGAGTTTGATTATAAATGGCACGGCATCGCTCCGAAACCGGAAGAAGGAAAAAAATTCTTGAACGAATTAAGAACATTGGGGGGAAAAATAAAAAGCGAACATGAATAAAGAACCCGAAAAAATTCCAACTCGCGACGGATTTGGCAAAGGATTGGTTGATGCCGGAGAAAAAGACGAAAGAATCGTTGTTCTTTGCGCCGACCTTGCCGAATCAACCCGCTGTCATTGGTTTAAAGAAAAATTTCCCGCAAGATATATAGAACTCGGTGTTGCCGAGCAAAATTTAATAACAGTTGCTTCCGGACTGGCAAATTACGGAAAAATTCCCTTTGTCTCTTCTTATGCTGTTTTTAATCCGGGGCGCAATAATGAACAAATCAGGACGCTTGTCAGTTTAAGTAAATTGCCGGTTAAAATTGCCGGCGGCCATGCCGGAGTTTCCGTCGGGCCGGATGGGGCAACGCACCAGGCGCTGGAAGATATCGCGCTGATGAGAGTTCAGCCGAATATGACGGTTTTAGTTCCTTGCGATGCGATTGAAGCTAGAAAAGCCACTTTGGCCGCCGCTTTTTATAATGGCCCGGTTTATATACGTCTTGGGCGCGAAAAAACGGCCATTTTTACTGCGGAAGAAATGCCATTTGAAATCGGTAAAGCGATTGTTTTGAAAGAGGGGAAAGATGCAACCGTAATTGGTTGCGGGCCGCTTCTATATAATGCCTTGCTTGCCGCCGAAGAATTGTCTAAAGACGGGATTGATATTGAAATAATAAATTGCCATACGATTAAACCGCTGGACGCGGAAACGATTTTAAATTCAGTTAAAAAAACAGGCGGCGTTGTCAGCGTTGAAGAACATCAAATAATGGGAGGGATTGGTTCCGCTATCGCCGAAATACTGGCTCAAAATTTTCCAACACCCCAAGAATTTATCGGAGTCCGCGACCGCTTTGGCGAGTCCGGCGAGGCAAACGAACTTATTGAAGCGCTTGGCATGGGTGTTAAAGATATCAAAGCGGCGGTCATTAAAGTTATAAAAAGAAAAAAATGACCCAGATATACAACTTGACTATAGCTCGCCGCAAAATACATTTATTATCAAATATGATTATTTATAAAATATTATTATTAATTTCTAAAAAGCAACTTAGCTCGCTAATTTTGCGTGAGTCAAGTTGATATACTGGGATGAAATTATTTGGCAAACAGCAGTATGATATTATCGGCATAGGCGACATAACTGTTGATACTTTTATCCGCCTGAAAGAAGCCCAGACGGTTCGCGATGGCGATGGCAAAAAACCGAAACTTTGCTTGAGTTTTGCCGACAAAATTCCGTATGAAGAAAAATATTATATTCCCGCCGTCGGTAATGCCGCAAACGCGGCAGTAGCCGCATCTCGTTTAGGTTTGAAGAGCGCTTTAATATCCAATATCGGCAATGACCGTGAGGGAATTGATTGTGTCGGAATATTAAAAAAGGAAAAAGTCAGTACGGATTTTATTTCTGTAGACAGCAATAATAAAACAAACAGCCATTATGTTTTGTGGTTTGGAGACGACAGAACCATTTTGGTAAGACACGAACAATATCAATACAAACTTGCCGATATTGGCCAGCCGAAATGGGTTTATCTTTCTTCGCTTGGAAAAAATTCTTTGGGTTTTCACAATGAAATTGTAAAATATTTGAATTTTTATCCGGATATTAAATTGGCTTTTCAACCGGGAACTTTTCAGATGGCATCAGGCAGAAAAGCACTGGCTGAAGTTTACAAAAGAAGCAATGTACTTTTTTGCAATAAAGAAGAGGCGCAAAGAATTTTGGAGACAGGCGAAAACAATATTTTAGAACTGCTTAAAATGACCTTGGCGTTGGGGCCGAAAATTGTTGTTATCACCGACGGTGTCAACGGCGCTTATTCTTATGATGGAGCGGAAATGCTTTTTATGCGGTCTTATCCCGACCTCAAGCCGCCCCTGGAAAGAACCGGCGCCGGCGACGCCTTTTCCGCCACTTTTACCGTTGCGCTGGCTCTGGGAATGAGTATCAGAGATGCTTTAAAATGGGCGCCGATTAATCCGATGTCGGTTGTCCAACAGGTCGGAGCGCAGGCCGGACTTTTGGCGCGGGAAGAGCTGGAAGAGTATTTATCAAAAGCTCCAAGCGATTATGAACCAAAAATTTTATGATGATAAAAGATTATTTAAAAAATACAATTGATAACAAATGGGCATTAGGCCATTTTAATTTTTCGGAAGACGACGCTTTGCGGGCGATCGTTGAATCCGCCGCGGAATTAAAAACCCCGATTTTTGTCGGTACTTCCGAGAACGAAAGAAAACATATCGGAATAAAAGAGGCGGTCGCTCTCGTTAAAGCGTTCCGCGAAGAATTCGGAATTCCAATATTTTTAAACGCCGACCACCATAAAAATTTTGAATCAGTAAAAGAAGCGATTGACGCCGGATACGATGCTATTTTAGCCGACTTTTCCGCTTTGCCGTTTGAAGAAAATGTAAAAATGACCAGGCAAAGCGTTGAATACGCCAAATCAAGAAACCCAGACATAATCGTTGAAGGCGAGTTGGGCTATGTCAGGGGAGAGTCAAAAATCCAGACTGAAGTTATAGAAATAAAACCGGAAGATTTAACCAAGCCGGAAGAAGCGGCGCAATTCGTAAAAGAAACGGGAGTTGATTTGCTGGCACCGGCGGTTGGCAATATTCATGGCATTGTGACCAATAGCCCGGAAACAATAGATGTCCAAAGAATTAGCGATATTAAAAAAGCTATTGGTCCGGATATTTATCTGGTTTTGCACGGCGGTTCCGGCCTTAGCGAATTAGAATTTAAAAACGCAATTGAAGCGGGCATTTCCATGGTTCATATAAACACGGAAATCAGAGTCGCTTTTACGGAATCGCTAAGAAAAACCCTTGAAGAAATGCCGGAAGAAACCACTCCATATAAAGTTATGTCGCCATCCGTTGATGCAATGAAAAAAGTCATCGCCGAAAAACTACGAATTTTTGGGAGTGTAAATAGATTATAAATTGACATTTTTCGGTAATTTATTTATATTTAGCGGGCATGACAACTCTGGAACTAAAAAGCGAAAAAAGAACATTACTCGGTAAAAAAGTTAAATCCCTAAGAAGGGATGGTATTTTGCCTGCGGTTGTTTATGGCGGCAAAGAGGGGACTACGCCGATAGAATTGAATCGGAAGGACTTTGGAAAAGTCCTTAAAGTCGCCGGCGAAACCACGCTAGTCAAATTGTTTGTGGGTGAAAAAGTTAAAAATGTCTTGATTCACGATATAGACCGCGACGCGGTAACTGAAGAAATAAGACATGTTGATTTTTATGAGGTTAATATGGATGAGAAAATAACCACAAAAGTGCCATTGGTTTTTGTCGGAGAAGCGCCGGCCGTTTCGGACTTGAGCGGTATTTTGGTTAAAGCCATGCAAGAATTGGAAATCAGGGCGTTGCCGGCGGACTTACCGCATCAAATTGAAGTGGATATTTCCCAACTTAAGACATTTAATGATAATATATTAGTCAGGGACATTAAACTGCCTAATAATGTTGAAACTATTGAACACGAGGAAACTTCGGTAGCGGTAGTTACGCCTCCGCGGACGGAAGAAGAGCTGGAAGCTCTAAAGGGTACTGTTGAGGAAAAGGTTGAAGAGGTTGCCGTTGAAACCGAAGAAAAAGTTAAAGAACGCGCGGAAGAAAAAACTGAGGCAGCAGAGAAATAAAAATAAAAAACACAATGAAAAAATCAAGACACTTGTTGTTTTTGCTTTGTTTTCTGCCGTTTCTGGTTTTGAATACCAGCGCGGTTTTTGCCGACGCGCGCAGTGACAAAATTCAACAGCTTGAAGCGTCTATAGACCAATACGCCCAGCAAATTCAGCAAAAAGAAAGCGAAGCCCAAAGCTTGGCCAACCAGATTTCTATTTTCGAACTGCAAATAAAACAATCGCAGGCGGAAATTGATGCCACCAATTTAACTATAAGCGGACTTTCTGCAGCTATTAAAGAAAAAGAAAGAAGCATAGCGCTGGAAGAGAAAGAAATCGCCAGACAAAATGGAATTTTATCCCAATATTTGAGAGAAGCTGCCAGAAACGATTCCGGCTCTTTTTTGGAGTTTCTGCTTAAGAATAATAAATTTTCGGATTTTTTCAGTGATTTAAATTATTCAAGCAACATTCAAAGCAGTATTCAGGATACTTTAGCGACCATAAAAAATTTAAAAGAAAAACTCATTAAGGAAAAAACCGATTTGGAATCCGATAAAGCCGAACAAGAACAGCTTAAGCGTATTCAAAGTAAGCAAAAAACAGCGCTGGAAAACTCAAAAAAACAAAAACAAAAACTTCTTGACCAGACAAAGGGGCAAGAAAAAACTTATCAACAGCTTTTAGTGAAAGCGCGGCAAGATTTGGATAAAATAAAAAACCAGCCATACGAGCTGGCAATGGGTTTTAAAATGACCTTTATAGAAGCTCTTAGTCACGCTTTGCCGGCATCACAACTTACCGGAGTAAGGGCGGCTTTTCTTTTGGCTATTGCAAAAATTGAATCCGATTGGGGTGGCAATGTCGGGAAAGGCACTTGGAAAACCGATATGGCTCCGCGCGATTTTAATGCTTTTCAAATAATAACCAGCGCCTTGGGTCTCAATCCCGATTCGACTCCCGTATCCAAAAAACCGTCATATGGATGGGGAGGGGCGATGGGGCCGGCACAATTTATTCCCACCACTTGGCTTTTATACACTGACGCGGTGTCCAATTTGACCGGCCGACGCCCGGCGTCTCCATGGAATATTGATGACGCCTTTACAGCGTCCGGCTTGATGCTTGCCGAGTCCGGCGCCAACAAACAAACATACGCATCGGAAGTTAAAGCGGCAAAAATTTATATAGCCGGCGGGCGATGGAGCACGTCGCTAACGGCGCGTATTTATTCAAATAACGTGATGGCCGAAGCCTCTCGCATCCAAAAAGATATAGATACTTTAAATCAAGCTAGATAACCCACCCTAACCCTCCCTTATCAGGGAGGGGTTTATTTACTTTAAATTTTTTGACAGGGCTTCGATTATTGGCTCTAAGTTTCCGTCTAAAATTTTTTCGATACGCTGCCAGGATTTTCCGATGCGGTGGTCGGTAATTCTGTCCTGGGGGAAATTATAAGTCCTGATTTTTTCGACTCTTTCACCGGTTCCGATTTGCGATTTTCTTTCCGAAGTCATTTGCCCCGCGGCTCTTTCTTTTTCAATTTCCGCGAGTTTTGCCCGCAAAATCGCCATTGCTCTTTCACGGTTTTGTAATTGGGAACGCTGGGTCTGCGAAGAAACGACAATACCGGATGCCAAATGCGTTATTCTTATCGCCGATTCAACTTTGTTGACGTTCTGTCCTCCGGGACCGGATGACCTGAATGTGTCGACTTTGATATCTTGAGAATTGATAATTACTTCTTTTTCCAGCACTTCTTTTAAAACGGCAACGGAAGCGGTGGAAGTGTGTATCCGGCCGCTTTTTTCGGTTTTGGGAATTCTTTGCACCCTGTGAATCCCGGATTCATATTTAAATAAATCGTAAATGTTCGCTCCAGCCATTTGGGCGACCAATGTTTTGATGCCGCCAACGCTCGAATCCGAAGAGTCTATAATTTCTGTTTTAAAACCTCGGCGGTCGGCGAAGTGGTGATACATCCGCCAAAGCGCAAGCGCGAAAAGACCCGCTTCGTCACCGCCGGCGCCGGCTCTTATTTCCAGTATTATTTTTTGGCCTTCGTCCATCTCGCCTAGTTATTTTGATTTTTTCTTTCCTTTAGTTACAGTTTTTTGAAGCCGTTTCTTAAAGCGTTCAACGCGTCCCGCCGTGTCTATTATTTTATCTTTTCCGGTATAAAAAGGATGACATTTTGAGCAAATTTCCACGTTAATTTCAGGCACGGTAGAACCGACCGTGAAGGAATTGCCGCAGGCGCACCTGCCTTTGGCCTCGGGATAATATTTCGGATGAATTTCTTTTTTCATAGGTAGAAATTCTATCATTGGAAAAACCTCTTGTCAATTTGAATCAATTCTGTTATTATCGTCCTGTCATGGAAACAAACAGCAATATTTTAGAGCCGGATATGGAAACGATGGCGTCGCATGGCGTTCATTTGGGCGCTTTAAGGGCGCATAGCCATCCGAAAATGAAGACGAATGTTTGGTCCAATAAAAGCATTTTTCAAATTATTGATTTGGAAAAATCACAAAAAGGCTTAAAAGAAGCTTTGGATTTTCTGGTTGGCGTAAGAAAAAAAGGCGGCGTTATTTTATTTGTCGGCACAGGTTTTGCCGCTAAAGAAATAACACAGAAAGTTGCCGAGGCTCTTGATATGCCATATGTCACCGAACGCTGGCTCGGCGGAACGTTCACCAATTTTCCGACCATCAGCCGCCGTATTGAATATCTTAGGACCCTTGAGAGCCAAAAAGCGGCCGGAGAATTTGAAAAATATACTAAATATGAAGCGTTGAAACTTCAGGAAAAAATCCAGAAGTTAAGAAAAGATTTGGGCGGGCTGCTCAGTTTAACCCGTTTGCCGGATGCCATGTGGGCAAGTTCGGCCAATTATGATAAAATTGCCGTTAAGGAGGCGTTTCAAAAAAATGTGCCGGTAGCCGGACTGGTAAATACCAACGCCGACCCTACTATTTTCAATTATCCGATTCCGGCCGGCGACAGCTCCGTTGATTCCGTCAGTTTTATTTTGAATTTGGTTAAGGATTCTTTAATTGATGTTAAGGCGGCGCCGCCGGTTGAGCCGGAAGTTGTTCCGAAAGAGAGCGAAAGATAAAATATGGTAAAAATTGAGGATTTAAAAAAAATTAGGGAAACGACGGGAGTTTCGATAGAGGCTATTCGCAAGGCGCTGGAAGAGGCCGGCGGCGAGGTTGAAAAAGCCTTGGAATTACTGAAGGAAAGGGGAACGCTTGTCGCGGCAAAAAAAGCCAGCCGGCAAACAGGAGAGGGAATCGTTTCTTCTTATATACATGCCAACGGCAAGGTTGGGGTTATGGTGAAACTTTTGTGCGAGACCGATTTTGTAGCGCGCACGGAACAGTTTAAAGAACTCGGCCATGAAATAGCGATGCATATTGCCGCCATGAACCCGGCAAGCGTTGAAGAATTAATCGCGCAGCCATATGTCAGAAATCAGGTTCAGACTATCGACCAGTTGGTGAAAGATTGTATTTCCAAACTGGGAGAAAATATTCAAATCGGAGAATTTTGTCGTTTTGAAATCTAAATTAAGTTATAATCAATAAAATGTTTGATTTGTTTCCAATTTCACTTCTTGTAACGGCGCTTGGCGGCGTTGTATATATAGTGTCGAATCACTTATCGGAATTCTCCGCCACAGGCGGATCCCCCGAAGGGGGAGAAAATGAGCCTTCATTTGGAATTATGGCAAAATTTGCCGGCTGGGTAAATCAATTGCCCTTGGACGGCGCCAAGGCGCAATCTTTATCGGTTGCTCAAAAATTACTGCACAAAACACGCGTGATATTATTGAAAACCGATAATCATTTGATGGAGCTTATAGGGAAAATCTCGAAAAAGAATGAAACAATAAAAAATGAAAAAGCGAACGATAATTCGGTTGAATTTTGGAAAGACCTTTCCGATTTTAAACAAGAAAATTCAGTTAATATTCCCGCGGAGCCGGCGATTAAAATAGACTTGGCGCTCAAGGGCGATTTGGAGAGGAAGTTTTTTGATATTAAACCGGCAGTTAAAACCGTAAAAACCAGAAAATCCTCCAAAACAACGCCGAGATAGCTCAGTCGGCAGAGCGCGTCCTTGGTAAGGACGAGGTCCCGGGTTCGATCCCCGGTCTCGGCTCCGTAGTTCTTTTTGCGCAGGTGGTAGAGTGGTCAATTACATGAGACTGTAAATCTCACGCCTTCGGGCTTCGGGGGTTCGAATCCCTCCCTGCGCATATACTTTTTCTTGAAAAGTTTGTTCCAATGAGTTATCATGGCCACCTTAGCTCAGCGGCAGAGCAACTGTTTTGTAAACAGTAGGTCCTCGGTTCAAATCCGAGAGGTGGCTCCGAGAAACAATTGACAATTAACAATTAACTAAAAACTGATATGAAAGCGCAAGAAAAAGTAGTAAAACTTTTATGCTCCGTCTGCAAACGGCCTAA
>JAUSKX010000023.1 GCA_030646675.1 Candidatus Azambacteria bacterium | reverse complement strand
GCGACGCGACACCGTCTTCCGGCGCGATGCCGGCTGTTGATTGCAGTGCTTTTGCCGCGGCGCCTTCGTGCTCCTATGTGCCGGAATCCGCGCGAGCCATATGCGAAAAATGCAAAGCTGAATAAATCACAATTTTAGCGGAAGTGGGAGGATTCGAACCTCCGATACTCTTTCGAGTATACCGCATTTCGAGTGCGGCCCATTCGGCCTCTCTGGCACGCTTCTAGCGCATGTATTTTAACGCTTTATAGTCGTTTTCGCCAGCTATTGCTTTTTTATTAAATATATGCTATTATACTCTTACAGTGTGAATGCGTTGTTCTTTCCGATTTTCTCTTTATTTTAACTTCTTTGTATGTAACGAGGAGGTAAAAAATGAAAAGAAACAAAAAACGATTTATGGGGATGACCACGCTAATTGCTAAGCCTACTGGCGAATTGGAAAAATTTTTTACAACTGCAACGAACGAAAGTGCAGGTGTTCGCGCTTTGCGGCACAAAATGAATAAAATTCGCGGATGTGCTCCAAATACGTTAATCCCGAGCATGGAAGTTATGGAGATTGCGGAAGTTCCGAATCCCCGCCATGCCCCATAATCCCGGGTCCTGCACCTCCCCCGGGCGCAGTGCCCCCGAGCGTATACATCAAGCTCGGGGGTTTTTTTATTTTTATAAAATCATTATGCGTCCAGAGGGATTCGAACCCCCGACCTTCGCCTTAAGAGGGCGCAGCTCTACCAACTGAGCTATGGACGCGTATTATATTTTATGCGCCCGGGAGGATTCGAACCTCCATTAACTGCTTCGAAGGCAGTCGTGATATCCGTTTCACTACAGGCGCGAGTTAATGAGGCATAAAATAACATAAAAATCACTCTCCAGCAAGCCCGGTAGTAGAACTTTGACTGCCTTTCGGCATTTATGCGTTCGCCATAGCGAACGCATTGTCAAAGTTTCACTACTGGGCAAGCAATTTAAGCAAACTTTTGCCGGTCATTTCCGGCGGCTGGGGTAAATCCAGCAGCTCCAAAACTGTTGGCGCGACATCCGCTAAAATACCCTCAACCTCAAACTTTTCCACCTCGGTTTTTTCCTGCGCCTTTTCACGCTTGAAATCGTTTCCTATCAGATAAAACGGCACCGGGTTGGCGGAATGTTCGGTCTGGGCGGCGCCGGTAAGCGGATTTATTTTTTCGTCGGCGTTGCCATGGTCGGAAGTGATTATTAAAACTCCGCCGGCTTTCAAAACTTCTGGCATTAATTGACCGATTTCTCTATCCAAAATTTCAACCGCTGAAACTGTTGCCTGAAAATTTCCCGTATGTCCGACCATGTCGGCATTGGCATAATTGGCGACAATAAAATCATATTTTTTTGAATCAATCGTCTCAATGAGTCTTCCTGTCACTTCGCCGGCGGACATCGCCGGGTCTCCGGAAAAATCATGGTCTCTTTTTGTCGGTATTAAAATGCGTTCTTCATTCGGAAATGTGACTTCCTCTCCGCCGTTGAAAAAGTAGGTCACATGAGCGTATTTTTCCGTTTCGGCAATGTGAATTTGATTTTTACCGCTTTTGGAAATCGCTTCCGCGAGCGTGTTTTTTATCTCTATTGGTTCAAATAAAACATGGAGAGGCAGATTTTTTTCATATCTGGTCATCGCGGCGAAATATAAATTATTTATTTTTTTCCTCGGAAATTCGCTGAAGTTTTCTTCAACAAAGGCTCGTGATAGCTGTCTCGCGCTGTCTTCCCGGAAGTCAATGAAAATCACGGCATCGTTTTCTTTTATCGGTTCATTAATCAAAATTTTCGGTTCAATAAATTCATCGGTTATATTTTTGCCGTAATCGGATTCGATGGCAGCCCGTGCATTGTCAAGAGTCTCGCCTTCGCCTTCGGTTAAAAGCCGGTAAGTTTTTTCGGTCCTGTCCCAATGATTGTCGCGGTCCATCGCGAAATGACGGCCAATCAAGCTCGCGATTTTGGCGAACGGATAATTTTCATTCAGCTGATTTTGAATTTTACCATAAAAATCGAGCGCGTCTTTTGGGGGCGAATCGCGGCCGTCGGTAAACGCGTGAATAAAAACTTTTGTTATATTTTCTTTTTTGGCGAATTCCAAAATTCCGTACATATGGTCAATATAGCTGTGAACATTTCCGCCGCCTATAAGCCCCATTATATGAAACGACGAATTATTTTTTTTGATATGCTCGGCCAATTTAGTAAGTGCCGGCAGTTTAAAAAATGAACCGTCGCGTATGGAAAAAGAGATATGAGGGAGGTGCTGGTAAACAATCCGGCCGGCGCCCAAATTCAAATGGCCGACTTCGGAACTGCCCTCTTCGCCCCAAGGGAGGCCGACGGCTATGCCGGAGGCCTGAAGATTGGTCATCGGGAAATTTTTTTCTATAAAATCTATATTCGGTTTTTTCGCTTTGAAAATAGCGTTAGTCGCGTTTTCCGGCCCGCGGCCGTATCCGTCAAGTATTACCAAAACAACGGGTTTGTATGTCATGGCTATATAATACAATTTATTGACAAAATCGTAAAACGATATTAGATTAGAGCGTATACCAAATATGCCGACAATTCATCAACTCATAAGAAAGCCGCGAAAGCCGAAAAAGAGAAAAACCAAATCTCCGGCTTTGCAATACTATTTCAATTCCCTGACAAACAGGCCGGTTTATTCCGCGTCTCCGTTTAAGCGCGGCGTTTGCGTCAAAGTTTTTACAACCACTCCGAAAAAACCGAACTCGGCTTTGCGGAAAGTCGCCAGAGTCCGCCTTACCAACGGAAAAGAAGTCGCCGCTTACATTCCGGGCGAGGGCCACAATTTACAGGAACATTCCGTTGTGGTTATCCGCGGCGGCCGTGTCAAAGACCTTCCAGGTGTCCGCTATCACATTGTTCGTGGTATTTTGGATTTTTCCGGCGTTGAAGGCAGAAAGCAGCAAAGGTCAAAGTATGGGGCGAAAACACCGAAGTAATTTTTAATTTTTAATTTTAAATTTTAAAAAAGTGCGTAGGAAAACAAAAAGAAAAAAAGTTGATACTTCCGATTCTTTATACGGCAACCCGTTAGTGGGTAAATTTATAAACTACATAATGCGCGGAGGTAAAAAATCCGTGGCCCAAAAAGTGGTTTATGGGGCTTTTGATATTATAAAAGAAAAAACCAAAGGCGACCCGCTCGAGCTTTTTGACAAAGCGCTTAAAAATGTCACTCCGGCTTTGGAAGTAAAATCCCGCCGGGTCGGCGGCGCCAATTATCAGGTGCCTCAGCCGGTCCGACAAGAAAGAAAAATCCAACTGGCTTTCAGATGGATTATCGCCGCGGCCCAGGCAAAAAAAGGAAAACCGATGGCGGAAAAATTGGCCGAAGAATTTATGCTGGCGGCTAACAATGAAGGCTCGGCCATTAAGAAAAAAATGGACACTCACCGTATGGCGGAAGCCAACAGGGCGTTCGCGCATTTTAGCTGGTAAATAAAATGGCAGAAAAGAAACATTATCCAATTGAAAGAGTTCGCAATATCGGTATTATTGCCCATATTGACGCCGGAAAAACAACCGTTTCCGAGCGCGTTTTGTTTTATACGGGTATTTCTCACAAAATCGGAGAAGTCCACGAAGGCGCGGCTATTATGGACTGGATGGAGCAGGAAAGGGAGCGCGGCATTACCATCACCGCCGCCGCCACAACCACTTTTTGGACACCGACATACATAAGCGAAAAAAAAGGCGAAGGCGAATGCCGCATCAATATTATAGACACGCCGGGGCATATCGATTTTACGGTTGAAGTCCAGCGGTCGCTCCGGGTTTTGGACGGAGCGGTTGTTGTTTTCGACGGCGTGGCCGGAGTTGAGCCGCAGTCGGAAACCGTTTGGCGCCAAGCCGACAAATACAACGTTCCGAGAATTTGTTTTATAAATAAACTTGACCGGATGGGCGCGTCTTTTGAAAAAAGTTTAGCGTCAATCCGCGAGCGTTTAACTTTAAACGCCGTTCCGATGAATTTTCCGAGCGGGCTCGAAGACAAATTTGAGGGGGTTGTTGATTTGATTGAAGAAAAACTTGTTAAATTTTTGGGTGAACATGGAGAAAAAGTGGAGCTTTCCGAAATTCCGGAAAATTTGAAAGAGGAGGCCGCGAATTCCAAAAAATATTTGATTGAAAAGGTTGTCGAAACAGACGATAGGCTGATGGAAAAATATTTGGAAGGAAGCGAGATTTCAAAAAGCGAAATAAAAATGGCCATGAGAAAAGCCGTAATATCGGGCAAATTGGTGCCGGTTTTTTGCGGTTCGGCTTTAAAAAACAAAGGCGTTCAATTGATGCTTGATGGTGTTGTCGATTATTTACCGAATCCTCTGGAAATGCCGCCGACAATGGGAATAGCGCCGGGAACCGGCGAAGAAATCGCCCGCCATCCGGATGAAAACGAACCATTCGCCGCGCTGGCTTTTAAAATCGCAACCGACCCCTATGTCGGTTCCCTTACTTATTTTCGCGTTTATTCCGGTAAGCTTTCCAAGGGTTCATATGTTTTGAATTCAACCAAAGATTCCAAAGAGCGCGTCGGCAGAATTTTATTGATGCACGCCAATGAAAGGGAAGAGATTGAAGAAATCAGGGCGGGGGAAATTGGCGCGGCGGTCGGCTTGAAAAATACTACCACCGGCGACACTCTCTCCGATGAAGAACAACCGATAATTTTGGAACAGATTGTTTTTCCGGAACCGGTTATCGCCCAGAAAATTGAACCAAAAACCAAAGCTGACCAGGAAAGAATGGGTATGGCTCTCAAGCGATTGTCCGACGAAGACCCGACTTTCAGAATTAAAACCGACCAAGAAACCGGTGAAACGATTATTTCCGGAATGGGCGAACTTCATCTTGATATTATCGTTGATAGAATGAGAAGGGAATTTAATGTCGGAGCCAATGTTGGCCGGCCGCAGGTGGCATATAAAGAAACAATTAAAAAAATCGCCGAAGCCGAAGGCAAATACATCCGACAGTCCGGCGGACGCGGCCAGTACGGTCATGTTTGGTTGCGGGTTGAGCCGGGGGAACTGGCTAGCGGTTTTGAGTTTCTAAATGAAATCAAGGGCGGCGCTATTCCTCATGAATTTATTCCGGCGGTTGAAAAAGGTATAATTGAAGCCATGGAAAAGGGTGTTAAGGCCGGGTTTCCTCTCGTTGACATGAAAGTCGCGCTTTACGACGGTTCGTTCCATGATGTCGACTCTTCGGAAGCCGCTTTCAAAATCGCCGCTTCAATGGCTTTGCAGGAAGCCGTGCGGCGCGCCAGTGTGATATTGCTTGAACCGGTTATGAAAGTTGAAGTGGTCGTGCCCGAACAGTTTTTCGGCGATATTACCGGCGACCTGAATTCCAAACGCGGTAAAATAGAACAAATGTCGGAACGGGCGATGCTTAAAGTTATTGACGCCACGGTGCCGCTTTCGGAAATGTTCGGTTACGCGACAAAACTGCGTTCAATGAGCCAGGGCCGCGCCAACTACACGATGGAATTTGACCATTACGCCGAAGTGTCGGAGAATGTAGCCATCCAGATTATGGAAGGAAAGAAGTAAACTTCGTAATTTTAAATTTTAATTTCTAAATTTTAATTTAATTTAAAACTTAAAATTTATAATTTAAAATTGATTGCAACATGGATACATTTAAAACAATTAAAAAATTTCTAAATGACGGAGGTAAATGCCTTCTTATTGAAAATGGCGAGCCCATCGGCGTTGTTTTGACTATAGATGAGTTCGAAAAGCTATCAGAATTCCCCCCTGATAAGGGGGGAAATAAAGGGGGGTTAGAAACTGAAAAAATACTACCCGCAAATCCAATAGGCGAGACCATGGCTCAAGAAATGGATTATGCCGGAGTGTCAGCCGACCTTGCCGACATCCAAGCCGTTGACGACGTCACTCTTGAGGATTTGGGAATAGACGAAATGACGAGTATTGACTAAAATCTGGAGGATGTGTTAAATTAACAAAGCTAACAAGCCGAAGTTTTTAATTATTAAAAATAATTTAAGTTTTATAAAAATATGGCAGAAAAGTTTGAAAGAACAAAGCCTCACGTTAATGTCGGTACTATCGGCCACGTTGACCATGGCAAGACAACTTTAACAGCGGCTATCACCCATGTCCTTCATATGAAGGGATTGGCGAGAAAAGAAGAATCGGTTGACGATATCGACAAGGCGCCGGAAGAAAAGGCCCGTGGTATTACGATTCAATTGCATCACTCGGAATATGAATCAGAAAAACGGCACTACGCGCACATAGACGCTCCGGGACACGCCGATTACATCAAAAACATGATTACCGGCGCGGCCCAGATGGATGGCGCGATTTTAGTTGTTGCCGCGACCGACGGTCCGATGCCTCAAACCCGAGAGCACATTCTTTTGGCTTATCAGGTTGGCGTTCCTAAGATTGTTGTTTTTCTAAATAAAGTTGACCAGGTTTCCGACCCGGAAATGATTGACTTGGTTGAAGCCGAAATTCGCGAGCTTTTGACTAAGTATCATTATGAAGGCGACAAAACTCCGGTTATTCGCGGTTCAGCTTTAAAAGCTCTCGAATCCAAATCTCCGGATGATGAGACTGCCAAGCCGATTTTGGAACTTGTTAAAGCTCTTGACGATTATATTCCAGACCCGGTTCGTCAAACCGACATGCCGTTCTTGATGCCGATTGAAGATATTTTTTCGATTGAAGGCCGCGGTACGGTGGTTACCGGCCGTGTTGAAAGAGGCGTGGCTAAGCTTAACGAAGAAGTTGAGGTTATCGGTTTGAAACCAACTCAAAAAACAATTATTACAGGTGTTGAAATGTTCAATAAATCGCTTGATGAAGCTCGCGCCGGCGATAATGCCGGAATTCTTTTGCGAGGCCTTAAGAAAGAAGAAGTCGAGCGCGGCCAGGTATTGGCAAAGCCCGGTTCGGTTACTCCGCATTCCGAATTTGAGTCTGAAGTTTACATTCTTACAAAAGAAGAAGGCGGCCGCCACACTCCATTCTTCACCAACTACAAACCGCAATTTTATATCCGAACCACCGATGTTACCGGCGAAGTGACCTTGGCTCCGGGAGTGGAAATGGTTATGCCGGGCGACACGGTTAAATTTAACGTCAAACTGATTGCGCCGGTGGCTTTGGAGGAACAGCAAAGGTTCGCTATCAGGGAAGGCGGCAAAACGGTCGGGGCGGGAGTTGTAACTAAAATCTCCAAATAAACGCCAAAAACTCGCTCTTTAATATAAGTATGGTTAAGAAAAAAGAAGAAGTAAAACAAAGAATCAGGATTAGAATTCGAGCATATGATAATAAAATCATTGATTCTTCGGCTCGTCAGATTGTGGAAACCGCGCAGAGGCAAGGCGCCGAAGTCGTCGGCCCGATTCCTTTGCCGACCGAAACAAGAAAATACACGGTTAATTCTTCCACTTTCGTTCACAAAAACAGCCGCGACCAATATGAAATGCGAGTTCACAAACGTTTAATAGACATCTTTAGTCCAACGTCAAAAACCATCGACGCTTTAATGAATCTTAATTTGCCGGCCGGCGTCGATATAGAAATAAACATGTGAAATTTTTACTTGGGAAAAAATTAGGAATGACCCAGGTCTTTAAAGGTGACAAAGTCACTCCGGTAACTTTAATAGAAAGCGGGCCGAATTTTGTTACCCAAGTTAGAACAAAAGAAAAAGACGGTTATTCCGCCGTTCAGATTGGGTTTGGCGCCAGAAAAGAAAAAAATATAAAAAAGCCCCAAAGGGGCCATCTTAAAGGTAAAAATTTACGATGGATGAGAGAATTTAGAATTAATGATACCGAATTGTCCGCCATAGGCGGACCAGCCTCTGGCTGGAAATTGGGGGATGAAGTTAAGATTTCTGATTTTTCCGCCGGTGACAAAATAACGGCGATTGCCATTTCCAAGGGCAAGGGGTTTCAAGGCGTTGTTAAAAGACATAAATTTGGCGGCGGGCCAAAAAGCCACGGTCAAAAAGACAAGCTTCGCGCCCCGGGTTCAATCGGCGCCTCATGGCCGCAATTCACCATCAAAGGAATGAAAATGGCCGGAAGAATGGGCAGCGACAAAAAAACTATTAAGAATTTGGAAATAATAGAAGTTGACGGCGAGAATAATATTATCGCCGTCAAGGGAGCGATTCCCGGAAGAAGGGGAACGCTTGTTATGCTCAAAGGGTAATTTTAAAAAATAAAACCCCCGCCTTGGCGGGGGTAAATAATGACGGCTATTTGCGATGTTCGTGGTGATAATGTCCAGGCACCCACCGATACTGATATGACGGAGTTGGGTAATGCGGATATGTGTAGTACGGATAATTATAATATTGTCCCCAGCCTATACCGGGATACGGTACAAAAGGCCAGAGCCAGCCGGAACCGTAAGTGTTCAATCTTAATTCCAATCTATCCGGCGGCATTGGTGTTCGTGGCGCAGGTATGTAAAGCGCGCATCCTGTCAGCCAGACCAAAATAAAAAGAACTGTTTTTTTCATCTGGGTTACCTCCCGTATTTATTTGACAAAGAAGCCAATTTTGTAATAGTATGGTGTCATAATTTTGAGAAAATGTCAATAAAGAAAGAGCGCCCGAATGTTCAAGAGAACTTGAATATTCGGGTTTATAATCAAGAAGGTAAAGAAGTGTCAGACTTAAGCCTAAATAAGGCTGTTTTTGGTTTGCCCTGGAATTCCGACTTGGTTCATCGCGCGGTGACGGCAATTTCGGGAAACATGAGACAGGTCTTGGCATCAACCAAAATGAGGGGCGAAGTATCCGGCGGCGGCAAAAAGCCATGGCGGCAAAAAGGCACAGGCCGGGCGCGCCACGGTTCCATACGCTCGCCGCTCTGGCGAGGCGGCGGCATCACTTTCGGGCCGACCAGCGAAAGAAATTTTAAGTTGGGTATAAATAAAAAAATGGCCAAAAAAGCTTTTCTTACCGCAATTTCGGGAAAAGTTAAGGATAACGAGCTTTTGATTTTGGATGAATTGAAACTTTCAGTTCCCAAAACCAAAGAAATGGCAAAAATTATGGCCAATTTTCCTCAAATAAAAAATGGGATTTTTATTACGAATGGCAAAAGCGAAGACATAAAAAAAGCCGGCCGCAATTTAGCCGATTTGAAAATTATCGGCATGGAAAATTTAAATATTCTGGATGTATTAAAATACAAATTTTTGATTCTCACCAAAGATGGAGTTGATTTTTTAAATAAAAAATATGGCGCTGCTAATTAAATTACACGCCGCCGAAAAAGCTTTGGCGGCGCAAAAATTAAATCAGTATGTTTTTAAAGTTGATTCTGCCGCCAATAAAATTATGGTGGCGAATGAAATCAAAAAAACTTACAAAGTTAAGGTTTTGAGCGTGAATATTATCAATACTTCCAGAAAAATAAGGCGAGTCGGTAAAACGTCAGGGTTCAAATCGGGATTTAAAAAAGCCATTGTAACTTTGGCTCCCGGGCAAACTATAGAAATGGCTAAAGAAACTAAATAATGTTTAAATTTTTAAATTTTTAAATATTTCACCATGGCGATTAAAATTTACAAACCAACATCACCAGGAAGGCGCGGGATGACTAGCGTTGATTTTTCTATTTTGACAAAGTCCGAACCGGAAAAAAGTTTGACCAAAGGAAGAAAAAATACTTCGGCGAGAAACAATCGCGGGCGAATGACCACCCGTCATCAGGGCGGCGGTCACAAAAAACTTTACCGCCTTGTTGATTTTAAACAAGATAAGTATAATGTTCCCGGTCGGGTGGCTTCAATCGAATACGACCCGAACCGCACCGCTTTTATAGCTTTGGTAATTTACAAAGACGGCGAAAAAAGATATATTTTGGCGCCGCGTGATATTAAAGTAGGCGATTCGGTTCTTGTTTCCGAAAACGCGCCGCTTCAGGTCGGCAATCGTATGGCTCTTAAAAATATTCCCGTTGGAACATTCGTTCATAATGTCGAAATTTTTCCTGGGAAAGGCGGACAATTGGCGAGAGCGGCGGGGAATTCGGTTCAGGTAATGGCGCAGGAAAACGGTTACACGCACCTCCTTTTGCCTTCTTCGGAAATAAGAAGAGTAATGGATAGCGGGCATGCTTCCATCGGAGCGCTTTCAAATGCCGAGTGGAATACAATCACAATCGGAAAAGCGGGCCGTTCGCGCTGGCTTGGCATACGGCCGACCGTCAGGGCTTCGGTGATGAATCCGAGAGACCATAAATATGGCGGTGGAGAAGGTCGTTCCCAAAGAGGCACTCGCCGGCCAAAAACCAAATGGGGACAAATTACCGGCGGACGCAAGACCAGAAATAAAAAGAAACTGTCCAGTATGTTTATCGTAAGAAGACGAAAGAAAAATAAATAAAATGTCCAGAAGCGTTAAAAAAGGTCCTTGGGTAGACCCAAAAGTACTCAAGAAAATAAGCAAACTGAAATCCGGCGATAAAACGGTTATTAAAACATGGGCGCGCGATTGTATGATTTGTCCTGAAATGGTGGGATTTGTTTTTGGCGTTCATAATGGAAAAATTCACATACCGGTTGTCATTGTTGAAGAAATGGTCGGCCATTGTCTGGGTGAATTTTCCGCGACAAGAAAATTTGTAAGACACGGCGGTAAAATACAGCGGGAAATTGAACAAAAAGCCGTGGAAGTTGTTAAACCTTAATTATGCAATACAAGTTTCACTTAAACAATTTAAGAATTGCCCCGAGAAAAACCAGACAAGTTGCCGCTTTGATAAAAAAGATGTCCGTTCAAGAAGCGGAAGCGTTGTTGAAATTTCAGAGCAAGAGAGCGGCTTTGCCTATTTTGAAATTATTAAAATCGGGCATAGCTTCCGCCGTTAACAATTTTAATTTATCTCCCGAAGATTTGCATATTTTTAATATTTTTATTGATGAAGGGCCGATGTTGAAGCGATTTATGCCTCGGGCTTTCGGGCGCGCCGGAGCAATTCATAAAAAAACCAGCCATATCACTTTGGTTTTGGAAGAAAAAATCGGCGGAGTTAAAAAGAAAAAGAAAACTGCTAAAGTTGAATCTGTAAAAGAAGATATGAAAGAGAAAAAAGAAAAGACTGATTTTGTCGCTCCTAAGGAGATAAAACCGAAAAGAAGGCTGGAGGGAATCGCCAGGAAAGTTTTCAGAAGAAAGGCAATCGGCTAAAAAATGATATTTAAATATTTAAACATCAAAACATTTAAATATCACAAAATATAAATTTATGGGACATAAAATTCATCCAACAAATTTTAGAATAGGAATAATTGATAATTGGAAGTCGCGCTGGCTTAACCGGAAATTTTTCCGTTTCTTTTTGGAAGAAGATATGCGTCTTCGTGATTTTTTAACCAAACAATATAATCGGGCCGGACTTGGTGAGGTTGAAATAGAGCGCTCCGGAGACAATCTTTCGGTTATAATCAATACCGCTAAGCCGGGTCTCATAATAGGGCGCGGCGGGACCGGCCTTACCGAGTTGAAAAAGAAATTGGAAGAAATAGTCAAAAAACTGCGTTTGAAAAACAAATACGGAACCGGCAAGTGGGAATTAAAACTTTCCGTTATTGAAATTAAAAAACCCGAAAGCGAGGCTAAAATCGTTGCTCAAAATATTGCCGCCGAACTTGAAAAAAGAATGCCTTTTAAGAGGGCGATGAAGGGCGCCCTGGAAAGAATAATGGCGCAGAAGGGTATTTTGGGCGCTAAAATTAATTTAGCCGGCCGGCTTAATGGAAGCGAAATGGCCAGGCGGGAGCGGCTAAGTAAAGGCAAGGTGCCATTACAAACTCTCCGCGCCAATATCAATTACGCCCAAGAAGAGGCTTTAACGGTTTATGGAAAAATCGGAATAAAGGTCTGGATTTACAAAGGCGAAGTTTTTGACAGCAAATAAGACCTATACGACCTATAGGTCCTATAAGACATATGCTTATACCTAAAAAAGTAAAACATAGAAAATGGCACAAGGGACGAAGACGCTTTAAGGGTACCGAGACGCGCGGTACCAAGTTGGCTTTTGGCAGTTATGGACTGAAATCTCAAGGGCGCGATTGGATTACCGGCAGGCAAATTGAAGCGGCCAGAAGGGCGATGACGCGCTACGTGGCACGCGGCGGAAAAATTTGGATTAGAATTTTTCCCGATAAGCCCGTTACCAAAAAAGGCGCCGAAACTCCGATGGGCGGCGGTAAAGGCTCCGTTGACCACTATGTTGTTCCGATAAAGCCGGGCAGGATTCTTTTTGAAATGGACGGTATTTCCAAAGAAGTGGCGGAAGAGGCTATGAGGCGCGCTTCCTATAAATTGCCGGTCAAAACGAAATTTATAACCAAATAATATGAATATTTCCAAAAATTCCAAAATATTAAAAGGCGTGGTTGTTTCCGATAAAATGACGAAAACCGCGGTGGTTGAAGTTAAACAGTATAAAAAACATCCCCGCTATGAGCGCTTTTATACGACAAGCAAAAAATACAAAGCTCATGATGAGAAGGGTGAGTTTCATGTCGGCGATAAAGTAGTTATTAAGGAAGTGAGGCCTATGTCAAAAGACAAGCACTTCACTATTATTGAAAAAATATTATGATTCAACCGAGAACAATATTAAAAGTGGCGGATAATACCGGAGCCAAAACAATCAGAGTTTTCAAGATTCTTGGCGGCACCAGGCGGCGATACGCGCAGCTTGGCGATATTGTAGTTGCTTCGGTGCAGGAAGCGGAGCCGAGAAAGGCGGTAAAGAAAAAAGAAATTGTCAGAGCGGTTATAATCCGTCAAAAAAAGGCGTATCGCCGAAAAGACGGCAGCTATATTCGTTTTGATGATAATGCCGCGATTATTGTTGATGGCCTTGAGCCAAAGGGCAGCCGTATTTTCGGCCCAGTCGCCAGAGAGCTCAGAGACAGGGGATTTACAAAATTAATTTCTTTGGCAACGGAAGTGCTTTAATATATATGACCGAAATAAAAAAGGGAGACAATATAATAGTGCTTAGCGGAAAAGACAAGGGCAAGCAAGGGAAGGTTATAAAAGTAAAAGACGATAAAATAATCGTTGAGAATATTAATTTGAAAAATAAGCATCAAAAACCGAAATCGGGCGGGAAAAAAGGAGAAAAAATCAGAGTATCGCGGCCAATTTCCGCGTCAACCGCAATGCTTGTTTGCAAAAACTGCGGCAAGCCGGCGCGAATCGGCCGGCAAATCTTGCCGGATGGTTCGAAAATTAGAGTTTGTAAAAAATGCGGCTTGGAAATGTAAAAATTATGAAAAGTAATAAAAAAATTACAAACGTAATGGCGTCGCCTAAAATTGAAAAGGTTGTTGTTAATATTGGCCTCGGCAGAGCGCTTAAAGATGAAAAGTTTTTGGAAGTTGCATTGCGCGACTTGGCATTAATTACGGGCCAAAAACCAAAAACCACTATGGCAAAAAAATCCATAGCCAATTTCAAAATCAGGGAAAGAGATATCATTGGCGCCGTAGTAACTTTAAGAGGGCAGAAAATGCGCGACTTTGTAAATCGCTTGGTAAATGTAGCGCTTCCCAGGACCCGTGATTTTAGGGGCATCGACGCTAAGTCAATCGATAAAAACGGCAACTTGACAATAGGAGTGAAAGAACATATTGTTTTTCCTGAAATAAAAGGGGAAGAAGTCCGCAATATTTTTGGTTTCGAAATAACAATTGCAGTAAAGGCTAAAAATAAAGAAGAGGCGCTGGCCCTATATAAGACTCTGGGTTTTCCCATAAAATAAAATGCCAAAAAAATCACAAATCGCGAGAGCGTTAAAAAAACCCAAGTTTGTAACCCGCGTCATAAGACGATGTTTCCGGTGCGGACGGCGGCGCGGATATATGAGAGATTTTGGCCTTTGCCGGATTTGTTTCAGAGAGTCGGCAAGAAGGGGAGAAATCCCGGGAATAAAAAAATCATCATGGTAGACCCAATATCAGACATGTTAACAAGAATAAGAAACGCGCAATCAGCCGGACACGAAACGGTCGGAGTTTCTTTGTCAAAAATAAAATTTGAAATCGCCAAAATATTAAAGCGCGAAAAATATATAGATGATTATAAAAAATCGGGCAAGGGTAATGACAAAGTTTTGGAGATAAGCTTGAAAAGTCCGGCGGCCATTCAAGAAATTAAAAGGGTAAGCAAACCCGGTCAGCGCATTTATGCCAAGGCTCTCGAATTAAAACAGGTTAAAAATGGCCATGGTATTTCCATTGTTTCAACTCCAAAAGGATTGATGACTAGCAAAGAAGCGCGCAGAGCCCGCTTAGGCGGAGAAATATTATTTGAAATCTGGTAATCCTTCCAAAAAAAAATATGTCTAAAATCGGCAAAAAACCAATAGAAATTCCACAAGGCGTAACTATAGCCATCGATGCTCCATTCGTTAAAATTACTGGTCCAAAAGGCGAGCTGTCTTTTAAAGTTCCCAGAGAAATAGAAGTAAAGCTCGATGAAAAACAACTTTTAATTTTACCCATCGGTAAATCAAAAAAAGTTCCCGCTCTTTGGGGAACAACGCGGGCGATTATAGCCAATATGGTGAGCGGCGTGGAGAAGGGTTTTGAGAAAAAACTTGAAGTTGAGGGAGTGGGATTCAAAGCGCAACTTCAGGGCAATGACTTGGTTTTAAGTTTGGGATTTTCTCATCCGGTTATTTTTAAGACTCCGGAGGGCATAAAAATCGGCGTTGAAAAAAATACCATTACAGTCAGCGGTATTTCATTGGAAGTGGTCGGCCAAACCGCCGCGAATATCAGGGCGTTGAAAAAGCCGGAACCATATAAAGGCAAGGGAATACATTACGCAGGCGAAGTCATCCGACGTAAAGCGGGCAAGAAAGTCGCCGGCTCTACCTCTTAATTTTAATTCAATGGCTACAAGAAATAAAAATACAAAAAGAATAGCGAGACACAAGCGGATAAGGGCGAAAATTTTTGGAACCTCGGAAAGACCGCGGCTTTCGGTTTTTAAGTCGAATAAATATATTTACGCCCAGCTTATCGATGATGAAAATGGCAAAACGCTTGTTGCGTCTTTTGTTTTGGACAAAGGGGTTAAATCGGCTTACAATCTTGGAGAATCTTTGGCGAAAAAAGCTACGGACAAAAAAATAAAAAAAGTAGTGTTTGACCGAGGCGGTTATAAATTTCACGGAAAAATTTTAGAATTAGCAAAAGGCGCGAGAGAAGGGGGATTAATTTTTTAATATGGATAATAAAGGAACAAATAAATTTTCCGCCAGAGGCGGATCCCCGCCTGACCGACGGGCAGGCGCCTTTGGCGGAAGAAGAGGAGGACCGAAAAGAGAAAAATCTGATTTTGACCAGAAGGTTTTGGATATTCGAAGAGTAACGCGTGTTGTTGCCGGCGGAAAAAGATTTCGCTTCAGGGCTACGGTTGTTATTGGCGACCATAAAGGACGGGTTGGTGTAGGTATTGATAAGGGGGCGGATACTTCGGAAGCGATAGAAAAAGCTACTCGAAACGCTAGAAAAAATTTGATTTCGGTTCCGATAAAAAATAACACAATTCCGCACGATGTCATCGGAAAATTCTCCAGCGCCGTTGTTTTACTCAAACCGGCCGGTGAGGGAAGAGGAATCGTTGCCGGCGGTCCGGTCAGAACAGTTGTAGGCCTAGCCGGAATTATCAATATAACCTCAAAAATTTTAGGAACGACAACCAATAAATTAAATAACGCGCGCGCGACTATAGTGGCGCTAAAAAAACTTAAACATGCAACTGCATAATATAAAACCAAGCCATAAATCAAAGAAAAAGAAACGCGTTGCCCGCGGAGGGAAAAGAGGCGGTTATTCAGGACGCGGCTCCAAGGGGCAAAAATCCCGGGCTGGTGCCAAAATCCGTCCGGCAATCCGCGATTTAATAGTTAAATTCCCAAAGCAACGCGGAAGAGCCAAGCATTCCTTTAAGAGTTTGGTTAAAAAGGCGGTGGTTTTTAATTTGAAGGACTTGGAGAAAAATTTCAAGAATGGAGAGATAGTCAGCCCCGCGACATTGTTAAAAAAGAAATTAATTACCGGTAAAGAAAGCGCTATATCAAAAATAAAAATCTTGGGCGAAGGCGCAATTTCCAAAAAGCTGGCTTTTCATAATGTCTTACTGTCAAAATCGGCGCGTGTTAAAATTGAGAAGGCGGGAGGAACCATAAAATAAGGCGCTATGTTAGAAAAAATAATCCAAATATTCACAATCAAAGATTTAAGAAACAGAATACTTTTCGTTCTGGCGCTCTTGGTGGTTTTTCGTTTGATGGCAACTATTCCCGTGCCCGGTGTTGACGTTCTCCGTTTGAAATCATTTTTTGAAGGAAATCAGCTTTTCGGACTATTGAATATTTTCTCCGGAGGCGCCTTGTCGAACCTTTCTATCGTAATGCTTGGTGTCGGCCCTTATATCACCGCTTCAATTATTATGCAGCTTTTGACAATGTTAATTCCGGCTTTAAAAGAGTTGTATAACGAAGAAGGTGAAATCGGCCGCCAGAAATTCAATCAATATACCAGATATCTTACCGTGCCCATGGCCATCATGTCGGGATACGGACTGCTGGTCTTGTTAAAAAATCAGCAAATTATTGTCGCTCAAAACAGTTTAATTTTTCTGTCGTCAATTTTCACTGTAGTCGCGGGTTCGTTATTTTTAATGTGGCTTGGCGAATTAATAACTGAAAAAAATGTTGGTAATGGCATCTCGCTTTTAATTTTCGCCGGTATTATTGCCGGTTTGCCCGTCGATTTGAAACAAACGCTGATTACTTTTGACCCTTCTCAAATTCCGACATATTTAGTATTTTTAGTAACCGCGCTAATTGTTATTGCCGGCGTCGTTGTTGTCACCGAGGGGCAAAGAGCCATACCGGTGGCCTATGCCAAAAGAATAAGAGGAAATCGGGTATTCGGCGGTTCAATGGCCCATTTGCCATTGAGGGTAAACCAGGCCGGTGTTATTCCTATTATTTTTGCCCTTTCTATTTTGCTTTTTCCCCAGCTTTTGGCGCAAATTTTAAGCAGTGTCAATATTGCATGGCTTGCCGGTATCGCGAGCGCTTTGGCGGGATTCTTAAGAAATCAATTTGCTTATGGCTCGCTTTATTTTCTATTGGT
This sequence comes from Candidatus Azambacteria bacterium, assembly GCA_030646675.1. Classification (GTDB taxonomy): domain Bacteria; phylum Patescibacteriota; class Minisyncoccia; order UBA10092; family UBA10092; genus UBA10092. The sequence goes on along the minus strand of JAUSKX010000023.1, from coordinate 8,554 downwards.
AATTATGTTTACTTATTTTTATACGGCGGTAACTTTTGACCCCGACCAAATTTCACAAAATTTGCAAAAGCAAGGCGGATTTATTCCCGGAATCAGGCCCGGTGTTTCTACCGCTGAATTTATAAAACACATTTTAAACAGAGTAGTTTTAATAGGCGCCATATTTTTGGGGGTGATAGCCGTTTTGCCTATTATAGTCCAGCAATTTACAGGATTAACGACAATGACGATAGGCGGCACCGCCCTTTTAATCGTGGTATCGGTTGTTTTGGAAAGCATGAAGCAGGTTAGGGCTCAGCTTGTAATGCGCGAATATGAAGGCTTTTAAGGCAGCCATAATTCTTTTGGGCCGGCCCGGTTCCGGCAAAGACACTCAAGCGGAGCTTTTAGCTAAAAAATTCAGTCTAACTCATATAATTTCAAGCAAACTCATTAAGACGGCTTTAAAAGGTAAAAGCGCCAAAGTTGAAAAGGAGCATCGTTTGCAAGAAAGCGGTTTTTTGGTTTCTTCTGGATTCGTATCGGCTCTGGTAATGGCAAGAATAAAATCGCTAGCCAGTCGTGGAAAGGGAATTATTATGAGCGGTTCGCCTAGGACCATGGTGGAATTAAAAGACGAATTACCGCTTCTTAAAAAGTTATATGGAAAAGGCGCCTATTTTTTTCATATTGCGATAAGCCCGAAAGAAGTTTACATAAGAAATTTGAAACGCCAAAGAAAAGATTTCCCCGAACTTGATACTCGCAAGATAATAAAAAAGCGGCTGGCGGTTTTTAACCGCGAAACTTTGCCGGTAATCAAGTATTTAAGAACAAAAAAAATAATTTTTAATATCAACGGAGAACAGCCGATAGCAAAAATCCATAAAGATATATTAAAAATTATTGCGAGTTTGTTATAAATGCTATAGCACGCATAACAAACTCAAAGTTATGATAACTATAAAAACAAAAAAAGAAATAGAAATTCTAAAAGAAGGCGGAAGAATTCTAGCGGAAGTTTTGAAAGAAATTTCGGAATTAGCCAGAGTCGGCGTCAGTACGGAATTTTTAAATATAAAAGCGAAAGAAATGATTTTGGCCCGAGGCGCGGAACCGGCTTTTGAAGGGTATCAGCCAAGCTTTTCTGACAAACCCTACCCGGCCGCTATTTGCGCGTCGCTGAATAATGTCGTGGTTCATGGTTTACCATCCGAAAAAATCATTTTGAAGGAGGGCGACATTTTGAAAATAGATATAGGCGTCAAATATAAAAATCTTTTTACCGATGCCGCGCTCACAATCGGTATTGGAAAAATGACAGATGAAAAAAACAAATTGATTAACGCCACAAAATGCGCCTTGGAATTGGCCATTAATAAAGTGAAACCGGGGAATCATATGGGCGACATCGGTTTTGCCATAGAAAATTGTTTTGAAAAAGAGGGGTTATCCGTTATTAAAGATTTAGTCGGGCATGGCGTCGGTTACGCGGTTCATGAAGAACCGAACATCTGTAATTTTGGCAAAAAGGGGGAAGGGATAATTTTACAATCCGGAATGGTGTTGGCTATTGAACCTATGGCGGCGCTTGGCGGCGGCGAAGTCCGCGAATTAAAAGATGGTTTCGGCTTTGAAACCACTGACGGCTCTTTCACAGCTCACTTTGAGCACACCATCGCCGTCACCGACGACGGTTGTACTATATTGACAAAGTAGCTATTTTTAATTGAAATCTATGCCTAATTGTGTTAAAATAATCCTATGAAAATATTGGGGATTGACTACGGATTAAAATGGATTGGGATAGCCATGTCCGACGATGGAGGCAAAATGGCTTTTCCTTGCGAAACATTTGAAAATAATTTCAAGCTTTTTATCCGCTTGAATGAGCTTATAAAGAGGGAAGATATTTATAAAATTATCATCGGTTTGCCGCTGAATAAAAATATGAAGCCGACGGCGCAAACAGTGGAAGTTGAAAATTGGGCCGGAAAGTTAATCAAAGAAGTTGATTTGCCGATTGAATTTGAAAACGAAATTTTAACTACCAAAGCTGCGGATAAAAGCGGAGCCAAAAACATACATTCGGCCGCAGCCGCAATTTTATTGCAAAGTTATTTGGACAGAAAATAGTGGATTTCGTCTTAAAAATCTGATAAAATCCATATAATGTCTAAACATCTGTCGGTTATTATTCCCACTTATAACGAAGCAAATAAAATAAAAGGCACTATTGAGGCCATCTATAATTATCTTTCGCGCCAAGGCTATTCTTGGGAGGCGATTGTGGTTTCCGACGGGAGTTCCGATAAAACTGTTGAGATGGTTTCCGAATTTATCAGCAACAAGCCGGAGTTCAGTTTAATTGCCAATACTCAAAATCACGGCAAAGGCTATGTTGTCAGGCAGGGGATGCTGGCGGCTACAGGCGATTATCGAATTTTTGTGGATGCCGATAACGCGATTTCAATGGAGCAAATCGAAAACTTTTGGCCATACTCCAATGAAGGCTGGGACATTGTTATTGGCTCGATTGAACTGCCCGGAGCGACAATAAACGAGAACGCTCAATGGTACCGCCGGTTTTTGGGAAAATATTCAAAATATCTTATCAGGATTGTCGCCGGACTGTGGGATATTCATGATTCTCAAAGAGCGTTTAAGCTTTTTACCGCCGAAGCGGCTAAAAATATTTTTTCCATAACTAAAATTGACCGCTTCGCTTTTGATATTGAAGTTCTGGTTTTGGCCAAAAAGTTTAAATATAAAATAAAAGAATTGCCGGTTATTTGGAATAATTCCGGAGATTCAAAAGTTCATCTTTCCAGTTATTTCCAGGTATTAAAAGACCTGTTAAAAATAAGGTGGCGATTGTGGACGGGCGAATATAAATTATGAAAAACGAAAAAGTAACTGACTCGGAATTCCGCCAAGACCCTATTTCCGGCGATTGGGTTTTGTTCGCGCCGCTTCGCGGCGCGGGACATAATTTTAAAGGCAGGGCAAAAATGGAGCTTGCCAAAAGCAAATGTCCTTTTGAAAATCCCGCCAAATCAGGAAACAAACCGCCGGTACTGGTTTATCAAGATAAAAACAAGAATGACTGGTTTTTGCAGATAATCCCGAATAAACATCCGGCAATCGGACCGGAATTAGGTTCCCATGAAGTTGTAATTTACAGGGACCATGAACGCCATTTAGCCGATTTTACCAAAGAAGAAATAAAAATGGTTTTATCGGCTTTTCAGGAGCGTTACAAAAGTTTAGCTCAAAAAAGAAATATAGAATATATATCGATTTTTCATAATCACGGGAAAGAGGCGGGCTCTACCATGGCTCATCCTCATTCGCAGATTTTAGCCTTGCCGATATTGCCGCCCTATATCAACCGCAGTATTAATGCTTCGCAGCGTTATTTTCAAGAACATAATAAATGCACGCATTGCGAAATGCTTAATAAAGAATTAAAAGAAAAAAAGAGAGTAGTATATCAAAATGACAATATGGTTGTTATTACTCCGTTTGCTTCGCGGGCAGAGTTTGAATTGGCGATTTTACCGAAAAACCATTCCGCTCATTTTGAAAAAATCAAAGAGCCGGAATTATCCGCTCTTGCCGACGCCCTGAAAGTCGCGCTTTCGAAAATTTATAAAAAACTGAAAGACCCCGCTTTTAATTTTTTCATCCACACTGCGCCGGTAGCTAAGAATTCTAGCCATGGCTATTACCACTGGCATATGGAAATTATGCCGAAGTTTGATATCGTCGGCGGCTTTGAATTAAGCACCGGGCTGGATATTGTCACCGTGTATCCGGAAGAAGCGGCGGAAATTTTTAGAAAATAATGATTAACGAATTAATCACATTTTTTATTGCCGCCCTGCCTTTAAGCGAACTTAGGGGCGCGATTCCATTGGCGATTTTAAAATTTGGTTTTAGTCCGTACAAGGCATTTGCGATAAGCGTACTGGGAAACATTTTACCGGTTTTACCGATTTTATTTTTCTTGGGAAAAGTATCTGAATTTCTAAGCCGTAAATTTTATTGGTTCAATAGATTTTTTAACTGGCTTTTTGAAAGAACAAGGACAAAACATGCCGAACATTTTGTGTGCTGGAAAGACCTGGCGCTGTTTATTTTTGTTGCTATTCCCTTGCCTTTGACCGGCGCTTATTCCGGGGCGGTGGCTGCTTTTGTCTTTGGCTTTTCCTTGAAACGCGCGTTTTGGTCTATAGTTTTGGGAGTTTTAGCCGCCGGCGTGATGGTTACCGCTATAACCGTATTCGGCGCAAGCATTTTTAAATATTTATTTTTATTATGACAAAAAAAATTATTATCGCAAACTGGAAAATGAATCCCCAAACAGCCGATGAGGCCTTGCGTTTCGTGCAGGGAATTTTGGCTCAGCGCTTGCCGGAAAATATTGAATTGCTCATCGCTCCGCCATTCATTTATCTCGATTTATTAAAGAAAAATTGCGGGAAAGAAATAAAACTGGCGGCTCAAAACATCAGCTGGGCCGAACGGGGCGCTTATACCGGAGAAATATCGGGTTCAATGTTGAAAAATATCGGCTGCGGTCATGTGATTATCGGCCATTCGGAAAGGCGGTATATTATGGGCGAGACGGAGGAAATAATAAATTTGAAATTAAAAGCCGCTCTAAAAATCGGATTAACTCCAATTTTAGCCATAGGCGAAAAAGAACAAAATGACGATATCTCCAAGATATTATCCCAACAAATTGAAAGCGCCTTGGAGGGAGTAGATGTTTCGGAAATCAATCGCCTGATTATCGCTTATGAACCGGTTTGGGCTATCTCAACGTCGGGCAACTTCGGTACGGGGACGCCAGACCACGCTTTATCCGCCGCCCTTCTCATTAGAAAAATTATAAGCCGCCTATACGGTTCCGAATGGGCAAGTGATTTGCCGGTTCTTTACGGCGGTTCGGTTTCAGAAGAAAATGCGGCTGATTTTATCGCTCAAAAAGGAATTGACGGCGCCTTGGTGGGCGGCGCGTCCCTAGAACTTCAAAGTTTTATGAAAATAATAAAAGCGGCGGGAAAAGATGACCCGGATATACAACTTGGCTATAGCTCGCGCGTAAAATAGCTATCTTTCAAAATAAGAAATTATGGCTCTATATAAGATTTACAAATTAAATAAACTCACTTTGGCTCGCTATTTTACGTTAGCCAAGTTGATATACCGGGATGAATAAAAAAATCGCTTATGCAATTTTAATATTTTTTGTCGTTGCTTTTACCGCGTTGTTTATTTTTTGGTGGAAAATAAGAACCCCGCTGAACAGCGCGGGTGAAATAAGAATCTTTAAGGTTGAAAAAGGGGAATCGGCCCAAACAATTGCCGAAAATTTAAAAAACAACGGATTTATTAAAAGTCCTTTTCTTTTCCGTCTTTATGTTTTTTTGTCTTTAGACCAATATAATTTGAAACCCGGCGAATACGAATTATCGCCGAATATGTCTGTTCGTGACATTGGAGACATATTGGCCCTGGGGGGAACCAATGAGGTTTTAATTGTTATTCCGGAAGGTTTTAATTTAAAGCAAGTTGAGGATAGATTGATTAGGGCTAATTTAGCCAAGCCGAACGCGCTAGTGAATTTCCGGCCAAAGGCTGGTCCGCCTTTGGCGGATAAGTTTTTAGAGATTTTATCCGATAAACCAATATCCGCTTCTCTTGAAGGATATTTATTCCCCGATTCTTATCGTTTTTTCAAAGATGCAGTTTTATCTGATGTAGTTAGTAAAATGGTTAATAATCTTAGTGATAAATTAACGCCGGATTTGAAAATGGCCATTAAAAATTCTTCTCATAGCACTTATGAAATTTTAACCATGGCTTCTTTGGTTGAGAAGGAAGTTTCAAAAGATTCCGACAGACCGGTCGTTGCCGGCATATTGTGGAAGCGGCTTAAAGCGGGGATGCCCTTGCAAGTTGACGCGACACTGGTTTATATTACAGGCCGTAACGAAATCGGCGATGCCGATAAAAAAATAGATTCACGATACAATACTTATTTTTACCGCGGCTTGCCAAAAGGCCCCATTTCCAACCCGGGAATTTCCGCCATCAAAGCGGCAATTTATCCGGAAACAAGCCCGTATTGGTATTATCTTTCCGCCAAAGACGGCACAACCATTTTTTCTAAAACCTTGGAAGAACACAACCGCAACCGCGCCATCTGGCTCAAATAAGCCATATTTTGCCCAAACTATTGACAGGCATTGTTATTTGTGATATACTGTATATATAAGTATAAGTTGCTTTTACATATTCGAAATCCACTAAAATAGGAGGAATTGAGATGAAAAAGATAGTGTTAGGCGCGGCAGTTACCTTCAGTTTGGTATTTGCGTCAATGGTTGTTTCTGCGATTGGGTACTTTATGCCTGATTTGACCACGGCGCTCGGCGTTGATATCGCTTTATCATCGCTTACGGGCCAATTTCTCAACGGGCTTGTGTGGATAGGAGCGCTAGCGCTATTCGTTTCCGTGCTGTACTGTATCGGCTATCTTGTTGAGAAGATCGACATGAGGAAGAGGCGGCCGCAGTGATGCCATAAGTGCCCTGCGGCTGGGATGAAAAGGAGGTGATTATCATTAAGCGATAAATTTTTTTAATGCGTACCCTTCACGGGTTCTGGCAACCTCGCCTGGCTGGGTGAAAGAGAAAGCGAGGCGGAGAGTCACCTACTCTGGGGCAAAAGTGGTGAGGCAGCGGGGCTGGACTGCAAAGAAGGTTATACCAATGCCTCTCCCGAAGGGAGGGGCATTTTTAATGGTAAAAAGGGAGAAAATTTGATATATTTATAATAGATTTATGGTAAAAGATTTAACTAAAACTGAATCAAAATCTCGGGCGGAAAAACTAAGGGGGCTGCTTAATAAATATTCTTACGAATACCATGTTTTGGATAAGCCGAGCGTCTCGGACGCGGTTTATGATTCTTTAAATAACGAACTAAAAGAAATCGAAAAAGCCTGTCCGGAATTGATTGCGCCCGATTCGCCGACCCAAAGGGTCGGCGGCGAACCGCTTAAAAAATTTGTTAAAGTCCGCCATTCAACGCGGATGCTTTCTCTTAATGACGCTTTTTCGGAAGAAGACATGGAGGACTGGCACGAAAGGAATATGAAATTACTGCCTGCTGGCGCTAAAGTAGACTTTTATGCGGAGCTTAAACTTGATGGCTTGGCCGTCAGTATGATTTATGAAAATGGAATTTTTAAAATCGGTTCAACTCGCGGCGATGGAACTATAGGGGAGGATGTAACCAATAATTTAAAAACCGTTGGCGCTATCCCACTTGTCTTGTTGCCGAAAGAAGAAGTTATTGAAAATCTTAAAAAATCAGGGCTTCGACATATAACAGATAATTTAAAAACATGGCCCAAAATTATTGAAGCCCGTGGCGAAGTGTTTTTGAATACAAAAGATTTTAACGCCCTCAATAAAGAACAAGAGAAAAAAAATCTTCCGCTTTTTGCCAATCCGAGAAATGTGGCTGCCGGCTCCATTCGCCAGCTCAACCCCAAAATTACCGCTTCCCGCCATTTGGATTCTTTTGCATATGTTTTGGTTACCGATATGGGGCAAAAAACCCATGAAGAAGAACATTTAATTTTGAAAGCGCTTGGGTTTAGGACTAACCCCAATAATAAAAAAGTTGATTCGCTTTCCGAAGTTTTTGAATTTAAAAAATACTGGTCAACGCATCGCAGTAAATTGCCATTTGAAATTGACGGCACCGTGGCCACAATCAATTCAGAGGAATATATGAAAAGATTAGGCATTACCGGTAAAACGCCGCGAGGGGGGATTGCCTATAAATTTGCCGCCAAAGAAGCCGAAACAATTGTTGAGGACATTGTTGTTCAAGTCGGCAGAACGGGCGTATTAACACCGGTAGCGATTTTAAAACCTGTTTCAATCGGCGGCACGACAGTATCCCGGGCCACTCTTCATAATGAAGACGAAATTGAGCGATTAGGATTAAAAATCGGCGATACGGTTATTGTCGGACGCGCCGGAGATGTTATTCCCGATATCGTAAAAACTCTTAAAGAATTAAGAACCGGCCGGGAAAAAGAGTTTCATTTTCCCAAAGAATTTTGCGGGCAAAAAGTTGTAAGGATTGCCGGCGAATCCGCGCACAAAGTTTTAAATCCGGAAAAATGCGAACTGGTAAATCGCCAGCGGCTTTATCATTTTGTTTCCAAGGCGGCATTTAACATGGATGGGGTCGGGCCAAAAATAATTGACGCGCTTCTGGACAACAATTTAATTTCCGATGCCGCCGATTTGTTTGATTTAAAAGATGGCGATTTATTACCGCTTGAAAGATTTGCTGAAAAATCGGCCGAAAATACTATTGCATCAATTCAAAAAAGCAAAACAATCGGTTTATATAAATTTCTTTTCGCGCTTGGCATAAAACATGTAGGGGAGGAGACGGCAATTGATCTCGGCAAGAAATTTATTGAATATAAAGCGGTTTCAAGTCCGCAAGATTTAATTGCTGTTGCAGAAAAAATACAATT
>JAUSKX010000007.1 GCA_030646675.1 Candidatus Azambacteria bacterium | reverse complement strand
ATGGATATGCGGATTTTAATTATTATAACGGGACATACGACAGTGAAGGCACCGCTCTCTCTGTAAGCGCCGGGTCCAGTCCGCACTATAGCAATAGCGCCTGCACTAATGTCATGCCAAACCCGTATTTCCCGGCTAGCCCTATTACATACGCCCAAGTGCCGGGCTTTGGGTGCGTGGCTATTTATCCGCAAGGTTATCCGCAATTCTTCCCGTATACGTATGACTCAAATCAGCAGGTGAAAATCTATCGTTTCGCTCTATCAGCCGACAGCGACCAAGCTACATTGAACACCTGGTTTCTAAGCACTATAAGGGCGAATGGAGGTACCGGTTGGGAAACGTCAAGCGGCGACATTCCGACTTTTCTTAGTGACCCATCCGATCCCGGGTTAGATTATTATCTTAATTCTCCTGAACCGACACCGCTAGCCACAGTGCCTTTCAGCAGTTTATGTTCAGGCAATATTTGTAGATTTACCGATGGTACAGCGCCTGAAAACGCCTATATAGCTTATGTGGCTAAGGTTTCCGGGAATTACCCATTTGCTTTCAATAAGTATTATCCTTGCGGTTCTGAAGATTACAACTGCTACGATACCGTGTTTTTTACAAAAGAAAACAAATTCTTAAATATAGACAACGCGCCTTCTTCCGCTTTCTTTCCCAGTACAGTTAGGAGCAGTATCGGCAACGCCGTAGCCGGACCGTATCAGACCGGCGCTTGTCCGCCGCCAGCGGCCTGCACCAATGGAGCAATCAACCCGCCGACATGTAACTCATATAATCCCTGTTCAAATGGAGCAATCAACCCGCCGACATGTAACTCATACAATCCCTGTTCAAATGGCGCGAATAATCCTCCAACCTGTGATACTTGCCCCAGCGGACAAACCCTAGTTTCAGGTTCATGTGTAAATAATTGCACAAACGGCGCAATCAACCCTCCAACCTGTAATTCTTGTACTGCGCCATTGGTATGGAGCGGGAGCAGTTGTGTCTCATCTGTTAATGCCGTTGGCGGTTCTGCCTGCGGAGCGTCATTTAATACTGCTCCAACTGCCAATCTTTGCAGTGTCGGAACTGCTTCGGCTGTTTCCGGTTCCGGTCCCTGGACATGGACTTGCGCGGGATTATACGGCGGCTCTACGGCCAGTTGCAGCGCCGGTATAAACACTTATTCTTTTAATCTTTCTAAAACCGGTTCGGGTACGATTACCAGTAGTCCCGCCGGTATCAATTGCGGCTCAACCTGCTCCAATGTTTTTAATTACGGTGCCTCTGTTACTTTAACCCCTTCGGCTCCCAGCGGGTATGCCTTTACCGGTTGGACGGGTGACTGTTCCGGTACCGGTACTTGTACGGTAACAATAAACGGAACTAGAAACGCAACCGCCAATTTCGCCGCGTTGCCCGGCAGTTTTGACCTTTCTTTAGGTTTTGGAGGCAGCGGAGCCGCTGCCTGCAATTCCGTTCCTCTCTCTTGGACCGCTTCCAGCAACGCCACAGCTTACAGAATATTAAGAGGTTCTCCCAGAGTTGATATTTCTCCATATCAGCCATATCCGGCTTTGAATCACTCCGATACCACGGTAAGTGAAAATACCGGTTACGTGTATCAAATTGAAGCGTATAACTCGGCCGGGACTCAACGTTCTAATGCCATTAACATATCCACTCCCTATTGTCCGCCAACCATTGATTTCTCCGCCTTCCCGCTTTCCATCTATCAAGCCCAGGCAGTTACTTTGGCATGGATAACTACCCATGCATCATCCTGTTCCGCCTCCGGAGCTTGGAGCGGTTCTAAACCGGTAAACGGAAGCGGAATTGTTCATCCGTTAACAGCGCCTATAACATCCTATACCCTATCCTGTTCCGGACCGGGCGGGGCGGTTAGTCAGTCGGTGTCGATTAATGTCACGCTTCTAGATTTGCCGGAATGGAGAGAAATCGCTCCTCGCTAACCCTTGGCTATTACAAGGCCGTAGATTTCTTTCGCGCCCGCTTTTTTCAATACGGCCGCCGCTTCTTCCAGCGTCGCGCCGCTTGTCGAGACATCGTCTATTAAAATTATTTTATCCGGACTTCGGAAGCCGGGCGACAAACAAAAAGCGCCCGCAATGTTTTCTTTTCTTTTTTGCCAGTCGGGTATTTCCGCTTGAGGAAAATTGAATTTTTTTCGTTTCAATAAATTAACAACGGGACAATTTAAAAAAGCGCCGATTTCTTTTGCCAATAATTCGCTCTGATTAAAGCCTCTATTTAATCTTCTCCGCAAGGTCAGGGGGATGGGGGCGATGACAAAACCGGAAAACTTGCCCGCCAAATTTTCTTTTTTTAAATAATCAATCGCCAATTTCGCTAAGGGCTTTTTAAGAGCTTCCACGGATTGGTATTTAAACGACTTGATGGCCTCTCTTAAAATCGGGTCTTCATATCGGCCGGCGGCGAGCACGGCCTTGAGGGCTGTTTTCTTTTTATATTGAAATCCGCGGTTCAGGCGGATTTTAGCGAAGCAACTGGCACAGATTTGGGCATTTTCTACGCTATACGAGAGCTCTTCTTGGCATCCCAAACAATACCTGGGGAAAATAAGGTCAAGCAAGAAATTTTTTAACATATGCTGGGGATAAGTATGTTTTATTGGAGATTGTTTATGTATGGTATAATAAAACCAAAATTATGTTTTGTAAAAGTCTTTACCTTATTTATGGGATTGCCATTTAATATATTTGACATCGGAGCCGGGAAAAAAAACTGTTTGGGCGTTGATATCGGCACCTTGTCAATTAAAATTGTGGAACTTTCCAGCGAAGACGGCCGCCCCAAATTGGAAAATTACGCTTCTTTGACAAATTATGGATTAGCTTCTGAAAATAAAAAAACTTTTGGCGGAGAAGCCGGGTTGATGTTACGGCGGCTTATTAAGGAAAGCGGAATAAAAGCGAACGAAGTTAATATGTCGGTACCGATTTTTTCCAGTTTTCTGACGGTTATGGAATTACCCAAGATGTCGGAAGCGGAGGTCGCAAGCGCCATTCAATTTGAAGCCAAGAAATATGTTCCGGTGCCGTTGGAGAGCGTGGTGGTTGATTGGTCTTTAATAGGAGAAGAAGCGGGCCTGCCTGCGCAGCCGGGGAAAATTTTGGTTCTTCTGGTTGCTATTCCCAGAGACCTCATTAATGAATATACGGCTATCGCCAGGGATGCCGGTTTGAAGCTCTTAACAATTGAACTTGAAACGGTTTCCGCCGCCCGCGCGTTAATCGGCAACGACCCGATTCCCACAATTTTGCTCGACATGGGTTCAAGGGACACGACCATAAGTTTAGTCGATAGCGGGCATTTGCGGATTAGCCATTCGATTGAAACGTCGGGAGAAGATTTAACCCGGGCGTTAGCCGCCGGATTAAACATTAACTGGCGCCGCGCCGAGGAAATTAAAAAAGAAACCGGCTTGAAAGTTATAAACGAAAACGGTCAGATAGCGGGAATTATTACGCCTCTTTTGGACTCCATAATTAATCCAACGCAAAATATAATGGATGACAATTTTTCAAAAACAAAGAAAAAAATTGAAAAACTTATGATATACGGTGGCGCTTCAAAAATGCCCGGTTTCGCGGATTATTTAAGCGGCCGCTTAAAAATAAATGTAATGCCCGGCAATCCATTTAATAGAATTGCTTATCCCGAAAAATTAAAACCAATTATTAACGCGATAGGCCACGAGTTTACGGTTGCGGCCGGATTGGCGCTAAAAGCGCTTCAATAAAATATATGGTGGAACTTGTATCTCAAAAACCGAAAATTTCTCTGCCGACATGGCACTGGCCCCTGTGGGTTTCCATTGGTTTGGTTTTTTTGAGCGCGGCCGCTTTTGTATTTTTGAAGGTTTACCTGGCGCAAATTCAAACGGAAATTATAAATATCAACGAGCAAATTAAAGCGGAAGCCGCGAAAGTTAATACCAACGATGAAAATGCTATGTTGCGCTTAAACGATTCCTTAGGTTCTTTCAACGGGCTGGCCGCCAATCACAGTTATTTTTCAAGCGCGCTTGAAACAATTGGCGCGCTTACCTATAAAAACATAATATTTACCAAACTAGACGCTGACCGCGAAAAAGGAATTATCCAGCTGAAAGGCATGGCTCAAAATTATACCGCCCTCGCCAAGCAAATAGTGGCTTTGCGCGGAAATGAAAATTTCAAGAGTATGGAAATTAAAGGAATAAATTTTGGAGTCAATGGTTTGGAATTTGAGCTTATGGCGGGTGTCATTTCCGATTTATTTATTAAAAAATAGCAAAAGAATGCAAAATCTTTTTAAATATTTTGTAATTCCCATCCTTTTATTTTTTGCCGTTATTGCGTTTGTATTTTGGGTCCTTTTGCCCATTTGGGAAAGTGCCCAGTACGCGTTGGAGCTCAAGAAAGCGAATGCTGATAATTTGATACAAAGGAAACAGCTTACGGCAAGTTTGGAAAAACTAATCGGTCAATATGGCGAGCGGACGGCGGATTTTAATTATTTCAGCAAGGCCATTCCGACGGGTCAGGATATCCCGAGTCTTTTAGTGAATCTTGAAGCGCTGGCTTCGGAAAACAGCATTGTTTTTTCGGGCGTTAATTTCAAACCGAAAGACTTGAACACTCCGGGCGTGAAAATATTAATGATGGAAATTAAGGTTAAAGGTTCTTATCCGGCCTTTCAGAATTATATTAGAGCCATGGAAAAAAGTTTGCGCCTTTTTGATGTTGTTAGCGTTTCCTTTGGTGGCATCGCTCCTGGTCAAACCGGCGCCAATGCCAATAATTTGGAATTTAATTTAATAGTAAATACTTATTACCAATAAACAAATGATAACTATTCCAACGCCGCCATCCGGCACATTTGGTTCTTATAAGATTACGCCGCCCAAAAAAAACATTTTGCCGTATTTGATTATTATTGCCGCTACGGTTATTTTAGCCGCGGGCTACTATTTTTTCTTTTACAAAAATGTTGATATATCTTTCGAGACGATTGTTCTTGTGCCGGCTCCGCCTTTGACTCCATTGGAAGTGAAATTGGTTAAAATTCCAAAATTTTCGCTCGAAGTGGTGGATAGCGCTTTTTATAAGTCGCTAAGAATTTATGGAACTTTGCCGGTTGTCGCCGATTCGCTTGGAAGAGCCAACCCCTTTATTCCTTATTAAAATATGGCCAATGCTCCCGTTATTCAAAACAACAGAATACCGCCCGATGTCCTAGTTCTAATTTCAGAAGAAGCGGCAAGGCACTATAAAATGATTCCCATGGCCTTGTCGGGTAATGTTCTGGATGTCGGCTTGGTTAATCCGGACGATGTAAAGGCGCAAGAAGCGCTTAATTTTTTAGCTTCGCGAAACGGCCTAGCGGCTCGGGTTTTTAAAATCAGCGAAGATGAATGGTCGAAGTTGCTCAAACAATATGCCGGTTTGGGAGAGGAAGTCGGGGAGGCGCTGGAAGGTTTGAGAAGTGAATTGGCGCAGGAGAAGGAAGATGTCGGCGCTTCCGAAGCGCTCAAAGGAAAAAAAGAACAAAACGCGCCGATAATCCGCATGGTTGAAACGATTTTGAAGCACGGCATTTCTTCCAAGGCCTCAGATATTCATATCGAACCGACGCTCAATAAAATGCGAGTCAGGTTCCGTCTCGACGGTTCTTTGCAAACAGTTGTTGTTTTGCCGGTTGAAATCGCTCCGGCCATTGTTTCGCGTATTAAAATTCTTTCAAATTTGCAAATTGATGAGACGCGGCGGCCTCAAGACGGCCGTTTCACGACTAAAATCGGAGAAAAAGAAATCGATTTGAGGGTCGCGATTTTGCCTACGGCCCGGGGCGAAAAAATAGCTTTGAGAATTTTGGACCCGACCATCGGATTAAGAACTTTGCCGGAGTTAGGAATTATCGGGCGGAATCTGGAGGTCGTTGAGCGCGGCATAAAAAAACCTTTCGGAATGATTCTAATGACCGGGCCGACCGGTTCGGGAAAATCAACGACGATTTATGGTATTTTGCAGATATTGAACACCGACTCGGTTAATATAGTCAGTTTGGAAGACCCGGTGGAATATTATGTCGACGGTGTTAATCAATCGCAAATCAGACCGGAACTCGGATATACATTTGCCAACGGTTTGAGGCAGATTTTGAGGCAGGACCCGAATGTGATTGTAGTTGGCGAAATGCGCGATTCCGAAACCGCCGGGTTGGCAGTCCAATCGGCCCTGACCGGACATCTTGTTTTATCGACGCTTCATACCAACAACGCTATCGGCGTTATTCCGCGCCTTATAGACATGGGCGTTGAACCGTTTTTACTGCCATCGGCTTTGAATGTAGCATTGGCGCAACGCTTGGTTAAACGATTATGTTCCGATTGCAAGAAAGAAGTAGAGCCGGCGGAAGAAGTTAAAAAAATCATTTTCAGCGTTGTCGAATCGATGCCGGAACAAGCGCGCCCGAAAATAAAAAAAGAAGGTTTCAAAATTTTTAAAGCCCAAGGTTGTCCGAAGTGCAACAATAAGGGGACCAAGGGCAGAATCGCGGTTTTTGAAATTTTGGAAATGACGCCGCAGCTTGAAAAAATAATCGTATCCGAGCCGACCGAGTCGAAAATTTTGGAAGAATCCCAGAGACAGGGAATGACAACCATGCTGCAAGACGGAATTTCCAAAGTGCTGGAGGGTGTAATCGGTTTTGAGGAACTAATTCAGGTTGTCAGCGTTACCGGAGACGAATCTGTAAAGTAATTTTAAGATTTAAGATTTGAGATTTAATTTTTAAATTTGAAACATGCCAACAACACAACAAGAACTTGAAGATTTATTATTAAACACTCTGCGGCTTAATGCTTCGGATTTGCATTTAAGCGCCGGCTATAAGCCCATTGTAAGAGTTGATGGAGCGCTTTTGCCGCTTAATGAATTTTCAATTTTAACACCGGAACATTCCGCTGAGCTGGCTTACCAGCTTTTGGGCGAGAGAAAAAATGAATTTATTGAAAAGAAAGAGCTGGATTTTTCTTATGGCTTCCGCGAAAAGGCGCGCTTCCGGGTTAATATTTTTTTTGAAAAAGGATTTATAAGCGCCGCGCTGCGGTTAATCCCTTCCAAAATAAAAACCATCGAAGAGCTTGGCCTGCCGTCGGCGCTTCATCAGGTTTGCAAATTCAAACAAGGGTTTGTTTTGATGACGGGTCCGTCCGGCCACGGTAAATCAACAACATTAGCGGCCATAGTAGATGACATAAATCATCAGCGGGTAGAACATATAATAACTATAGAAGACCCGATTGAATATTTGTTTATCGGTGATAAATCCTTAGTCAATCAGCGTGAAATCGGCAATGACACTCAAAGTTTTCACAAAGCTCTGACTTCAGTTCTTCGCGAAGACCCTAATATTATAATGATAGGCGAGATGCGCGACCCGGAAACAATCGCTGCGGCTTTAACGGCGGCCGAGACGGGACACCTGGTTTTTTCTTCTCTTCATACAAACAGCGCCAGCCAAACGATTAACAGGATTATAGATATATTTCCGGCCGACCAACAGAATCAAATTCGCTTTCAGCTTGCCAATACTCTTTCGGCGGTAATTTCCCAGCGGCTTTTGCCCCGTATTGGCGGAGGCCGGGTTCCGGCTGTCGAAATAATGTTCGCCAATAACGCCGTTTCCAATTTAATCCGCGAAAACAAAACACATCAATTGGACCTTATCATTGAAACATCGCTTGAAAGTGGTATGATTTCATTAAACCGTAGTTTGGCCGAACTTGTCCGCCGCGGGGAAGTGTTGCCGGAAACCGCGCTCGCGTATTCTTTGAACCCGAAAGAATTTCAAATAAATATTCAATAATATATGGCTAAATTTCAATACACTGCCAGAACCAAAGATGGAAAATTGGAATCCGATATTGTGGACGCGCCTTCCGTTGAAGGCGCGGTATCCATTTTACAGGACCAGCAATTGGTTATTACCGATATAAAACCGTATAACGAATCGGATTCTTTAACATTTGAAAAAGTACTCGGCAAAATTTTATCACTTCTTAACCGCGTCAAGAATGAAGAAATAGTTCTTTTCGCGAAACAATTGGCGGTTTTAATTCAAGCCAAGGTGCCGCTGGTGCAATCATTGAGGGTTATGGAGAAACAAGTTGAAAATCCGAACTTTGCCCAAATTATTGCCGAGGTTGCCGGCGATGTTGACGCGGGTGTGATTTTTTCAAGAGCGCTCGCCAAACATCCCAAAGTTTTTTCAAATTTTTTCATTCAGATGGTAAGGTCGGGAGAAATTTCCGGACGGCTGGAGGAAACGCTTGTATATTTGGCGGACTATATCAATCGCCAATATCTTTTAAATTCCAAAGCCAAAGGCGCGATGATTTATCCCGCTTTTATCGTCGCGGCTTTTTTCGTGGTTGGCATAGTTATGCTTATTTTTGTCATTCCGAATATTACCGCGATTTTGGTTGAATCGGGGCAAAAACTGCCGCTTGTTACCCGCGTATTGATAGGCTCGGCCAATTTTATGAAAAGTTGGGGATGGATTCTGTTCATTGTTTTGGGTTCCGGCATTTATTTTGTCGTTATATCAATTAAGAAATCTCCGGAGTGGCGATATGTTTACGATGGCCTGAAGCTTCGTCTTCCGGTTTTTGGCCAGCTTCTTAAAAAAATTTATTTAGCGCGATTTGCCGAAACGTTGTCGACTCTGTCTTCGGCCGGCATTGCCATTTCCCAGTCGCTTGAAATAACAGCCGATGTCATCGGCAACGCGGTTTACCGCCGGATTATTCTTGAAGCAAATGAAGCGGTGAGGAAAGGCGGTAATATTAGTACGGTTTTCGCCCATTATACGGAAATTTTGCCGATGGTCACCCAGATGATAACTATCGGCGAACAGACGGGAAAACTGGATACTATTTTAAAACAAGTGGCCACTTTCTTTACCGAAGAAGTCAACCGCGCCTTTGACAATATCGTTAATCTTATCGAGCCGATTTTAATTGTGGTTTTGGGAGCGGGTGTGGGTATCTTGGTTGCGGCTATTTTGCTCCCGATATATAATCTGGTTAATGCTTTCTAACATTTAAAATTAATTTTAATAAATTTTATGACTAAAAATAAAAAAGAGAAGGGTTTCACATTATTGGAACTTTTGGTCGTCATCGGCATCATCGGTCTTTTGGCGTCCATCATGGTGGTCAATTTAACCGGCGCCAGAAGAAGGGCAAGAGACACTAAAAGAGTAGCTGATATCAGAAATCTGCAAACCGCATCCGAGGATTATTATGGCAAGAATGGCAAATATCCCACCGCAATTAGCGATTTGGTAAGCGGCGCGCAAATTCCATTGTGGCCGCTTGACCCATTAGCTCCATCCGGCACTACTTGTTCCGCTAATGCCGATAACTGTTACTGGTATGCTTATTCCACACCGGCCGGCGCTTTAGGTCCGCAGTCGTATCATTTTGGCGCCAGTTTGGAGGATTCGGGCAGTATGCTTTTGAATCAGGACCGTGATTGTAATTCTACCACTGGCAGCTCTTGCCCGTATGCTAATGCCTACACCAGTGGATTTAATGGTGCCGACTCGGCCGGTTGCGGAGGCACTGCTGTCAGGTATTGTTATGATATCGCTCAGTAGTTTTGTTTTCGGACTTATTTTTGGAAGCTTCCTGAATGTCATAATCTATCGCTTAAAGACTCGTCAAAACATAGTTTTTGGCGGGTCTTTCTGTCCGGAATGCAAAACAAAATTAAAGTGGCATGACCTAATCCCGCTCTTGAGTTTTATTTTTCTCGGCGGCCGCTGTCACTATTGCCATAAAAAAATTTCTTGGCAATATCCTATAGTTGAGCTTTTAAGCGGGCTTATCTGGGTTCTTATCCCCCTTGATAAGGGGGGATTATGGGGGGTTTTAGATTCTATTTATTATATTTTCATATTTTCTGCCCTTCTCATAATCGCGGTTTACGACTTCAAATGGAAAATTATTCCCGACAAAATAGTTTATCCGGCAATCGCAGTCGCGCTGATTTATAATATTTTTCCCCTTGATAAGGGGGGATTATGGGGGGTTTTATTGACCGCTACCATCGCTTTTTTGTTTTTTTTCTCAATTTATTTTTTTTTCCAACGGCAAAGCAATGGGGCTGGGCGATGCCAAGCTGGCAATTTTAATCGGGTTATTTTTAGGCCCCGTGGGGACTTTTACGGCCATTACCATGGCCTTTGTTATTGGCGCCGTATTTGGTATAATACTTATAATGCTTGGCAGGAAAACACTCAAAAGCCAAGTTGCTTTCGGTCCGTTTATGGCAGTTGGAACAGCAGTGGCATTTTTCTTTTCAAATATTATTATTAAATTTTTTCAGCCATAGGCTGATTACCCGCAGGGGGAAAATTATGACTCAAAATAAAGAAATAATTTTAATAATTACAGCGCTTCTATTCTTAACCTTAATTGGCGGCATCGTCTTTTTGTATTCCGGCCAAGAAAAACAAAATATCGTCAGCAAAGCGGAATTGACGATTGATTTTGGCGATGGCAATAAAAGGGCCTTTGAAGGCGGGATAGTCGCGAACGAAACGCTTGTCGACGCTTTAAACCAAGCATCCAGGGTTGGCAATTTCTCGTATAAGATTGATGATAAAAATAATCTTTCCGCCATAAATAATTTTACGAGCGGCAAAGATAAAACATGGCGATGGTATTTAAACGACAAAAAAATTGACAGCTTAACCGATGGAATTGTCCTAAAATCAAACGACAAAATTTTAGTTAAATATGAATAAAGGTTTTACTGTCGTGGAAATGTTGGTTGTTCTGTCCATTATTGGCGTAATTACCGGGATAGTTATTTTTAATGTTGGTTCGCAACAGAGAAATTCGGCATTGTTGCGTTCTGCTCAAAATTTGTCTTTAAATTTACGCCGGATTGAAAATTTCGCGCTATCTTCAAAAACTTTCAAAACATCGGGCGTTCCTTGCGGCTGGGGGGCGCATTTTAACGGAGCCGGTTCAGCGAGCTATATAATTTTTGCCGACAAAGCGGCGAGCGTTAATTGTTGGGACAGGGATTTTGCGAGAGCCGTCGACGGCTCTGAAGATTTTGAGAATATCAATCTTGACCCGCAAATTACAATTTCGAGTTTAAGCGGCGGGCTTTCGGATATTATTTTTTCTCCTCCGGAGCCATCGGTCGTTTTCGTCCCCAACCAGACAACGGTCAGTATCATTTTAAATAATCGCGATTTTGCGACTCGCGAAGTTAGAATCAATAAAACAGGATTTATTTCTTCACCATAATGAATAACGGTTTTACTTTATTTGAAACAATTGTGGCAACGGGCCTTATTTTGGTCGGGCTTGTAGCCGCTTTAGCATTGATAACAACCGCGCTTTTTTACTCCTCTAATATTCAAGACCGTCTTATAGCCGCCAATTTAGTAGCCGAGGGCATTGAAGTGGTTAGAAATATAAGGGACAATAATTGGCTTCAAAACGCTTCTTGGAATAATGGATTGGCTAATGGCGACTATCAAGCCGCATATAATTCAACGGCGCTTTCCGGTTATAGCGGGCAGCCTCTTTTGTTTGATTCGACTACAAATTTATACAGTTACGCTTCGGGCGCAGCCACTATTTATATCAGGAAAATTTCCATTACCAATATATCCGCCAATGAAATTAAAATTGTTTCAACGGTTACTTGGCAGAGCAGAAGGGCATTGTATAACAGCTCGGCCGAAGACAGGCTGTTTGATTGGAAGTGAGTATGAATAAAACAAATAAAAATTCAGGATTAACATTGGTAGAACTGGTAGTAGCTGTGGGAATTTTTGGTCTTGTTGTGACCGTAGTGTTTGGAGTTTTTGGCTTGGCATTAACAAGCCAGCGCCGTATCATTGCTTTAAAAAATGTCGAAGATAATGCCAGATTTTCCATTGAATTAATGGCAAGGGAGATAAGAACAGGCAGAAATTTCAGCGGGGGCATTGGTTCGCTTTCTTTTATTAATGCCAAGAGCGAATCGGTAATTTATCGCCTCAACAGCAATGTTATTGAAAAATCATCAGATGGGGGAATCAGTTTTTTGCCGGTAACCGGTCCGGAAACAATTATTGATTATTTAAATTTTTATTTGGCGGGGCAAGCGGCTGGCGACGGTTTGCAGCCTAGAATTACCATCACAATAGGCGCTACTAGCCGAATTAATAATCAAAGCGCTAATTTAAAAGTCCAAACGACAATCAGTGGGAGGTTTTTACAAAGTTAAAAATATGAAAAATTTCACCGGGATAATTCATAGAGAAAAAGGAATTGCCGTTCTTATAACGGTGACGATTATTTCTATTGTTATGCTGGTCGCCACCTTGATCGCCAATATCGTGGCGACCCAATTAAAATTGGCCAGCGACATCGCCGATTCAACAACCGCTATTTATGCCGCCGACTCAGGGGTTGAATACAAACTTTACCGAATTAGAAAAGAAGGAGATACGGCAGGCGCGGAGTTTTCATTATCTAATGGAGCAACGGTATTAGTAACAGTTTCGGGCGCTCTTCCCAATTTAACTATAAAATCTCTGGGCTCATATCTCTCGGTTAAGCGGCAATTTGAAGCCAACTTTTAATTTTCAATCGTAATTATCCACAGCCTTATCTGTATACCGTTTTTTATTTCTGGTATAATAAAAGAAGTTCATATCGTGGTTGCGATGGCGATTTTTGGGGTTGTTGAGCAATTTTTTCGGGATATTATAACAAAACATAAAAATAATTAATGGACAATTCCGGGTCAAGCAAATACATATCTTTAAAAGCTGCTGCCGAGTTATACGGTTATACCAGGGACCATTTGGGCCTGATGATAAGGCAGAGGAAACTTAATGGGGTTAAGTTGGGCAGTTACTATGTAACTACCGGCGAGTGGATGACCGAGTATGTTAAAAATTTTGCTTCTCTAAATCACCCGACGCTAAAAAATAAATTATCAAATAGGTTTTTTACGGGAGTTTTATCCGCAAAAAGAGGTTTTCCAGCCGCTATACCCAATGTTCCGAAAATTTCACGCGATAATACTGTACAAAACGCGCAAATCGTGAAACCCGCAGAAGAAAAAACTCAAAAATACGATACGGACAACACATTGAAAGAAATAATTTTAGAAGAACTGTCGCGTTATGCCGGTTCATCCGGCGCCGATGCCCCGCCAGGGGTTGAAGCCGGCCAATTGGAGCCATCAATTCAGACCGCGCGAGCCGAATATTCAAGCGCAATAGCGTCCGATGCGCCCTATGTAATTTTGCCCATAAGAAAAATGGAAAATGCCGAGCGTGAAGAGGTTTTAAGGAAAGTATTGTGAGCCCGGAGGTGGCTACCATGGCTAAGATTTTCACCTTTTGGGCGACCCCCGTAGGGTGAGATTTTTGGTAAAAAATTTGAGGGAACATTAAATTTTTTAATAAATATTTGTTTCGAAATCAAAAAGCGGCCCTATTAATAAGGCGCCGTTTTTAAATCGGGAATTTTTTACCTGGAGGTTATTTTTATTAAGTAATATATATTAAAAATATAATCATGAGCGCAAATTTTAAACCAAAATATATTCAGCATATTCTTTTAGTCCAAAATGTCAGAAGAGTTACCG
Organism: Candidatus Azambacteria bacterium; assembly: GCA_030646675.1. Taxonomy (GTDB): domain Bacteria; phylum Patescibacteriota; class Minisyncoccia; order UBA10092; family UBA10092; genus UBA10092. The sequence continues at coordinate 2,115 of JAUSKX010000007.1, read as the reverse complement.
AAATAAAAGAAATTTAATTACCGATACCAGAAGGGGACGGCAAGAGAAAACTATATACGGGAGGAATGGCTCATCAAGCGTTTTAGCAAAGAACAATGTCAGACATTAGGCGCCACTCTGAGCTCGCAGACCATTGTCCGGACGATTGGTTTATGTAATCAGTCTGTAGAAGGCTTGTGAGTAAACTGTTTAATACATGTTTAATAGCTGTGCATAGTGAATATATGGCGCGGCGCGCCCCTAGTTATCCACAGCGGCTTGTCGCGATATAAAAATCTGACGCTATGTCAAGAGCCATTTAGGCGGAAAAAGCAAACTATAAAATCTTTTTTATTATTATATATTCGGTCAATCGATAAATCGCGCTTTTTTGGCTTTACAAAACATTAATTCCGCGATTTGGTTGTGCGTTTATAAAAATTTATAATTGTTTCGGGCGGATTAGATTGATTTAGGGATGTTTTTCAGGTAAGATAAATTATCACATTTAATAATTTTTACATGGTAAAAAAATCAAATATACATATGAAATATAAGATAGCTGTTTCCGGAGCGGCCGAGACCGACCACTGTAATGCCAATGCTTTGGATATGGCCTTAGAAATGGGGAAAGAAATTGTCCGGCAAAACGGGGTGGTTGTAACCGGCGCCACAATTGGAATTCCATACTGGGCCGCGCGCGGCGCTAAAGAAGAAGGGGGAATTTCGATTGGCCTATCTCCGGCGGCGACAGAAAAGGCGCATGTCAAATCTTATCATTTGCCGACCGACTATTTTGATTTAATCGTTTATACGGGGTTTGATTATTCAGGGCGTAATTTACTTCTGACCCGTTCATCTGATGCCGTTATTGTTATCTGCGGCAGAATGGGGACTCTTAACGAATTTACTATTGCGTTTGAAGACGATAAGCCTATCGGCGTTTTGGAGGGAACGGGAGGCACCGCCGACATGATTCGTGAAGTGGTTGAAAGGTCTCATCGCGGTCCGGGAAAAATTGTTTACGATTCGGACCCCAAACATCTTTTGGAAAAAGTTTTGAGAATTGTTAAAAAAGAAAAAGTTGTTTTGATAGGGGAAAAAATAAAAAATAGCAAAACCAACTACAATAAAGATGTTGAAGATTTACGGGAATAAAAATGGCAGTCCCTGTAGCTTAACGGATAAAGCGCAGCCCTCCGAAGGCTGAGATCGAGGTTCAATTCCCCGCAGGGACATTATTATGTTAGAATATAAATAATATGTTTATTAAATTCATCAATAAAGTTGTCAGAGTGCTGGTGCTAGGCGATATTATGTTTTTTTCTGCTTTCGGATTGATTGGTCCGATTTTTGCTATTTTTGTCACCAACCAAATCGCGGGGGCTACGGTCGCCACTGTCGGTTTCGCGGCGACCATTAACTTGTTAACAAGAGCGCTTTTGCAAATGCCGGTGGCGAGATATATAGACCGCCACAAGGGTGAGAAAGACGATTTTAAGTTTATGGTTGCCGGATCAACTTTGATCAGTATCGTGCCTTTTATTTACTTGTTCGTGACCGTTCCGTGGCACCTTTATTTGGCGCAAGTTGTTTTAGGTGTTGGCGGGGCTTTGGCTAATCCGGGTTGGTACGCCATATTTACGCGTCATATTGATAAGAACAAAGAAGGCACCGAATGGACGCTCCAAAATATCGGGATTTCATTGGCGGCCGCCGGAGCGGCCGCCATCGGCGGTATCTTGGCGCAAAATTTCGGTTTTTATAATTTATTTTTGATTGTCGGCGTCCTGTCTTTGGTGGGGTTGATTATTCAGATGTCCCTTTACAGCACGGTGATTGAATTAGACCATCATAATGAAACGCGTAACTAATTTAGAAATTTCAAAACTTCTTTATGAAATAGGCGAACGCCTGGAAATTCAAGGAGTGGCATTTAAGCCCCGCGCTTATGAGAAGGCGGGGTATTCAATTGAACATTTGGAAGAAAAAGTTTTGGAGATATACAAAAAGGGCGGGCTGAAAGCAGTTGAAGATATTTCCGGTGTTGGCGTTTCTATAGCGGGGACTATTGAAGAATTGTTCAAAACCGGTCATTCAAAATATTATGAAAAATTAAAAAAAGAAAACAAAAAA
>JAUSKX010000006.1 GCA_030646675.1 Candidatus Azambacteria bacterium | reverse complement strand
TTTTGCATAATGTTTATATTGAAAATTAAAAACTTAAATGACCACCCTTGGTGCCCCCACTAAGATTGCTCAAAGTGGAACCAAAGATGGTCATTAAAATAAGCAATCTTCGGTGGGGGCAAATTCAGTATAGCAAAAATTATTTTTGTATCAAAGCAAATACTATGAGTCAAAATTGCTTCTGATTTCGCACCTGCTTCTTGGCGAAAAAAGAGTTCGTCCCGCCGAAGGCGGGACAGGATTCCGAACCCAGAATTCATGGGCGAAAACGGGCGACCCCGCGGGGGCGGGCCTTCGGCACGCCCACTCCTTGGTTGGTTCTCAACCGCTAAGTTCCATTCTGGTGCGCCCGAGAGGACTTGAACCTCTATGCCTTACGGCGCCAGCTCCTAAAGCTGGTGCGTCTGCCAATTTCGCCACGGGCGCGCGTCTTTCTGAAAGATTATAGCACTCTTTTAGATTTTTTCGATGCCAATAAGCTCCGCTTGAATAAGAACTCTTTTTAGAGAAAACCCTATTGGCCAGCAAGTGATTAGCGCGATTTCCGAATCGCCTTTCGGTTTTTGAGAAAGAATTTCGTTGGTTTTTTCAGGAGTCAAAATATCGTTTGAAAAAACTTTATATATTAATTTTTTGCCTTCAAAAACCACATAAATTTCATCGCCTTTTTGAAGCTTGTCCAAAAGAGCGAAGTTATATGAATATTGGCCATCACGATGATACCAAGTTTCTTTTGAACTATGGCCCAAAATCACCGCCCTTCCGGCCTTCCCCGGCAATTGCGAATTATTGACATATAATCCGACTCCTTTTTCAAGAATCGCCAAAACATTTTTTTCGGAATTATCTTTAAAACGAATGGCGGGCGCTAAAACTTCTATCTTGGGAATGTATAAATAATAATTTTTTTCGTCCAATCCGGAAATCAGTTTATCGTCGGCGCTGGCTTCCGCGTATGAAGAAAATAATTCGTATTTCAAAATCTTTGAATAAGCTCCACCATTCAAGGCAAAATACACCAAAGCGCTTGACGCCAAGAATATGATTGAAAATATTATAAGTTCTTTTTTAGGATTGAATAACATTGAAGTCGGGTCTTATTTCTCTTTCTCTTATTTTCTTAAGTCGTCTTTCAAGAACCGCACTTTGATAGGCCGCGGCTAGCGTCAATTTTTTTCCGAATCTGATTTTGAATACAATCAAATAAATGAACACCGATAATACCAACCCGCCGGATAAAATCAAAATTAAGGCATTTTCCGGGCCGGTAGAAACATTGGCGATTGTTTCAGCGGCATACGCGGTAGTTCCCGGATAATATGTAGACGGATAAGCATAAGCGGTAGGAATGGACATTGTCGGATAAGTTATTGTTGGATAAGAAGCTGACGGATACACATAAGCAGTGGGAACAGAAACCGACGGATAAGTTATTGCCGGATAATTTATACCGGGATAGGCATAGGCAGTGGGAATATCCCATGTGGGATAATCCACTGTCGGGTAATTTATTTCGGGATAGTTAAATGTGGAATAATCCACTGATGGGTAATTTACCGTCGGATAATTTATACCGGGATAGTTAAAAGTAGGATAATTTACGGACGGATAATTATAACTGCCGTATGAAATGCCCGGATAATCATAGGTTCCAGGGTAAGAAACCGCCGGGTAGCTGTAATAGCCGTATGATGTTGATGGATAACTGTAATAGCCATATCCAGTAGAAGGATAAGAATAGCCACCAGCGTAGTCAGTCGAACTATAGCCGCCGGCATAATTTATAGAATCGTAACCGCCGGCGTAATCAGTAGAGCCGTAACCGCCGGCATAATCAGTAGAGCCGTAACCGCCGGCGTAATCAGTAGAGCCGTAACCGCCGGCATAATTTATAGAATCGTAACCACCACCATAATCGACGGAGCCGTAACCGCCGGCGTAATCAGAAGAATTGTAACCACCACTATAATCAATAGAGCCGTAACCGCCGGCGTAATCTTGAGCAAATGCAATTAATGAAAAATTACTAAATAACAAAGTGAAAAATGCCATTATTAAAATGGCCGCCAAGATATTTTTATTAAATTTTATCAACTTTAAATATTTCATATTTATTCCCAATTTTTGCTTTCAAAATTTTGAAAGCAAGTTTTTGGGCGGGAGTCCCGTTTGGGACTCCCGACTTGTACCATCGGCTATCATGCCGGTGGCGCGAGGATAAAGCACAGCCAGATTTCGCTCGACCCCCTTTTGACCAGCGCGTCCAATTCCCCCGGGTTTGTTGTTAGGGGAAGCGCGTCTGGAGGCGAAGCAAACTTAGGTCCAGCCGAGGGCTGGACGGTCAGAACTGTTTCCGGTCCAATCGGGCCCTGGTCAACAATAGCATTGCCATCATTGACTACCACGCTGGCACCGTTGACGATAAACCCACATTGGCTTTTGGTTCTAACTACCGTTCCATTGGCCAACCCTTGTTTGACAACCGGCCCAATGTCGCGGGACAAAAGGGATTTACCCCTGAAATCCTCTGACCACTCAACCACATTGATACGCAGAATGAGTTTCGGCGCCGCGTAGTTTGGTACTACCGCTTGCCGCACCGGCGCCGAAACCGGAACTGGGGCCCGCCTCACGACCTGACGTTTGACGACCTGCTTTTTCGCGATTTTCTGCTCCGGCTTTTTTACCTCCTCCTTCTGAATGACGGGCTGGGGGCAGGGCTTGCACTGTTTCTGACCATATTTATACCCGAAAAAAAACAATGCTAGCGCCACTAACAACGCGACAACAATACCAATTAAAACCTTTCTCCTTTTTGACATTTCAACACCTCCATTTTTTATATTGTTTAGGTACTAAAACTAATAACCCCCATATTTCACTATATGGGGGTTATTATACACTAAATGAGTTTTTGTGTCAAATACTAGAAATTGCCCTGAAGAACGGTCTGGACGAAAGGAATGACCGAAAAAGCCAGTATCGCGACCACAATTCCCACAACCGCGTATATCAAAACGCTTTTCGCCTTATCAAGAGCCGCGGTGCTTGCTCCCGCTCCGAGATATAAAATGGCGGCGTACAACAACATTATCAAGGCAATGGTTAATACAATCGCCGCAATGAAATTCAATACTTTTTGAAGCAGAACAGCAATACCAGTCGGGCTTGTAAGAATCGGCCCCGGCACCCCGCCGATTTGCGCTAACGCAAGAAGCGGGAAAAGCGCGAGCCCTGCCACCCCTATGCCTATACCTACTTTTTTAAAAATGTCTTTGTTCATAATTTATTTAATTTTAATTTTTAATATTTTTTAAAAATTACCGCCTAAGAAATTCGCGACTAAACTTGTAACACCCTTGGCCAGAAGCAAAACAACTATTCCGATTATAGCATACCACAGAGTTTTTCGCGCCATAGTCACTCTTTCCGTATTGCCGCCGCTGGTTATGAAAACAATCGCCGCCCAGATAATTACTATGGTGGAAATTGTCAGTCCGATTCCCAAAAGCCACGTAGCGACATTATCAACCAGGCCGGTAATTGAGTCCGATGTCAGCGGATTGGGAATAGTAACAGTTTGCGCCAGCGCGGTTAAAATTTTCATTGGTTTAATTATATAACATTATTTGCTTAATTGCGAGTAATAGTTATTAACTTTGACGACATAATTTCTCGTTACCGCGTAGCCGGTGTTGGGGACTGTCTGCGCCGTATTGTCCCATTGGCATTGCCATCTCATGGAGCCCGGACAATCAACGCTCGGTTTGTTGGCTCCCGGCCCACCGTTATAGGCGGCAATTACTTTATCCAAATCGCCTTTATATTTTACGGATAAATCCTGAAGATAAGCAGTTCCGATTTCCATATTGTAATCCGGGTCTTTTAACTTTTCACCGATTTGAGCGTCGGATAAATTAGCCAGAGTCGAATCGTACCGTTTCGCTGTATCAGTTCTTACTTGCATTAATCCGTATGATGCTTTTCCGTCTTTATCAACATGTATCGCATTCTTGTTGCCGGACGATTCAGCCTGAATAACAGCTTTCACCAGATTTGGGTCAACACCGTTGACATCGGCCTGTTTTACCATCGCGTCGATTGCCGGGTTCTCAACTTGCGCTGAAGAATACGGCGTCGCGGGCTCAACCTGTTCCAGGCCGTCATGTTCTGTATCAACCGACATATATCCCGGCGTATTCGTTTGAACACCATCCGCATAAACTTCACCGGTCTGGCTGGCTTGGTCCAAACGCGCGATGGCGTCAACGGGATCTCTATCAACCGACATAAAGCCCGAAGTATCAACCGGCGTTTCAACCGACGGAGAGCCGGTGGTGTTGGCGGCCGGCTGGCTGGCTTGGCAATTAATTTGATTCCACGGCCATGGAAAAACACCCGGCTTGGCAACGATATTCAAAATGGTATTTAGAACAAGCCACGAACCCAAGACCCAGAAAATTCCTAAAAGCACGAGCCATGCCTTGCCTTTCGCGTCGGTGATTTTTGACGACGAGCCGCCGGAAGTCATGAAAATAAAAGCGATATAAACCGCCGCCAGGGTTACAAGCGGTATCATCAGGTAAAGAAAAAAGTTGATTATGTTCTGGAGCAAGACAAAAAAATCACACACAGTGCAAGCCTTGAAACCGGCATCGGCGGCCGGCCCTAAGCCGCACGGTACAATGGCCGCTTTTAAAAAATCAAAATTCATTCTTTCTCATTAATGATGAAACTCTGGCGGCGGCGTCGGAGATGGCGTCAGCCGGTGTGGTATTTCTCAAAACCACCGCGTTGAGCATGTCTTTAAAAATATTTTCAACCGCCGCCGGGTCGGTCTGATACCAATTGGTTGCCGATAAAACCGATTCGGCAAAAACACCAAGGTCGGGCGACGATTTTTCTTCATTAAGAACATCACGCCTCGCGGCCGGCCTTGAAACCGCGTTCGCGAAATATCTATTTGTATCTACGCCGGTTAAAAAAATTATAAATTCCCAAGCGGAGACGGAATTTTTTGACGCCGCGGGGACGCTATACCCCCAAAAATCGGCATAATTAACTGTCTTACTTTCGCCGGAGAGCTGTGGAATGGGTGCAACCCCAAGACGCAAGTTCGGGGCTTTTTGTTTTAAGCGCGGGATATTAACGGCGTAATCAAAAATAATCGCCGCCTGCCCCGAGGCGAAGGCGTCAAAAGAATTCGGCAAATTATTATTCCAAACGTAGGCGCCGGATTTGGGATTGGCGAAATCCGTGTAAAATCGCAAAGCGGATTCGCCGGGTTTGTAATTAGTTCCGTTTACCGTAACAGCTTGGTCAAAAACCGCTTTCGCGCCATCGTCGCTAATCATTCTTGTTCCGGTTTGAAGCATCAACAAACTTAAAATGTCCGCGGCATTATCGACATTATCGGCCGCGCCGACAGCGGCTCCGGACTTGAGCAAATTGCCGGACTTATCTTTGCTGGTTAATTTTTGAACGACTTTGATAAAATCTTCCCAAGTTTTGGGCGGCACCGCCACGCCGGCGGTGTTGAATAAATCTTTGTTGTAAAACATGGACAAGGCATCCGTCCAAACCGGCAACGCGTAAATTTTGCCGCTTGAAACAAAATCAATTGTCGCGACATCGGGAAAAGTTTCCTGAAAAGTTCTCAACGTCATCATTGTTTCGGGAAGGGGCGAAATTTTATTGCCGTGCTTCGGGAGCCATGAAGAGCGGAACATTATAATATCGGGCGATTTTCCGGAAGCGAGCGCTTCAATCAGTTTCTGCTCGTACGCGGCGGGTTCCATTTGGGTATATTTGAAAAAAGTATTGGAATGGGTTTTTCTGTATTCATCAAAAAGCGGCTGCCAAACCGAAGCGCTGTCAAAAAGACCCCAAAATTCGAGCGTCGCCTGCCCCGCTTTTTGTGGTTTTGAACCCGGCAAAATGCCCAAAAAAATCGAACTTATGAGCAAAATGATGACTACAACCGCGCCCATCATAACTAACGCTGCATTGCTTATTTCTTTATTAAATATTCTCATGTCAATTTAATTTTTAATAAAAATTAATCCGTAGTGATGGCTGCCGGCGTCAATTTGCTTCGGTTCGCCAAACCCTTTTGGCGCGACAATTTGCTTCACTTCTTCTTCCGAAAGCCGCTGCTCTTTTTGAGGACCGAGAGATATATACGGTTTCCATTCGACAATGGCAAGTTCTCCGCCTTTTTTCAAAATACGAAATGCTTCGCCAATCAATTCCGATTTGTCCGGAACTTGAAATAATAAATTGGCAATAAAAACCATATCACAGCTTTCTTCCGGCAATGTCGAGCCGCCAATTTTTCCCAAATCGCCTTTCACCAACTTTATATTAAAAAGCCCTTCGAGCCTGGCGCGGGACCTTATTGCCTCAAGCGCCGCCTGCAAAATATCAACGGCAAAAATCTGGCCCGATGAGCCGACTCTTTTGGCAAAGGCAACGGAAAAAAAACCGTGACCGGCGCCAAAATCGGCAACAGCCATATTCGGTCCTACATTAAGCTGTTCGATAATTTTTTCAACATTTAGAAAAGCTTGCCCGTCCATACCGACATTTTACACCAAACGCGATTAAACAACCAAACAAACTATCCACACAATTTTTTTGCGGCGTCCAGAATTTTTTCGGCGGTCTTCTCGCCGACGCCCTCGGCTTTAAGTAAATCTTCAATTGAGGCGCCTGCTATATCTTCGGGAGTGTTGAACCCGGCGGCGCGCAGGGCGTCGGCGGTTTTTTCTCCAACGCCTTCCAAATCTTCCAGTTTTTTGCCTTCTTTAAGACCTTCGGCAGTTAAAGTAGCTCCAATAACGTCAATTTTCCATCCGGTCAATTTGGCGGCGAGGCGGACATTCTGGCCGGCCTTGCCTATCGCCAAAGACAGTTGGTCTTCCGGCACGAAAACTTTGGCCGTGTGCCTTTGGGGCATAATTTCAATTTTGGTAACTTTAGCCGGCGACATCGCGTTTGAAATAAAAATTTCGGGGTCTTCCGACCATTCGATAATATCTATTTTTTCGCCGCCGATTTCCGAAATAACCGCGGCAACCCTGGAACCTTTCTGGCCGATGCAGGAACCAACCGAGTCAATGCCTTCTTCATTTGAATAAACGCCGATTTTGGTGCGGCTGCCGGCTTCGCGGGCAATGGATTTTATTTCAACCGTACCGCCGCCAATTTCGGGAACTTCAAGTTCAAAAAGCCGCGAAACCATTTTCGGATGGGAGCGCGACAAAACTATTCCCGGCCCTTTGGGGTCGGAATTTACCGATAAAATATAAAATTTCATTCTGGAACCGACATAATATTTTTCGCTGAATACCTGCTCTTCTTTTGGGAAAACGGCAACGGTTTTTCCTAAATCAATAAAAATATTATTCATTTCCATTCTTTGAATGATACCGCTGACAAGCTCGCTTTCTTTGTCTTTAAATTCGTTCCAAATGGCTTCCCTTTCGGCCTCGCGGATGCGCTGAACAATAACCTGTTTGGCAGTTTGCGCGGCGATGCGTCCGAAATCTTCCTTGGCATCAAGCGAGAATTCAAGTTCGTCGCCTACGGTGATGTCTTTTTTAATTTTTTTCGCCTCATCAAGCATGATATGGCGTTCAGCATTGAATCTGATTTTTTTGTCTTCTTCACCCTCCATAGCCTTGGCGAAGGAGGGCTCGTCGCCATCATCTTCGTCCTCCGGTTTGAGCATTGATTCGTCAACGACAATTTTGACTTGGGAAAACTTAACATCCCCGGTTTTCGGGTTGAATTTGGCCCTGACAATCTGGCCTTTTTCACCATATTCTTTTTTGTAAGCCGCGGCCAAAGCCATCTCTATCGTTTCCAGGACTTTCTCGGGAGAAATGCCCTTTTCTTCGGAAATCTGGCTCAAAGCCGATGCGAATTGTTTTAAATCCATATATTTTAGTGCGCGGGACAGGAGTCGAACCTGCATGCCTTGCGGCGCTACCACCTCAAGGTAGTGCGTCTGCCATTTCGCCACCCGCGCGCGCTGTTTTTATTCTACTACTTCTTCTACCGGCTCAACAACAGGCGCGGCCGTTTCAACGGGCGCAACGGCCTCGGCGAGCTCCACGTGTTTCATTTTGGCTTTTTTGCCGATGCGACCTCTTAAGTAATAAAGTTTTGCGCGGCGCACTTTGGCCTGCGACAAAATTTCAATTTTATCAATTGTCGGCGCGTGCAAAGGAAAAACTCTTTCAACACCGATACCGCTTGAAATTTTTCTCATGGTAAAGGTTCCCGTTTTGCCCCGGCCGTGCTTTACGGCAATAATGAGACCCTCAAAGGCCTGCAGGCGTTCTTTATCGCCTTCTTTAATTTTCTGCCAGACGCGCGCTTTCATACCGGCTTTCAGCTCCGGCATACTTTTCAAATTTTTCTTATCAAATAGTTTTATTTTGTCGGTCATAAATTTAACTTGCCCATTATGCCACTATTTCTCCAACTTGGTCAAGAATACCCGCAAATCTTCGGGTAAGTCCGCCTCCAGCGCCAGTTTTTTGCCATTGGGCAAACTAAAACTCAAATAGAACGCGTGAAGAAATTGTCGGGCTAAACCCTCCGGATTTTTTTCTTTTCCACCATAAATTTTGTCTCCGGCGACGGGATGGCCGATTGAAGCCATGTGAACTCTTATTTGATGCATCCGGCCTGTTTTCGGTTTAACTTCAACCAGGGAAAAATCCTTATATTTTTTCACAACCTTATATTCAGTTATAGCCAGCTTGCCCGTTATTTCTTTGTCTCTATTTTTCCCCGGATTCACAACTATTCTTCTCCTGAAATCTTTCGGAGACCTGGCCAGCTCGGAAATAATTTCGCCACTTTCTTTCGGTTCTCCCCAAACCAATGCAAAATATTTTTTAATAACTTGGCCGCTCTGCCATTCTTTCTTCAAAAATTCAAAAGCTTTCTGGTTCTTGGCAACAACCAAAAGGCCCGAAGTGTCTTTATCCAAACGATGGACAATTCCGGGGCGGATTGGGTCTTCCCCTACGCCTTTCAACTCTGGATAGCGCGCCAATAAAGCGTCAACCAAAGTTCCACTCGGTTCATTAATAGAGGGATGAACAGAAATTCCCGCCTGTTTGTTCAAAACAACAACGTCTTCATCTTCATAAACAATATCAAGCGGAATGTTCATATGTGGGCGTTAGAAGGATCGGACTTCTGGCCTCTTCGATGTCAACGAAGCGCTCTACCACTGAGCTAAACGCCCGCCTGTGCGAGTGCCAGGACTCGAACCTGGAACCCCCGAGGTATAAGCTCGATGCTCTAACCAATTGAGCTACACTCGCGTAAATACAATGTTAAACTGCCAACATTATTTTTTCAAACTCATCGCGTTCGATTGTTTCTTTTTCAATCAGGCGTTCGGCGATTTCCTTAAGTTTTTTCCGCCGTTGGGAAATAACTTTTTTCGCCGTTTCAAAAGCGGTGAAAATAAATTCTTTTATTTCCTTGTCAATAAGTTCGGCAACCGATTCGGAATAATTTTTTTCGGTCCCGAAGTCGCGGCCCAAAAACACCATTTCCTCTTTTTCGCCCAAAGCAATGGGGCCGAATTTCTCCGACATTCCGTATTCGGTTACTAAGCGCCTTGCCAAGCCGGTCGCTTTTTTAAGATCGCTCGCGGCACCCGTTGTAAGTTCTTTAAAAACAATTTTCTCGGCGGCATAACCACCCATCAAAACCGCTAAGTCGGCCAAAAATTCGCTCTTGGAATAAAGATGTTTGTCTTCAAGAGGAAGTTTCAGTGTATAACCTCCCGCGCTGCCGCGAGCAACCACCGAAATTTTATGAACCGGGTCCGAATGGGGCAAGACGCCGGCAACCAGCGCATGGCCCGCTTCGTGATATGAGGCGATTTCTTTTTCTTTTTGAGAGAAAATATGACTTCTCCGTTCCGGCCCCATAAGCACTTTTTCAATCGAATGATACAAAGTTTCCTGGTCGACTATTTTTTTATTCTGCCGGGCGGTCGCGATCGCTCCTTCGTTTATAACATTGGCCAAATCGGCTCCGGAAAATCCCGGCGTTCTTTCGGCAATTCTTCTCAAGTCAATATCCGGCGCCAACGGCTTGCCAATAGCGTGAATTTTCAAAATCGCCTCGCGGTCGTTGATGTCGGGAATATCAAGCGCTATTCGCCGGTCAAAGCGCCCCGGCCTCAAAAGCGCGGGGTCCAGAATATCGGGCCTGTTAGTGGCCGAAATAATAATTACATTGGTTTCGCGGTCAAATCCATCCATTTCAACCAAAATCTGATTCAGTGTTTGCTCACGCTCGTCATGGCCGCCGCCAAGTCCCGCGCCCCTCTGCCTACCTACCGCGTCAATCTCGTCAACAAAAATAATTGAAGGCGCGAATTTTTTCGCCATATTGAATAAATCGCGGACTCTTGAAGCGCCAACGCCGACAAACATTTCAACGAATTCCGAACCGGAAATATAAAAGAAGGGCACATTGGCCTCGCCGGCCACTGCCCGCGCCAAAAGAGTTTTACCGGTTCCGGGCGCCCCGACGAGTAAAACGCCGCGCGGAATCCGGGCGCCAATGTCCAAAAATTTTTTGGGATTTTTCAAAAAATCAACCACCTCGATAAGTTCTTCCTTGGCTTCGTGAGCGCCGGCAACATCGGAAAACATTATTTTTTTCTTGCCGTCAAACGGCCCGAAAAGCTTGGCCTGGGACTTGCCGAAACCAAAGGCCGAACTGTTCGCCCTGTTCGCCTGCCGCATCATGTACCAGACCAAAAGTCCGATTAAAAGAAAAGGCAAGATTATCGGGAGAACAGTACCAACCCAAAATATCACCCCCACATTCTGTTCAATCCGCATATCGACGGCGTTTAATTTCGCGCTGTCTACGCCGTAATTTTTCAAAGTTCCCGAAAGAGAACTCCCGATTTCTTTTTTGGCAATGTAAACGCTTGTGTCTTTCAGTGTTACGTCCAAATCATCGTTTTTAACGACAATTTTTGAAACTTCCCCGCTATTTATTTTAGAAACCAATTCGGAAAGAGTCAGTGTTTTCGGGTTCTCAAAAGCCGAATTAAGGTAGGTAAAAACAAACACGATTAAAAGCAGAGCGCCTAAGGCAATAAAAATTTGGTTTATAAATTTTTTGTAGTTGAATTTGGCAATTTTCATAATAATTGTTTTAAGACTTTAACATAAAAAAATGCCCCTGTCCATTCGGACAGGGGCTTGTTAGGGGTTTGGTTGGGAGTTAACTAATGGAGGGTCGCGGGCTGAACGTCCGCGGCTACGAGAATCTTTTTGGGAACAGCGAGAACCGTGGGCTTCTGGCTGGCGAATTCGGCGGCCAGTCCCCGGCGAAGCACCGCGTGCAGAATGCGAATTCTGCGGAATGCGTCCTCGGGAAGCCTCTTTACAAGATTGAGACGCTCCTGGCTCAAGGACTCGATGGAAATAAATGTGGCGGCTTTCTTTATTTCTTCCATAATCCTGCTGAAATGCCCTACCGCCGTTACTACCTGAATCGCCTTCCCATCGCTTTCGGCGAGAATGGTTCCGCCGGGTAGAAATTTCTCTTCGTCTTTCACATCCGGCACTTCGAGGAAGAATTTGCCCGGCTTTCTGGCGAGAAGCTCGACAACCGTTATGGTTGTCTGAGCTTTCAGCCCAGCAACGGCGTCGTGGTATTTGTCGTGGGCCGCTTTGGCTGCCTTGCTGGCCTTGTCGGACAAGGTTTCCGCGATTTTCAGAGCGAAATCCCTGCCCCCGATGACCTTGTACGAATCGCCGTACACTTTCACGACGATGTCGTACTTCGGCTCCTTGGTCGGCTCGAGAATCCCCGCCTTGATGAGACTCGGCAGGCGGGACTTCCCCCCACCTTTTATGGTTTCTATCACCGCCTTTTTGTCGGCGAGCAACGTTTCCACCATCGCCAGGGCATACGCTTGCCGCGCCGCCGTGAGCAGGGGTCCTCCATCGGCGTTGAGATGTGAAAGAACCTCATCCTCCAACTTCCGAAATTCATCCGTTCGGATGAGCCATTCCTCCAGGGTTGCGCTCTGAATCTCGCGCATCCGGCCAACAAGGTCAGCCATGTGGATGGGAATCTCCGCCAAATACCCGCGGATATCAGCCGCAGTCTGGTCAATGTCCTCTTTCTTTGCGGTCAGTTTCACCTTTTTGATTGACGGGACAACGATGTCAATCACTTTCACCGCCGGGGGTTTCTTTGTCTTCAACTTTCCTGGATTTTCCATCGCTTCCTGTATTGTAGACATTTTACACCTCCAAAATTTTTTGAAAAAAATTGTTTATCTAACTGAAGCTGTTGCCAGAGTTGCCGTCAAAGGCTTTTTTTCTTGTGGCTTTTCCCACGGGGTTGCCAAGAGCAAATGCTCCGGCACCGTATCCTCGTTGACGCGGCGCGCCGTGAATAGAACTTGGACTCCGTCGTCATAAGCCCAAAGCTCGAGATAAACGAAGCCGCCGGTGCCGACATTCTGAATTTTCACGTATACCGGCGTAAATTCCTCCTGTTCGGGATACGCCAGCGCCAGATAGCGCTGATTCCTGGAATTCCAGGAGTCGAACCCAAAATGTGTCACCTCATCAAAACGAGCGGCAACCATCCACCGGCGGGGTAGTCCATTATCTCCTATCTTCCGCGCAAATACCAATCGGCGGAATAGAGACCCCTTTTGCGACACTGACACAAACAGAACATTCGTTGCCTTGCTGTCTAAGCAGGAGCAGAAAATCCTCGCCGGTTCGTAGACTCTCACCGTTTTTTCATTTGGCGGCTTGTGGACTAAACCACTCCTTTCGTAAAGCGGGTCCAGGTCTAAAACCGCCCCCTTCGGAAACGTGGTTTCGAACCCAACTTTCAAATCGGGTCCGAAAATCGGGTGGAACTTGTTCCAAATCCTTTCTCCCAATTTTTTCACCCCCTTTCTTATTAAAATGTTAAGTTACGACTAAAAATTACCCCTTATTAACTGGGTTAGAATATACTACAAGTTTAGATGTTTGTCAACCGGGTAGTAGAAATTCGACAACGCCAGGCAGTGAAGCAAAGCTCTACTGCCTGGCAACGCCGCCAAGGGCGGCAATTAAAAAGTCGAATTTTCACTACCCGGTCAATGGTCCTAAACTCATTCGATGGTCTTCCGGAACGAAGGCCAAAATTTTAAATTGGTATTTTTTTCCGACTCCCAAAGCGTTTTTCATTTTTTCATCGGAACCAAATTCGGAAATATGGCAAAGACCCTGAAGCGTTTCGTTTTTACCCCCCTCCGGCGACGGATAGGCTACCTCGACAAACGTGCCAAAGGAATTATATTTTTTGACAAAGCCCTCAACGAGCATTCCTTTTTCAAGAAAAGCCGAGGCAATTTTCCATGGGTCGGGCTTTAGTTGTTTTAACGACAAAGAAATCCGGTCATTGGCGATGTCAATGATTTTTGCGGATACGCTATCGCCAACTTTCACGAAATCAGCCGGGCTTTCTATCAATTGCCAGTCAAGTTCGGAAATATGTATAAGCCCTTCAAGCGTTTCTTCGTCGGAGGGCCATTTTATGAAAGCTCCCCAGTCAACAATGCCGGAAATCGTGCCGGCGACAACATCGCCGATTTGGTGCTTGCCTAGCGCCTTTTTCAAATGTTCTTCTTCGGCCGCTTTTTCCGAAACAATCAATTTATTTTCCCTGGAATCAAAATCCAAAACTCTGACATTGAAATCCTGACCGACAAATTTTGAAAGTTCTTCCAAAATTTTGTTTTTATCGCCGCCTTCAACCCGCGGATAATGTTCGCCGGATAATTGGGAAACGGGCAAAAATCCCGCCACGCCGCTTATTTCAATCATCATGCCGCCGCGGTTGACGCTTAAAATTTTTGTGGCAAAAACTTTATTGGTTCGTTTGTATTCTCTTATCAAATCCCAGGATTTCTGGCTTTGAGCTTCGGCCAATGAAAGCTCTTTGAAGCCTCCATCGTTTTCAATTTCCGAAATTTTTACAAAAGCTGTGTCGCCGATTTTTAAATTTTTTATTATTGATTGGGCGTTGGAAAATTCTATTCCATAAACAATGCCGACACCCCAGAGTCCCAAATCAAAATATAAAGTGCGGGCGCTTTTTTTGAGCACTCGCCCTTCAACGACATCGCCGACTTTAGGCAAATTAAAACTTCGCGGCATTTTTGCCGCCAAGTTTTGCATTCCTATATTTCTGGCCAAAATTTCCGCCTGGGCTTCCATAAGTAATATATTGGGCAAGATTATCACAAATTAAACTTTTGTCAATCCTTCGACGGACTCAGGATTGACCATGAGCTTGTCGAACTGGTCAATCTATTGAAATTATAACTGAAATTTGCTAGAATTGTCTCACAAAATCACTATGACTATTTCTTGGTACGGGGAAGCGTGCTTTCTTCTGGAAAATAGCGGGGTCAGAATTTTAATCGAACCGCCTCAAAAAGAATCGGGAATCAATCCGCCTCGCTTAAAAAGCGATATTTTGATATTTTCGCGTCCCCGTGCCGACATTGCCGGAGCGTTGAGCCAGCCGTCGGATGCCACATTTGTCATCGACAGTCCCGGCGAATATGAGGTCGGCGGAGTCAGAGTTTTGGGCGTCGCCGACGGCGAAAACAATTTATATAATATAGAGATAGACGGCGTTAAAATATCTCATCTTGGCTTTTTAAAAAACGACCTGGATGATGAAAAAATAGCTATATTCGACGATTCGGATATTATTTTGGTTCCTGTTGGCAATAATGAAGTTCTCGATGCCGAAGCGGCGATGAAATTAATTAACAAGCTTGAACCGTCAATCGCCATCCCGATGCTTTATGATGTTTCCGCCAAAGGCGGATCCGCCCCTGGCGGAAAAGAACCAAGGATTAAAAGAGCGCCGATTACGGCTTTTCTGAAAGAAAGCGAAGCCAAAGAACCTCCCCAGCCGAAGCTTACTATAAAGAAGAAGGATATAAATGAAGAAGAAATAAAGATAGTAATATTGGAGAAAGTATAAAATAATTTTCAAATTCCAATTTTCAATTTTCAATGAATTTTCAATTTATAAAAAATTTACAAAATAAACCCGAGCCGGTCAAAAAAACCATAATGTGGACAGGCATTTCTCTTATGATGTTTGTTATTTTTCTTTTTTGGCTGTTCACTTTCCCATTTCAAACTTCGCAACCTATAGAAGATGCAAGACTGGCCAATTTGACAAAAGAAGTGCCGAGCGCGTGGCAAACATTTAAGAATCAGTTCGATTCCATACAAAACTTATGGCAGAAATAGGATACGTAAAACCAAAAGAAATCTGCCGCGAAATGGAAGAAGCGTATTTGGATTACGCGATGTCCGTTATTGTTTCGCGCGCCCTTCCCGATGTCCGCGACGGTTTGAAACCGGTTCATCGCCGCATTTTATACGCGATGCATGACTTGGGGCTGGGTCATTCGGTAAAATTCCGCAAATCAGCGCTGGTTGTCGGTGAAGTTTTAGGAAAATATCATCCCCACGGCGATATTTCGGTTTATGACGCCTTGGCGCGCATGGCGCAAAGTTTTTCACTGCGATACCCGATGATTAACGGGCAAGGAAACTTCGGCAGTGTTGACGGCGATTCGCCGGCGGCGATGAGGTACACCGAAGCCCGCTTGACCGCTCTGGCCGAAGAAGCTCTAAGAGATATTGAAAAAGACACCGTTGATTTTATTGATAACTATGATGCCACGCGCCAAGAACCGAAAGTTCTGCCGTCAGCTATTCCTCAATTGCTTTTGAACGGCACCATGGGCATCGCCGTCGGAATGGCGACAAATATCCCGCCGCATAATTTAACCGAAATAGTTGATGCCGCTTCATATCTGGTAAAACATCCAAAAGCTTCAACAGAGGATTTGCTGGAATTTGTCAAAGGTCCAGATTTTCCGACCGGCGGAATAATTTATTCCAAAAAAGATATCGCCGCGGCCTATGCCACCGGCCGCGGCCCCATCGTTATTCGGGGCAAGGCCGAAATTGTTGAGGACAAAAAAGGACGGTTACAAATCATAATCAACGAAATCCCCTACCAGGTTAATAAATCGGCAATGCTTGAAAAAATCGCCGAGCTGGTTTCCGATAAAAAAATCGACGGCATCCGCGACCTGCGCGACGAATCCGACAAAGAAGGAATGCGAGTTGTCATTGAACTGAAAAACGACGCCGTCCCGCAGAAAATTTTAAATAATCTCTACAAGCACACCGACCTTCAGCGGACTTTTCATTTAAACATGCTGGCACTGGTTGACGGCATTCAGCCGCAAGTTTTGTCGCTCAAAGCCGTTTTGGAATATTTCCTGAAACATCGCGAAGAAGTTGTTGTCCGCCGCGTTAAATATGACTTGTTAAAAGCCGAGGAAAGAGCGCACGTATTGGAAGGCTTGAAAATAGCTCTTGATAATATTGACGAGGTTATAAAGACAATCAAAAAATCCGAAGACCGAGACGCGGCGCGTAAAAACCTGATGACGAAATTCAAACTTTCCGAAATTCAAGCCAACGCTATTTTGGACATGAAACTGGCGACGCTGGCCAACCTTGAAAGAAAGAAAATTGAGGATGAATTGGCGGAAAAGAAGAAGCTCATAAAAGAACTGACTATGATTTTGAAGAATCGCGAACGGATTTTGGAAATTATCCACGAAGAACTTCAAGGACTCAAAAATAAATTCGGCGACGAAAGACGGACAAAAGTCGTTGCCGGCGCCTTGGGCGAATTTAAGGAAGAAGACCTGGTGCCGCTTGAAGAAGCTGTGATTGTATTGGCCGATTCCGGATATATAAAAAGAATGAATCCAACAGTTGTTAAGGCGCAACATCGGGGCGGTAAGGGAATGACAGGTGTCAGCACTAAAGAAGAAGACGCCGTCACCCATTTTGTGTCTTGTCAGACGCATGACAACGCGCTGTTTTTCACCAGCGCCGGGCGGGTTTTCCAGACCAAGGTTTGGGAAATTCCCGAAGCGTCAAGGCAGTCGCGCGGCAAAGCGGCCGTCAACTTTTTGGCGCTGTCGCAGGAAGAAAAAATCGCCTCCATTTTGACTTACAATGAAAAAAATCTTAAGGAAAAGGGTTATGAGAAATATTTCGTGATGGCAACCCAAAACGGCCTCATAAAGAAAACTCCTATCGCCGATTTCAGCTCGGTGCGGCGTTCGGGACTTATCGCGATAAGGATAAAGAAAGGCGACGCGCTTATGTGGGTAAAGGCATCTTCCGGAGATGACCAAGTGATAATGGTGACTTCAAAAGGCCAGGCGATAAAATTTTCCGAAAAAGACACTCGACCGCTCGGCCGGGCAACCGCCGGCGTCATCGGCATCCGCTTGCATAAAGATGACAGAATTGTCGGAATGGATGTTATCAGCGGAGCGCTGGCCAAAGACACCAACGCCAAAATGCTGGTAATTATGGAAAATGGCTTCGGCAAAAAAACATTGCTTAAGTTTTATAAAAAACAAAATCGCGGCGGCTCCGGCGTTAAAACCGCTAAAGTCACCGCCAAAACAGGAGCGATTGTAGCCGCGTTCGCCGTCCAGCCGGACGCAACGGAAATAATCGCCATTTCCAAAAAAGGCACAATCATCAGGGTCTCGCTTGATTCCATCTCAACGGTTTCGCGCGTTACCCAAGGCGTCCGCATTATGCGCGTCGAGCCCGGCGACCACGTCGTCTCCGCCACGTTGTTATAAAAAAAACTGCCAGTTTCTTGGCAGTTTTTGCGCTTTCTTTTGCGCATATATTAATGTTCCTCTAAAATATCTCCGCATTTCGTGCAGTGCAAAAACAATTCTGTGACTTCATTTAAGATATACGATGTGACACACCCTCTGCAAACTTTTATGCCGGTCTTTTTTGGAACTTCTGGCGGCCGATAGTCTTTCTTGTCGCCATGAATTTGATTAAATCTGTGTGCCGCTTTCAAAATATCAAGTGGTGGCATAAATCCCTCCTATATCGTATTTTCAAAAAACTCTCCATTTTCGTTAATCCCTATCCTACTCAATACCGATTATAAAAGTCAAACATCTGTCATAGTTCAATATATCCAATTGCATGTTAAGATCCGATCGGAAATAAACATGCAATTCAGAAATGACATAAATATTGCAGGACTGAAAAAATTAAAGCAGATGAAACCGCTCTTTAAGATCTAGTTCTATATCAACATCCCTAACTCTTAAAAATCTCACATAAGGCGACAGTTCAAACATTTCGGTAATGAAATCTATCTCATCCTTGCACTCATAAGGATGGATAAATACGCTTTTTTGCATTGGATAAAAACCGAGCTCTTTTAATTTGACTCCCAATGCTTTTCTTCCCATATTTTTATCTTCGGGAATATCAAAAATAACCAACCGCCATAATTTGTCCCATTGAGCCGGTTTTTTAATCTCTATCTTATCTAAATTATATTTTAAAATCTTGCTTTTCCCTCCTTCGGACAAGACAAGGTCAACCGTCCCATCGCCATTTTCTTTATAATCAACCATTTTTGATTTATAGAGATTTTTTATCGCGATTCTCAGATTTCTTTCGTTTATTTTACGCCACTCTTTAGCAATGTTTTTAACAACTCTAAAATACGCGTCCGGCCTTCTTGTTAAACTCAAAGAAGCGCCTCCCATTAAAAGAAGCAAAATCTTTTTAGACATTGAGCCCATTCGTTCCATTAATATTAGTATATTATACAAATTGCATGTTATCAACCGATCGGATATTAACATGCAATTCAGTTGTTAATTTAACACTTTTAACGTAGAATCTAACCAGAATAACCTTTTAACTATGGTATTACCCAAAGAAGTAAAAGAGATTATAAAGGCGCTGGAGGGGGCGGGGTTTGAGGCGTACGCGGTCGGCGGTTGCGTCCGCGATTTTATATTGGGCCGAGAACCGAGCGATTGGGACGTTACCACCAATGCCAAGCCGGAAGAAATTCAAAAAATTTTTACGCACAGCGTTTACGAAAATGATTTCGGCACCGTTGCAGTAAATACCGAAAGCGAAAATGAAAATTTGAAAATAATAGAAATCACTACCTATCGCCTTGAAGAAAAATATTCCGACAAACGCCATCCCGACGAAGTTAAATTCACCAAAAAACTTGAAGACGATTTGGCGCGGCGCGATTTTACGATTAACGCCATTGCTTACGATGGGAAAAAATTTATCGACCCTTTTGGCGGACAGGAAGACCTGAAAAAGAAAATCATCCGCGCGGTCGGCGAGCCGGACAAACGATTTAATGAAGACGCCTTGCGCTTGATGCGCGCCGCGCGGTTCGCCGTTCAATTAAATTTTTCAATAGAACCAAAAACCGCCGAGGCTATCAAAAATAATAGCAACGATATTGTGGCTATTTCCAAAGAAAGAATCCGCGATGAATTGATAAAAATAATACAGACTGAAAACGCCAAGCGCGGCATTGAAATCTTGCGCGAGTTCGGACTTTTGAAACATATATTGCCGGAAGTAGAAGAAGGATTCGGCGTCGGACAAAACAAGCACCATATATATACCGTCTGGGAACACAATCTGCTGGCATTGGATTGGGCGGCAAAGCACGATTACAAGCTTGAAAACCGGGTGGCGTCGCTTTTGCATGATGTTGGAAAGCCGAAAACCAAACAGGGCGATGGCCCGGATTCAACTTTTTACAATCACGAAGTTGTCGGCGCCAGAATTACCGCCAAAATTCTTGAACGGTTAAAATTTCCCAAAAAATTTATCGAGAAGGTCGTTCTCTTGGTACGCTACCATTTGTTTTATTACAATGTTGAAGAAGTCGGCGAGAGTTCGGTGCGGCGGCTTGTCAGAAATGTCGGCCCGGAAAATATGGATGACCTTTTGGAAGTGCGCATCGCCGACCGCAAGGGTTCCGGCGTTCCCAAAGCGGAACCGTATAAGTTGCGGCACTTGCGGGCAATTATTGAAAAAGTTTCCCGCGACCCGATTTCGGTTAAAATGCTAAAAATCAATGGCGATAATTTGATGAAAGAATTAAATATGAAACCCGGCCCTAAAATGGGCTATCTTCTCAATATATTATTGGATGAAGTTCTTGATGAGCCGAAAAATAACAAAAAAGAATACTTGCTAAAACGCGCCAAAGAATTGGACAAGGAACCATTAGAAAAACTTGAAAAAATGTTCAAAATGGCTCAGGATAAAACGCAGGAAGTGGCGGAAGAGGAATTCAAGAGCATAAAAAGCAAGTTCAAAGTTTAGTTGCGGGCTGTGGTATAACGGCATTACGCACGCTTCGGGTGCGTGTAATCTGGGTTCAATTCCCAGCAGCCCGAATGAACGAAGTGGAAAACAATTTAAAAGACGAAGAGATATTAACCGCGTCGCTGGAACAACCGGCGCTGTTTAGAATTTTGGTTGCCCGCTATCAGGGGGCGTTTATAAGAAAAGCGCTCGGCATCGTCAGGCAACAGGAAGAAGCCGAGGATATCGTCCAAGAAACATTTGTCAAAATTTATTTCAACGGCAAAAAATTCAAAAAAATGGACGGCATAGAATTCAAAAGCTGGGCTTACAGAATTTTGGTTAATACCGCTATCAGCCGATACCGGAAAATAAGCAAAAAGTGGCAAGCGGAATCAAACGACCCGCTAGATTTGGAAACGGCTGAAAATAGCGAGCTTTCAACCGAAAATATTATTTTGGAAAGTGAAAATAAGTCGCTCACAGCCGAACTGCTCTCCCGCCTGCCGAAACCTTTAGCCCGCCTGGTTTCGTTGTACTATATTGAAGACAAGCCATATAAAGAAATAGCCAAACAAGAAGGTATAACAATGGCGGCTCTTAAAATGAAACTTTTCAGAGCCAAGAAGTTTTTGAAAAATATAGTCCAAGAAAAAAAAGATGATAAAAAATAACAATACGCTTTGCATTCGGGTGATGAAACGGGTTTATTTTATTTGGTTTATAAAAAAAGTGGCCCCTTATTTTATAACCGAATTTTCATTATTCGCCGTTTTTGCCTATTTAATAGGCAATAATGTTTTTGTTTCCAAAGTTTTGCAATACGCGAGCCAGATTTTGGCCAATAGTTCAATCGACCCTGCTATATGGTCCGCCTTCGCCTGGAACACATTTACCGGAACCGAATTTATCGTGCAGATATCGGTTTTGGGAGTTTTAGCAATGGTTATTTTGCTTTTCAAGAACTTAATAACATCATTTACCCAATTGTCTTTATCAAATGCCGAAACCAACTTAGCAAGCCAGTCGTTACACAATTAGAGAAAGGTCGCTTACAAACACATAAACAAAATACACTCTCGCAAACTTGCGAGAGTGTATTTTTTTGCGTAGAATAAATTCTATTCTCGCCTACGCGATTTCAGCGGGCTTGCCCGCCGAAGCTCGCTACGGCGAGCGAAGGCGGGTATCGTATAACGGTATTACCACAGGTTTCCAACCTGTTGACAGGAGTCCGACTCTCCTTACCCGCTTATCTCACCGCTTCTTTGAGGTTTTTGCCGGCGCGGAACTTGGGAACTTTCACGGCGGCGATTTGGATTTTCTCGCCGGTCCGCGGATTAACGCCCGCGCGAGCCTGTCTTGAAGACACGGCAAACGTTCCAAATCCGGTAAAAGATACTTCTTCGCCTCGCGACAAAGCGTTTGAAACTTCGCCAAGAATGGCATTTATGGCCCTTTCGGCTTCAGCCTTGGTTGAGCCAAGTTTGAACGAAACCAAATCTACAAGTTTATCTTTGTTCATATTTTGATATTTAATTTTAAATTTTCAATTTTAAATTTTAAACTAATTACCTCGCATATTCAACCGCCCGCGTTTCACGGATGATATTAACCTTGATTTCGCCCGGATATTTCAATTCGCTTTCTATTCTTTTCGCCATTTCTTTGGCGAGTTGCAGGGCTTTGAAATCGTCAATTTTTTCCGGCTGGACGAAAATTCTTATTTCCCTTCCGGCGGAAATCGCGTAGGATTTTTCAACGCCGGGAAAAGAATTGGCAATATTTTCAAGTTCGGTCAAGCGCTTGATGTAATTTTCAACTGAATCGCGGCGGGCGCCGGGACGGGCGCCGGAAATAATATCGGCTGCCGCCACGACAAACGATTCCGGTGTCGCAAAAGGATAATCTTCATGATGCGATTCCATCGCCTGAATGACTTCCGGATTAATTCCGTATTTCTGTAAGATTTTTCTTCCGAGTTCCAAATGCGTGCCTTCAATTTCATGGTCAACCGCCTTGCCGATATCGTGAAGTAAGGCCGCCTTTTTGGCCACTTCGGCATTTATGCCAAGCTCCCTGGCAATCATATTGGCGATATGCGCCATTTCAATTGAGTGAATTAAAACGTTTTGTCCGTAACTGGTGCGATAAGCCAGGCGGCCCAAAAGCATGGTGATTTCTTTCGGCAAGTCCAAAATTCCAACCTCGTATGTGGCCATTTCGCCGGCTTCAAGAACTTTTTTTGTAATTTCTTTTTTGGCTTCTTCAACTTTTTCTTCAATTTTTGCCGGCTGGATGCGGCCGTCGCTCATCAATTTCAAAAGCGCAATTTTGGCGATTTCCCGCCTCAACGGGTCAAAAGAAGAAAGAGTTATCGATTCCGGAGTTTCGTCAACGATTACCTCAACGCCGGTTAAACGTTCAAGAGCGCGGATATTCCGGCCTTCTTTACCGATAATCCGTCCTTTTAATTCATCCGACGGAAGACTTACCGTTGAAGTGGTTATTTCACTTATGTGTGAACGCGCGTAGCGCTGAACCGCTATAGTCATAATTTCGCGCGCCTTTTTTTCCAGTTCTTCAATACGGTTTTTCTCAAGTTTTTTAACGGAAGTTATAAGGTCTGTCCGCGATTCTTCTTCAATCTGGCTGAATAATTTCGCCTTCGCTTCTTCGCGGCTCAAACCGGAAGCTTGTTCCACGATTTCCTCGCTTTTCTTTTTCAAAGCGTCAGCTTCCTGATGAATGATTTTAATCTGGTCCGCTTGGCGTTCCAAATCTTTTTTGCCATTTTCCAGCTCGTTTTCCTTTTGTTCAATTTTCTTAAACTGAATGTTCAAACGGTCTTCCTGGCGCGCCAAAAGACCCAACTGCTCGCGCTCTTGGCTTTTTGCGTCTTCAAGTATTTTTACAGCCTTGTCTTTTGCTTCAAGTAAGGCCTCTTTGGCTTGCGTTCTCGTTTCTTCAAGCTGGCGTTTTATTGTCGCCTCTACTGAATTAGCATTGCGAGTTGCCAGCAATTGGCGGATTAAATAACCCAAAGCTGCCCCTGCCGCCAAAGCAAAGGCGCCGATAATTAAGTTCAAAGTCATATTTGTAATTTCCTAAAAATTTAGACATTAGCTAAACGATTAATTAACTCGTTAGATGATAGCAGATAAAAATCTTTTTGTCAAAAAAATAAAATTCTCCGCGAGGGAGAATTTTATTTTAGCTAAGCGGGTGACGGGAATCGGACCCGTGTTTCGTCCTTGGCAAGGACGCATAATACCATTATACGACACCCGCGATGTCTGGTATTCTAACAAATTTTCATCATTTGGCAACTATTGCGCGTTTGGCTGCCCTGTTGTAGCATTAAAAGTGCCCGTAGAAAATTAAACGGGAATTAATATTTAAACATAATAAAATACCTATGAAAGCTTATAAAAATGTCTGTTTTTTGGCGGTTTTAGGCCTATTTTTAGGGGTTTTTCTGTTTTATGCTCCTGGCGTTCTCGCTGTTGAAAACGTGAGCACAACTCCGGCTGGTTTTCATCAATTTAATGATTTGGAGATTTTCAAAAGCCCGTCCGTGGACGAGCCGCCAACCGTTATCGAGGCCATCCAAAAGAATGAAAAAACAACCGAAAATAACAATTACTTAATCCAAATCGAAGAAAGAACTACTCTTTTGGGAGTAAATCAGGAGCCGGCGTTGTTGTCCGATTTTCAGGCCGGAGAAAAAATTAATGTTTCCGGCTGGCTTTCGGCCGATTCAAAAACCATAAGAGCGGCAGTGATTAGAAACTTGAGTGTTAAGGATTATCATCAATCATTTTCCGGTACCATCAAAAAAATAGCCGATGACGGATTCACGTTGACTTTGACGAATGGCAGTGAAGTTGTTGTGAAAACTCCGCTTGTCAAAGGTTCGCAGATTACGATAAAAGGCGTCTTCGATAAAGCCACTGGTGCGATAAGTAATGTGCTTTCGATTCTCGTCAAACCCATTATAATTCTTCAAGAAAAACCAGCCGAAGAAACAGCTTCTCAATCGGCTGCAACTCCATCCGCGAAACCATCGACATTATTCAAAAATTTCTTAAAAGTTTTCGGATTGTAAAATATAATACAGCACAAAAAATCCCCCCGCCTAAGCGGGGGATTTTTATATATGCCGCGGGTCAGAATCGAACTGACGACGCCAGCCTCTTCAGGGCTGCGCTCTGCCACTGAGCTACCGCGGCAAACTTTTTCAACCTGTATATTAACCTAATAAAATATTTTTTTCAACACAAAATAAAAAAGGGCGGCGAAGCCGCCCCCTATTAGAAATTTCTTATCTCGCATAACCTAAGCAAGAATCCCTATCCACTTTGGACAAACTAAGAAAATGTTCCCAAGTCATTTTTTCCTTAGGCTCGTTCCCAATTTGTACATAAATTATGGAGACCTTTTCCCTTATTTCTTTAATGGATGGAATCCCCAGTAATATTCCGCATTTTTTACTACATAGGCCAAATCGATGAAAATTGTCTCTTTCCACTTTCCCCGTAAAACAATTCGGACAAAAATCTTTTTCCACAACTATAATGTTCATAATTATCCTCCTAAAAAGAACTTAACCAGTATAGGCATAAAATAATCGTTTTGTCAAATCTCTGTGGACCTAGGGAGAATCGGACTCCCGTCCCGTCCATGCCATGGACGTGTCATGCCATTAGACCATAGGCCCTTTTTATGGATTTTAACGATGTCGTTCAAGCAAAGCGACCCGTCTTTCAAGAACCGAAAATTCCTCGACATCAATTTTTCTCTTAAGACCTCCTTTAATGAAAGCTAAGTCTGCCTTGATTACCTCAATGTCCATTTTCATGGAACCAATCATTTCAGTGTGGCTGTCTAAAGTTTCGGTATGACTGTCCAAAATCTTAGTGTGGCTGTCCAAAGTTTTTTTGATATCTCCATATTGCTCCGCGACAAGCGAAACTTGAGTATCTACATGCTCAATCATCACGCCAAGACTTCGGATTTCATCTCGAATTCCTGTTTCTTTTTTTTCTTTTGTTTTTAATTTCTTAACCTGTTTCATATTTTTACTATAATTTACTTATTGTAAGAACGCAAATTTTTATGTCCCCACCAGGAATCGAACCTGGATTTAGGGTTTAGGAAACCCTCGTCCTGTCCGTTGAACGATAGGGACTAAATTTTTATTTACAATTCTTATGTTATACAATATACTATCTCATAACTGGCAGCGAGGTAAAGAGAATTTATTCTCTTTGACCGAGCGAACCAGTTATATCGAGTATAGCGAAGATATATAATATTAATTTTCAATTAAAAAATTTATGTCAGAAAAATCACCGGTTGTCAAAATAGTTAAAAAATGCCTGCCCGCCGTAGTTTCGATTGTCATTGCCAAAAATTTGCCTAATTTAGAAAACTTTCCCGATTTTTTTCCTTTTCTCCCGTTTGGTTTTGACCCTAAAGAATTATACAAACAAATTCCGCCGGAAATGTTTGATGAACACGGTCGGATTAAAGTCGGCGGCGGTTCGGGTTTTATTGTTTCACCGGACGGATTCGTATTAACCAATAAGCATGTGGTCGTCGACCCGAAAGCCGATTACACGGTCGTTACAAGTGAAAATAAAAAGTTTCACGCCAAAGTGGTAGCGCGCGACCCCATCAATGATGTGGCCATTTTGAAAATTGAAGCAGAGGGATTAACACACATAGAACTTGGCGAATCATCGGACTTGGAATTGGGGCAAGCGGTTGTCGCTATCGGCAACGCGTTGGGTCAATTTCAAAATACGGTTTCAACGGGCATTATTTCAGGCCTTTCACGACACATTACCGCTCAAGCCGGTGCTAACGGCCAGCAACAAGAGCTCCGCGGAGTGATTCAAACCGATGCCGCGATTAATCCAGGTAATTCCGGCGGGCCGTTGGTTGATGCTGATGGCGAAGCTATAGGCATCAATTCAGCTGTTGTTTTCGGCGCTCAAAATATTGGGTTTGCCATTCCTATCAATGCCGCCAAGAAAGCCTTGGCCGATATCAAAAAATATGGACACATTCGCGCCCCTTTTCTTGGGCTGCGCTATATAACGATAGACCCCGTTTTGAAAATGAGGCACAATTTGCCAGTTGATTACGGCGCAATGGTTACTCCGGAAGCCACGCCGGGTGATTACGGTGTTCTGCCCGACAGCCCCGCCGGCAAAGCCGGAATTTTGGAACACGATATTATTCTTGAAGTTGACGAACAAAAAATAACCAAAGATTTGCCGCTTGCCGACTTAATCCAAAAACACGAAGTTGGCGACGAGATTAAACTAAAAATCTTGAGACGCAATGAAGGAGAGGTTTCTGCCACCGTTATTCTGGAAGAAATGAAATAAAAAATAATTATCAATCAAATCTATTAATAAATTAGGAATTATTTTTCTCACGTCAACAGGTCTTTCCAGCAAAAATGTGTATGACAAGTTTAAGGAAATTGCTGATTCAAAAGGTTTTAAGAAAGTAGTAATTATCACTACGGCTTCTTCCGATAAAGAAAATAATCAATATTCTCAATTAGCTTTATCTCAATTAAAATCAGCTGGTTTTGATATTCTTGATTTTTATGATTTTGAAAATGAAGGACTAAAAGACCTTTCCCAATATGATGTTATATATGTTTGCGGAGGTAATACTTTCAAACTAATGAAATTCGCCAGAGAAATGAATTTTGATAATGAAGTAGAGTCATTATTAAAGAGAGATGGCATATATATCGGAGTCAGCGCGGGCAGTCTTATAATAGGCCCCTCAATTCAAATAGCAAATGAAATTCATCCCGATATAAATGAAGTTGGCCTTACTGACTTTAATGGTTTTAATATCATAGATTTAATTGTTTTTCCTCATTATTCCTCTGAATTTGAGGAAGAAATTAAATTATTTGAAAGTAAAAATAATGTTAAAATTGAGAGGTTAACCAATTCTCAGGCAATTTTAATAAAAGAAGGCGAAAAAACACTAATTGAATAACATGCGAGTCGTTAAAGGGTGAAGCCGTTTTATTTTTTTAGTTCCATTCTTAGTGTTTCTGGCAGATATTTATTCTTAGGATATTTTTTAATTCTTGATTTTTTAAATCCGCATTTTTCATAAGTTGCAATTGCCCTAAGATTATTCGGCCTAACTTCTAAATAAATTTTTAAAATTCCAAGCTTTTTTGCTTTTTTAATAAGCAGTTGAATGGCTTTTGTCCCGTAGTTTTTATTCCAATATTTCTTTTCGCCTATAATAATTTGGGTTTCATACCAACCGTTTTTTCTTTTCACTAAAGAGACATGACCAATCGCATTTCGATCTAGCTCTATAATAAAAATGAAATTTTTTTCATAAAAAATAAAACGGGGTTGAGAATAGTATATAACCTTTTCTCAACCCCGTGAAGCCACTCTAGTGGCAATTGCTAGCACTATGCGTTACTTGGAAGTAATTCTGGAAATCGCTGACGACACGCTCATTGTTTCTTCTTTTTGCGTCGCCATTTCTTTGAGTTTTTGCTCCTCGGCAGAAAAAACAATGAAACTATATTTGGCGTTAATCGCGCTGGCATAGGCAAGCTGTTTTCCTAAATTGCGTCCGGTTAAATCAATTTCGGTTGTGATACCAGCTTCTCTGAACATTTTCGCGGCATTAAGCGCAATCGGCAATGCACTTTGATTCGGATAACCGATAAAAACCTCCACAGGAGATATAATATCGGAATATCCCTCTCGTTTTTTGATTATCTCAATCAACCTTTCAATCCCAAAAGAAATCCCCGCTGCCGATGTCGCTTGACCGCCTAATGTCTGTATTAATTGGTCATATCGGCCACCGCCCGCAAAACTGCCTAATTCTTTTTGATCGATAGACCTAATTTCATAAATCGGCCCCGTGTAGTAGTCAAGGCCGCGCACCAGGCTGAAATCAATTTGAATAGGCGTATCCAAACCGTTTTCAGCAAGAAGGCTGATAATTTGACGCAACTCCTCGATGCCTTCAACCCCAACTTTATCATTGGCCAGAAATTGACTAACTTGATCAAGCTTGAATTGATTGTCACCATTGATATTAATCTGCTTCATCAGTTCTTCGAACTGTTCTTTTGGGATATTTTGAGATTCAAATTCACGCCTCACTCCCTCAATCCCAACTTTCGCCAATTTATCAAGTGACCGAAGCGCCCCGGCTTTGAAATCGTCCTCAATGCCCACACTTTTTAGCTGGGCTTCAAGTATTTTGCGATTATTAAGCAAGATAACGCTATCGGCAACTTTGAGCTTTTTTAAAGCCGCCGCCGCCATAGTAAGCAATTCAACTTCACAAAGCATGCTTGCTGAACCGAAAATATCCGTATCCGCTTGCAGAAATTCTCTGAAACGCCCAGCCTGTGGTTGCTCATACCGCCAAACTTTCCCAATATTGAACAAACGCAAAGGTTTTTTAATTTGGGGATTGCCAGCGATTATACGAGCCAGCGAAGTCGTCAATTCAAAACGCAATCCCAAATTTCGACCGCCTTTGTCCTTAAAAGTATAAATCTCATTCGCTATGGACTCACCGCTTTTGCCAACCAAAGTATCGAGATATTCAAAAGCTGGGCCGTCCCATTCTTGAAAACCATAAATACCGTACGTTGAAACCAGCGTATTGATAACGCCTCGTCTTAATCCCATCTCTTCCGGGAGAAAATCCCTTGTTCCTTTTGGTACTTGATATTTCATTGTTATCCTCCTAGATAAATAATCATCTGGTTAATAATATAAAAAAAGCCCACGATTTACAATGTTAAATAAATCGCAGACTTAAGTGAAATCAATGTCGTGATATTTTTCCACAAAATGCTTGGAGCGTACAAAATGAAAGAAGCGCCTCTGCAGCTAATGAGCCCTCTGTTACCTCATTTCTTATAAAATAAGGACGCATATTAATCTTAGCGGCTTGCAATAAAATATCTTTAATTTCCGTATACTGTTCTTGAATTAATAACCTCAAATCGCATTTTCTATCTGGACGCTTTCCGATATCTTGAATGCGACGCCGTAAAATGATGTGTGGTTCAGCAATCAGTATCGTTATCCCTAAAATTTGATTTTTATTCCATGGCTGGAGCTCTCTAATGCCACATTCTGATACTTTTGGGACATCAAAATACATGAAATATCCATCGGCCACCCGAATCGTTTTCGGATCTTGACGGTCTATCTCATATAATCTTTGATTCATTTTCGCGTGAAGATCTAATCTTGCATTTTCAGACAATGTTTGTAATTCGCTTATATTTGTCGCACCGGTCAATCCGCAAAGAATAGTTGCTCCATTAATTAATTCCATTTTAATTCCACGTTTTCGCGCTAACTTTTCTGCCTCCGTTACAATTTTTGATTTACCGACTCCAGATACGCCACCCACATATACAAACATTGGTCTTCACCTCCTTTTGTTCGGAATATTAAAGAACTTTCCATCGTTGAGGCAATGAGCCGCCCGATTTTTTGTAAATATAATTTACAAGTTTTTCTAATATATCTTTTTTCTGATCAATGCTATTTGCTATATAAAAATTTTTTAGAATACTACAGAAATTACTATCCAGCTTATTGAGTAGTCCAAACATTTCATTTGGTTGTTTTAAGAATTTTCCATTCAACTTAAGGAATAATTCTATAATATTATTCACTAATAAATGACTATCTAAATTAAAAGCTAAATAATCTTCATTTTGTGCATCTCGTTGAACTTCCCCCCAAAAATCATCTATGGAATATTTGTGCATCAAAACTTCACTACTCTTATATTTAGTTTTTAATTGCAAATTATTCTTTGCAACAGATTGAATTTTCTTTAAAACTTTTCTTCTCTGAAAAAGAATTACGCCACAAGCTATCATGTGCGAGGTTATTCTTTTCAATGCATTTTTATCTTTTTTGAGATACTCCTTTGCCTCCGCTATTGTATTCAAAATGATATCAACGCGTATTCCATTTTTTATAAAATTAATCCTTGAAAATTTGCCCTTTTTATTCAGTAAAATATAAATATCTATGTCGGAATATTGATCAAATTTATTTCTTGCCGCAGACCCGAACAACATAACCCCCAAGACATTTTTGTCTTGTTTATATTGTTCTACTATACTACTGCAGATTTTTTGAACAAATTTATTCATAAATAAAACAGGGCTAAAGGAATTATAACATTTTCCCTTAGCCCTGTAAAGCCACCATGTTAGTGGCAGTTGCTGGGCGCCTGGCAAGTATTGAGCACTTTCCGCTTGGGAAGGGGCTTTATTGCCAGATTCAGCTGCTTGCTAGACCGCGTCTTTTTCATAGCCATTACCTCCTTTCTTTAAATTTGTTCGAGAAGAAGTTTTCGCGTCATTTTACGATAAAAAGCGCACATTCGTTTGATTTTTACAGTCTTGGTTGCGCGAGCGAATTCTTGTGTAATATTACATCCTCCGCCGCATTGTCCTTCAATTATACATCCTTTACACATTTCAATTGCTCCAGTCAGATGGTCTTTCACAAAAAGATGGTATCGGCTCCCAGGAACATAGAATGATTCAATTTGATGAAGCGTTCCAAGCTGTTTAGTGCTGTAACCGCATCCGTATATATCACCGGAAGGATTTACACATATACTATTGCCGCGAACCGCTCCGCAGAATGCTATATGCGTATTCAGTGTCAAATCATTAAGATTTTCAGCCGGCCGGGACCAAAAACCGGCGACCTCAATTTCGCGACTTTTAGCGTATTGCCGTATTCTCATTAATTTCTCGACAATATCATCGACTGGTATTTCAACCATGCCAATAACATCAATATCAATTCGAACTTCTTGCATCTGTCGATTAGAAGCCCAGTTAATGATTTTCTCGTCAAGAAACGGGAAGTTTTTTTCATTTACTGTAATGGCAATGCCTTTCAGTGGGTGACCTTGTTCCGCAAGATTATCAAATCCTCGCATTATGGCCCTAAAGGTTCCGCCACCGGATTTCGTAAGCCGAACTTGATTGTTTCCATCACGAAGACCATCAAGACTCGACGCAATTTCCACACGATATTCTTTGAGTTTTCTGGCAATATCAGCCGTAATCAAAGAAGCGTTCGTGTTGATTGAGAATCGAAATACGAAATCATGACTATAGTGGGAAATACAGTATTTAATCACTTGCTCTATTACCGACCACACGAGAAGGGGCTCGCCTCCGCCGAAGTTTATACTTGCCACATTTTTCCCATGTCGTTGTAAAATCTTTAGATACTGATCTACCGCTTCTTTCGCAATTTTAAAGGTCATGAATTTCTTCGGATTTTTTATCCGGTCAGTTATTCCAAGATTGTTGAAGTGAATACAATATATGCAACGAAAATTACATGCTTCAGACATGATAAGCTCAAGATAATCAATGAGCGATCCACTGGTAATAGACTCTTCGCGCTCTTGCATGCGTTTAGCGAGAAATTTTCTCTCGTCAAAATTTTTGGGAATTAAATAGTGGCTTGCAATTAAGTCTTGAATGACTTCTATGCCATTTTCTCCAATATTATATTCGCCCAGGACAGAAGATAGAGAGCGCGAATTAGAAAAAATATTGAGCAACGCTATAGTATCTTTTGAAACGATTTTGGGATTCCCAAAAAGCGAGTGCCAGATTATGGTTTTACTATTATTTTTGATTACTTGAACAAATTGCGATTTAATTAATGGAATCTTTCGATTAATTTTCATCTCTTCGCCCTCCTTTCAGGCATTTTTGGGCTAAATTGTTAAAGATCCAACAAAAATCACCTAAATTTCCATGCTCTGACTACGTGCATGGTATACATAAATTAATTGATTTCGTCAAATGGGTGCCCAACGGGATTCGAACCCGTGATGAGAGTTCCACAAACTCTAGTGTTAACCGCTACACTATGGGCACCGCACAAAAACCGCGCTCTTAACGCGCCATATAATATTTGCGCGAATTCATTAGTCTACCAAAGAAACTTCCGCGCCTTCGCTGACTTTTTCGTCAACCTTGACGCCAATCATATCGCCTTTTTTCGCCGATGGGATATCTTTGTGCTCAATCTGCATCGATTCAATCGTCTGTTCAAACTCGCTTTTCCCATCGCTGAATTTAACTTTGTCGCCCGCCGACAATTTTGCGGAGAGCTCAATAATGGCAACTCCGATATTGCCGTAATAATGGGTAACTTTTCCTATTTTTTTCATGGCAATAAATTTTATTAATGATTAATAATGACCTTTATATGGGTACTATATCACAAAAGTTTTTCTAATTACAACTCCTTATTTTCCAAAAATCTTTTAACGATTTAATAACCAATTCCATAGTTTTAACGCGTTTTTCAATCGGCGAATTTTTTATCGGTGTTTCAATGACAATTACGGACTTTGCCGCCGGTTTTTTGGTGATTTTGCCGTTTAAGAAAATTTTTTCCGCCGAAAGAAGTTCGTCAATCGAACCGTCATGAACGCCGTGGATAATCCCATCTTTAATATTTTTTCCAAACCATCTTTTACCGTCTTTCATGAATTTAAGGTCATTTTCCTGAAATATGCGAACAATCTCCTTAACTACCGGGTCCGCAAAGCCGTCTTTTCCTTGAGAATACATATAATGTTCTCCTTTTACCAATTCGTCTTCGTGAAAGTCAATCGTGAGCAATGGCGGGTGGGTTTTGGAAAGGCGCAACACTTCTTTTGTTAAGGCGCCGGCCTGCAGGGAGTTCGGTAATTTTCTGCGGGGCTTATTTACCGTAACATTTACCGAATTAAGGAGTAGATGTTCCGAATCGCCGACGCTTTTACCGCTCTCACCACGGCGTTTATCTAAATACCGCCAGTTTTGCCGATATCCCTTTGGGTTACAGAGCGGTAAAAGAACTACCGGAATGCGGTAATTTCTTATTGCCGAACTCCTTGCCAGGGCATTCGGCCCTGCCGGCTCTTCCCCGTGTATTCCGGAAATAAGCCAAAGCGCCGGTCCTTTTATTTTTGTGGAAAAGGAAAGAATAGGGGCATCAACTTTCTGACCATTACTCAACTTTACTATTTCTGTATATATAACCTTCCTGTCCCAATCCTTTTCCGGCAAGCTTAAAAAGGCCCTGTAAAGTTTTTCCAAAGGTATTCGGCCATCCGCGCTGTATGTCTCGTAATTTTTAGCAATTTTAATGTTTTTTGGCATAATTTTGTGGACCTAGGCAGAATCGGACTGCCGCCTCTACAATGCGAATGTAGCGTAATACCACTTTACTATAGGCCCTTAATTAATTTTTCAACCCTATCGGGGTGCTGGGAATTGAACCCAGTCTACATGCTCCCAAAGCATGCGTACTACCGGTATACGACACCCCGCTGTGCCCGCCGAAGCCTTGGCGAAGGCGGGTTCGCTCATATTATATTGTAATTTTAATTGAAATTCAACCAATTTTATGGTATTTTAATTTTGTTGTTTATCTAAGCCCCCGTAGCTTAATGGATAAAGCAGCGCTCTTCTAAGGCGTTGATAGGGGTCCGATTCCCTTCGGGGGCATATGACAACTAAAAAACAAGATACCGGTAAATTGGGAGAAGATATTGCGGTAAAATATCTGGAAAAACACGGGTATGAAATTGTAGAAAGAAATTACCGCAAGCCATGGGGAGAGATTGATATTGTTGCGCGAGAGACGACTGGTCAAATACAAGAATTAATTTTTATTGAAGTCAAAGCGCAAAATATAAATTTTGAATGGCGGCCGGAAGAAAATGTTGGGTTCCACAAGAAACGGCAATTATCAAAAATAGTTGCAACATATTTAAAGGAACATAGAATCTCTGAAAGCCAAGATTGGCGGATAGATGTTTTGGCGCTCAAATTAGATTTTGAAACAAAAAATGCTCAAGTTGAGCATATCAAAAATATCATGCTAAACTAGGATTATCTTTTAGGGTGGTTAGCTCAACGGCCAGAGCACTGCGTTTACATCGCAGGGGTTAT
This sequence comes from Candidatus Azambacteria bacterium, assembly GCA_030646675.1. Taxonomy (GTDB): domain Bacteria; phylum Patescibacteriota; class Minisyncoccia; order UBA10092; family UBA10092; genus UBA10092. Next base: position 10,481 of record JAUSKX010000006.1, on the reverse strand, counting down.
AGGTTCGAATCCTATACCACCCACTAGAAATAATTGAACTTTTAGAGTATGCTTATTGTAGTAATATACTTAAAGGTTCAATTATGAGATTAAAAGAAAAATTAGAGGCCAGACGATTACGTTCTCTTGGCCATTCTTTTAATGAAATTCACAAAAAGTTGGGCGTTGCTAAAAGCTCTGTTAGTTTGTGGGTTGGGAATATTAGGCTAACGCCAGAGCAGAAATTAGAGCTTTCTCAAAAGGGCATTCAAAAAGGCATAATAGAACAAAGAAGAACAACTCGTCTTAGAAATGAGAGTGCAAAAAGACAAATTATTATAGATGCAGCCACTAAAGAAATTAAAAACCTGTCTGAAAGAGAATTATGGTTAATTGGAATTATGCTTTATTGGGCTGAAGGAGGAAAAACACAAAGAGGATTGGTAAGATTTTCTAATAGCGACCCGGAAATGATAAGAATCATAATGACCTTTTTTAGAAGAATTTGTAATGTACCGGAAGAAAAATTTAGAGGTTATATCCATATACATCCACATTTGGATTATAAAAAAGCAGAAGAATACTGGTCGGGGGTATCCGGGATTCCCCTTAATAAATTTTTTAAGACATACAGAAAAATGAACCCCTCTAGCAAAAATAAAAAAGATAATTTACCATTTGGAACTTTTGATGCTTATGTTCTCAGCACGGAATTATTTTTAAAAATCTCAGGTTGGGCCAAGGGAATTTTTGAGTCGAGTCATAATTTTAATTAGAACATAATCACTTTGGATAAAATGTTTGAGAAGAGTGGAAGTCCGATTCTTCCAGCGCCCACACCAATACCAAATCCTTGCGCCAATTGGTAAACTATGTTATCCTAGGCGCCAAAGAAACTCCCAGCGAGTTTCTCAAAATCAAGCACTTTTACAATCGAAAGGAGATGAGACACATGAAGTTTGAACAAAGCCCGTTCTTGCACGTAATCTCCGTTGATGACGAGTATATTGCTCTCTATAACAGCCTAAATCTGGAAGTCGCGTTTTTGAAAAAGGATTTTATAAAGCAATACCAACAGGAGCAAGTGTTCATCAGTTCTGACGCCACTTCAGAGCGTATACTCGAACAACTGGAAGGGCTCGGACTCCTCATTAAGGAGCGAGCCGACGGCTATGAATTATATCGGGAATATCAGAAGGCACTTGATGAACCAGCAATCAACATCCTTTATCTGCTACTTTCCGATGCCTGCAACATCCGTTGCCGATACTGCTACTTCTTGGCCCCTATGCCTCACGGTTACCAATCTTCTCTGATGAAAAAAGAAACCGCAATTAAGGCGCTGGACCTTTTCACCCATTGTGTAAAAAGGAGCATCACGAAAGGTCACCCCGAGCAACACATCGTGATTTATGGTGGAGAACCGACTCTCAACAAAGAAGTACTTCTTGAAGTGCTCCAGTACATTGATAGATTGAAAGCAAAGAAGCTTCTTCCCGGAAAACTCCCGATTACAGTAAACACGAACGGGATTCTCCTTGATAAAGAAATTCTCACTCAGTGCAAAGCAACTGAAGTAGTGGTCGCGATTTCTGTCGATGGACCAAAGGAAATCCATGACCAAATGCGTGTCTACTCTTCTGGAAAAGGAACGTTCGACGAAGTAATGCGCTCATATCGGCTCGCGCAACAGATGGGAGTTAAAACTGGCATCTGCGTAACCATCGATCGGCATAATCTTTTCCGAATGAAAGAAATCGTGCGGTGGCTTGCAGATGAACTGGGAGCTAAAGGAATGGGGTTTAACATTCTCATTGAAAATGAAGTCGATCCCATCGTCAGCGGTGAAAAGACTCAATATGGAGAAATTGTCGCTCAAAAACTCATTGAGAGCTTCAAAATGGCGCGAGCGGCCGGCATCTACGAAGATCGCATGATGCGGCGGGTCAAGAATTTTCTTGACAAAACGCCTGTGCTGAGTGACTGCGGCGGTTGCGGGCTTCAGATTGTGGTGAGTCCGGATGGCAAAATTGGCGTCTGTCAGGCTTTCTGCGGCAGAAAAGAGTTTTTCGTCACAGAACCACTTGAAACATTCGAGCCGGAATCTCATCCGTTCTGGAAACAGTGGAGAAAACGCTCGCCGCTCGCCAACAAGGTATGTAGAAGTTGCGTCGCTCTAGGTAATTGCGGCGGAGGTTGTCCATACAACGCCTACCGAACAAAGGGAACTATCTATGCTCTTGATGAGCGATTTTGTGTTCACGCAAAAGCGACAACCCACTTTTTAATACGCGACTTGTGGGAAAAACAAAAAGAAAGGCAAACCGCAAACAAATAGCGAACCATGCGGGAGGAGAATAATCTTCTCCCGCTATTTTTTTGCACTTATGATAGTTATGCCACGTCTAATAAATTCTTTGGCATTTTTGGAATTCTTATATGCTTTTTCAAACTGACTAATATAGCGTCGATGATCGGGATAAGGAATCACAAATTTTTGATTGATAATACGGCAGTATCGCGGAGACCCAAGAACGACAACGTTGAATATCTCTGAAAGGTCCCATAATTGATCTTCTGATAAATGTTTTACCTCTTTTTTTAATTTCTTTTCAATAAAATCATAAAAAATAAAATGAAGAAGCTCGTGAGCAATGGTATAAATAGCATCGGCTAGTGGTTTTTCATAAAAAAACTGGAATGTTTTTAAGTCCAAAAATCGCGGGTTACAATTAAGAATAGAAGCGTAGGCAATATATTTTCCTCTGGGAAACCGAAAACTACCGAAAAAATCCTCGGTTATGGCAACAAATTCACGTTCGTGCTTGGGCCAAGCGTCTCGTATGTTCTTAATTCTGCATCGCATTACTGCCTTATGGGTTCGGTAGTAATTATTAAAGTAAGCATTGATTGTTTTTTTTCTCTGTTGGAAGTTTAATAATTTAACCGATTTCAACTGCGGATGTATTTTAAAAATATTTTGACCAAAGTCTATTCCTCCTCCACTTACCTTAAGAAATTCCTCAACCATTAACGCATCAAGTTTTTTATTGAAATAGAAGCGAAGATTCTTCATATTTTCGATGTTTACAAATAAATATTATCAAATTTTCGGCTTGACGACAAGATATTTAAGAAATTTTAAAAAAGAAAAAGCAGTTTATTAGAGACATGCTCGGGTCTCAGAGTTGCCATGCTACTTGCATGGCGTACATCTGCAGGAACCGCACGCTGTGCAGTCGCAGGGCGGTGCGCTAACAGCGTCATCTAGGTCTATCTTTTCTGCGATCTTCGCGCGTGTTCCCGCATCGGGGATAATGAGAATCTCCGATTTATTCATATATCTACTATATGTTCCAAATACTTTTTATCGATTTGTTGAATATTGTCGATATAATTTTTTGCCATTTCACGCGATTTAAACGCAACTAGTTTTCGCCACGATAACAAATCTTTGGGATTCGAAATAGCAACAGGAGACTTTGTATTCAAGTATTTTTCGCTAAGATATCCTTCCGGAATAAATGAACTAACCAGCAATTCTTCCAAAAACATTCTACTCGGCATGCCCTTTGATAACCTAACAAATAATTTCTCATTTTCTTGAGTAATTTTTTCTATTTCTAAAAATAAACTCTTGTTTTTTCTCAACATCAAATGAAAAAACTCATGCGCTAAAATACTTATCGGAAAAAATCCATTGGGCACTTCAAGACCCAGCGGAATTTCAATATTGATAAAACTTTTTTTTGGCGTCCAAGAAAAACTGGCGCTAATTTCTTTATCTTTGCTATTGGCATCGGGAACAAGATAAATTGGAATTTTGGAAATCGTAAAATTCGCTATTCCAATTAGTTTTTTCATCTCAATAACAACCAGCTGAAATAATGATTGGTTGTTTTGAAAATATTGCTCCCACAAAAGCAAATATTTATGCGTCTTATTATGTCCATGGATTGTGACAGGCAAACTCATGACTACCTCGGAATTATTTCTCTCCAATCGGGCAAAGCTAAAAGAGTAACATTAACCGCCACCGATTGAACGGTTGTCCCGCCCGGTCCGGAACAAGACAGGGTATAAGATGTTGTTGGTATAGACGCTGGATGAACAATTCCGCTTCCGTTTACCGGTTTAGACCCGCTCCAAGCATCCGAGGCGGAGCAATAAGTAGCATCAGTTGTCGTCCATGTCAGAGTAACTATTTGATTCTGATAGGTGGAAGTTGGATAAGCGGAAAGGCTGATTGTCGGTGAGCGGAACGGAGTTGTTATGTTTATAAGATTGGAACGTTGGGTTCCGGCGCTGTTATACGCTTCAATTTGATATACGTAACTGGTATTTTGGTCCACCGTGGTGTCGGAATAATTCAGGGCCGGATATGATTGATATGGAGTAATATCTACTCTCGGAGAACCTCTTAAGATTCTGTAGGCTGTGGCATTGTCGGAAGCGGTCCAAGATAAGAAAACTGAGTTAGGCAAGGCAGGGCCGCCTGGAAATACATTAAAATTGCCGGGGGCTGGGATACAGGCTCCGCCGGAGCAAGTTCGAGTCTCCGTACTGGAACCGGAGCAATCTGCGCCTCCATTAGCCGGAGCCGGATTCGCGCAGATTCTGGTTCTTGTTTGATTGCACGAAGCTGAACATCCACCCCATGCGCTCCAATCAGACCATCCGCCGTTAATAGGGACCGCAGGAGTCGCAGGAGTCGCAGGAGTCGCCGGAACATCAGAGGCAGGTGATTCAGTAGCAGGCGGACAAGCGCCGGTCTGATACGGCCCGGTAATAGCATTGCCTAATGTGGAATATGGAAATGTAGCAGTATTAGGCGCGTTATCCGTGTTTAAGAATTTATTTTCTTTTGTAAAAAACACGGTATCGTAGCAGTTGTAATCTTCAGACCCGCAAGGATAATACTTATTGAAAGCAAATGAGTAATTCCCGGAAACCTTAGCCGTATATGCCACATATGAATTCTCCGGCGCTGTGGCGTCAGTAAACTTGCAAACATTTCCCGAGCATAAAGTACTGAAAGGCACTGTGGCTAGCGGTGTCGGTTCAGGAGAATTAAGATAATAATCTAACCCCGCATCGGATGGGTCACTAAGAAAAGTCGGAATGTCGCCGCTTGACGTTTCCCAACCGGTACCTCCATTCGCCCTTATAGTGCTTAGAAACCAGGTGTTCAATGTAGCTTGGTCACTGGGGGCCGGCAAGGTGTAGCGATAAATTTTCACCTGCTGGTTTGAATCATACGTATACGGAAAAGATTGCGGATAACCTTGCGGATAAATAGCCACGCATCCCACGCCTGGCACTTGGGCGTATGTAATAGGGCTAGCCGGGGAATACGGGTTTGGCATGACATTAGTGCAGGCGCTATTGCTATAGTGCGGACTGGACCCGGCGCTTACAGAGAGAGCGGTGCCTTCACTGTCGTATGTCCCGTTATAATAATTAAAATCCGCATATCCATACGCGGTATTCATTTGCCAATCATAGAAGGTTGTGGGGATTCCATAAACACAAGCGCCACTTGCTGATGACCCGGTAGCTACCGGTGCTAGCGCTAACCCGCCTGACCCATTAGGACAAAACACGGTGCTTGTGGAGCAAATTATAAAAGCAGTTGGGTCGCCTATCGCAAAAAGCATCGGAAATACTGATATGCTTCCCGACAAAACATCAATCGTAGCGTTAATAAGATCAGACGCCCCGCCGGTTAAGAAAGACAAAGCGTCTTCGGCTCGCGCTATCGGAGCCGATAGAAAATAGATAGTTATAAATAAAACAAAAACACCGATAAGAAACTTATTTTTAAAAAAGTTCATAAATTATTTTATTAAAAAATTCAACGCTTTCATTATAACACAAACGCAATTGTAAATTTTGGGCGATGTGGATAACTGCATAAAAAAATGCCCAACCGGTTTCACACCGGCTGGACATATATTATCACGATGATATTATCGTGATAAAACTGCGATTACCGTGGGCAACGGCATTGTTGCCCAGGTTTTCATTTGTTCTATCGTCTCCTCCGAGTGGAGGAGGTCCGAGTGTTCCAGCGGAAAAATCGCCACGGCCGAAGCTTTAACAGACAAGGCTGACGACACCTCCACTACCCCGTCATTGGGCTCTCCGTCTCGGAGAAACCATTTCTCCGAGCTTTTCGTCCCCGCGATAACGAAAATAGGAACATCTTTCCTTTCGTCCTCAATGCGGAAGAGGAATTCCGGCAGGAACCAGTAGCTCCTGCAAGGAGTCCCCACAAGAATTATCCTGGCTTTTATCTCCGGGTTGTCTTTTACGAGCTGCCTAACCAGCAACCCGCTCCAGGAATAGGCTATAAAAACCACATCCTGGCTAACTTCCCACTCTTCTTTTTTCATTTCTTCCAGAAGGACGACTGCCGCCGATTTAATCGGCACATACTTCCGAGGAGTAATGATTTTTGACCCGGGAAACGCCGCATGAACATCTTCCAGATAACTCGTTTCTGATTCATAGCCCCCGACGATAAACACCATAGGGTCAGCGAGGGCGACCGTCGCGATTAGCCAAAAGCTAATTGCTAACAACATCATTATTGTTATTTTTTTCATCTTCTTCGCCCTCCTTTCAGGCAAAATTTGTATTAAATTGTCAAAAATCTATACCAAAACACCTTTTTTTACTATATTTATAGTATATGCCAATTTATCAACTTTGTCAAATTCTTTTCATAATTCAATAGCTAGTGTAGAATAATCGCAGTTTTGGAGGAGTCGCATAGCGGCCTAGTGCAGCTTCCTGCTAAGAAGCTGACTCCGAAAGGGGTCCGTGGGTCCGAATCCCACCTCCTCCGCATTGACAAAGAAACGGAAAAAATATACTATAATATCATATTATAATATAATACATATATGACTACTCTATCTGTGCCTCTTCCCTCTCATTTGGAAGAGCTGGTAAAAAAATTAGCTAAAGAACGCGGTTCTAATAAGGCCGAGGTTGTCCGGCACGCTCTTGAACTTCTCGCTGAAGAAGAAGCTGTAATGGCGGTTCTCAAGGCCGAACAAGAGCCAGTTCTTCGCGGTAATTTAAAGGACTTGCTTAAAAAAATAAAATAACTCATTACCGTGAAAGTATCTTTCAAACCGATTTTCATTCGACAATTTAAACGGCTTGACCTCGGATTACAGCAAGAAGCTACTGAAAAAATAGAGCTTTTTAAAGACAAGAGAAATCATGAGCAACTCAAAGCGCATCGGCTGCACGGGCGATTAGCCGGGCGGTATAGTTTTTATGTAAATTATAAAACACGAATTGTATTTTCTTATCTTTCAAAAAATGAAGTTGTGCTGCTTGCGATCGGCGACCATGCTGTATACGATAAATAATTTTTGGAAAACTGTTAACAAAGCGGAGAGGTGCCTGAGTGGTTGAAAGGGACAGTCTTGAAAACTGTTAAGGGCGCAAGCTCTTCGCGAGTTCGAATCTCGCCCTCTCCGCTTTGTTCGCGGGTTCAAAACCGCCTTGCAGAAAGGCGGTTTTTGTTGTACAATTTTCGGGTTATGCCAGGAAGTGAAAATTCGACATTTGCCTGGCAATAATAATTATTATTGTCGAATTTCTACTTCCTGGTATGCCAGATGAAAAAAACAAAACTTTAATTAATCGCCCGCCCGTTGTCGTAATAATGGGGCACGTTGACCATGGCAAAACAAAGCTTCTTGATTATATAAGGAAAACAACCGTCGCCGAGCACGAAGCCGGCGGCATCACCCAGCATATCGGCGCTTATGAAATCGTTTATAAAAACCGAAAAATAACTTTTTTGGACACGCCGGGCCATGAAGCGTTTTCAAAATTGCGCGGCCGGGGCGTTAAAGCCGCGGACATCGCCATTTTGGTCGTGGCCGCCGACGACGGCGTAAAGCCGCAAACCATTGAAGCGCTTAACCATATTAAAGAGGCTAATCTGCCCTTCATAGTCGCCATAAGTAAAATGGACAAGCCAGATGCCAATCCCGAAAAAGTTAAAAAAGAACTTACCGAAAATGACGCGCTGGTCGAATCATGGGGCGGTAAAATACCATCGGTTGAAATTTCGGCAAAAGAAGGAACAAATATAGAGCAGCTTCTTGATTTGATTGAACTCATGGCCGAAATAAATGATTTTAAAGCCGACACTCAAAAACCGGGAGAAGGAATTGTTATAGAAACCAATATGGACCCTCGCCGCGGCATTGTCGCCTCGCTTCTTATTTTGGACGGCTCGTTAAAAACCGGCGATTATGTTTTAAGCGGAGAAGCGACCGGTAAAATAAAAATGCTTGAGGATTTTTTGGGCAAACCGATTGAAAGCGCCACATTTTCTTCTCCAGTTTTGGTTATCGGTTTTTCCACATTGCCGCTTGTCGGAGATAAATTTACCACTTCCGAAATCCCCTTTTCACCGGCATTAAAAACCGCCGCCAAAATAGGCGGGTTTATTGAAAAATTATTTGAAGCCGCGCCTGGCGACGCCATCGCCACCGTCAATATTATAATAAAAGCCGATGTTCAAAGTTCGGTTGAAGCCCTTAAAGAAAGTTTGGAAAAAATCTCTTTCGAGAACGGCCGGGTCAAAGTGTTGAAAGCCGAAGCCGGCAATATCAACGACAGCGATTTGAGATTGGCGGATATGGGCAGCGCCATTATTCTCTCCTTCAATGTAAAGAACGAACCGAACATAATCGTTACCGAAAAACAAAAAGAGAATTTGATTTCCGGAAATATTATTTACGATATTTTGGACCAGACTAAAATCGTCGTTGAAAAAAAACTCAAGCCCAAAATTGAAATTGAAGAAATCGGACGGCTTAGCGTCTTGGCGAATTTCAGACAGGAAAAAAACAAACAAATTGTCGGCGGTAAAGTTATTTCCGGAGAAATACTGAAAGGCGTGAAATTGGAAGTTTTTAGAAACGACGCGGCAATCGGCAAAGGAAAAGTCACCAGTTTGCAATCGGACAAAAAAGACATCGGTAAAGTTGAGGCCGGCCACGAAACGGGGATAGGTATTGATTTCGGCGACCCCAAAATATTAGCCGGCGACACTATCGTGTTTTTCAAAAAAATATAATGGGTCAGGAACGCGCCGAAAAATTTAATGAACTTCTCAAAAAAGAACTGGGCAAAATTGTATTTGAATTTCTGGACGTTAAACCCGGAGTCTTGGTTACCGTTACGCGCGTTTTAACCCACGCCAATTTATTTTCCGCTATTGTTTTCATAAGCGTATTCCCGACTAGCGAAACAACCGCTATTATGGACAAACTAAAACGTACGATTTACCAAATCCAGCAGCTATTGAATAAAAAATTAAAAGTCCGTCCGGTTCCGAAAATTATTTTCAAGCGCGACACGAATCCGGAAGAGGCCGGCGAAGTGGAAAAATTATTGAACGAAGTAAGAGAAGAAATAAAAGATGAAAAATAGCAGTTTTAAAGAAATAGAAAAGATAATACTGAAGGCCAAAAATATTTTGGCAATCACCCATCAGGGGCCAGACCCCGATGCCGTCGGTTCGCTTGCGGCTTTTGGTTTTTATCTTAAAAAAATAAAAAAACCGCATTATCTTTTGTGCACTTCCGTTATCCCCGAATCGTTAAAATTCATTCCCGGAGCAAAATCAATAAAATCAAAACATCCCAAGCATAAATTTGATTTAATGACAGGGCTTGATTATGGAACAAAAATTTTGCTGGGGATGGATAACTATTTTAAAAAATATCCGGAAATTCCTTTGTTGGTTTTTGACCATCATCTATCAACCAACCAGGGCGCCAATTTCGGCATAGTAAATCCAAAATATTCATCCGCATGCGAAGTATTATACGATTATTTTAACGCCATAAGCTTTAAAATTGACCGGCAAATCGCCTATGCTTTAACTGTTGGAATTTTGGCCGATACGGGTTTTTTCAGATACACCAATAATCCCAAGCCGCTTGAAACGGTTCTTTCTCTTGTAAAACAATTCGGAATCAAACCGGTTGAAATTGACAATAAATTAAACGGGCAAGTAAAAACTGAAGCTCTTAAAGTTTATGGCGCGATATTAAGCCGCCTGAAACACAATCATAAAAGCGATTTTATTTACTCGTGGCTTAAAAGAAAAGATTTATCCAAACATCATTTGGCTACAAGCGATTTAACCGACATTGTCAGCCAGCTAAAAGATTTAAAAGACGGGCGATTTTCTCTTTTTCTGATTGAAGAAAGCCAAGGAAAAATCAGAGGAAGATTGAGAAGCCGTCCCGACAAAAAATTCAATGTCGCGGAATTGGCCGAAAAAATCGGCGGCGGCGGACATCGTTACGCCGCGGGTTTCCGTCACAAAGGTTCAATTGACTCCGCTCTAAAACTCGTGGCAAAATACTCCAGGTAGTAGAACTTTGACCGCTTTCAGCATTAACACAATTGTTTTTAACAATTGTGTTGTCAAAGTTTCACTACCTGGTACGAAAAGA
>JAUSKX010000012.1 GCA_030646675.1 Candidatus Azambacteria bacterium | reverse complement strand
GGCGCGGTAATCCGATAAAGTTTCATAACGGCGTTCCATTTCTTTAACCGCCCACCTCAAAGCATTAATTGATTTTTTGCCGTCGCTTACAACCGGCGTTAAGAGATGAGGCAAGTCTCTGTAATAAGCCAGTTCAACTCGTTTTGGATCAATAAGTATAAACTTAAGCTGCGAAGGACCATTGCGCCAAATAAGCGAAGTAATAATAGCGTGGATACAGACGGATTTGCCAGCGCCGGTGGCGCCGGCAATAAGCAAGTGGGGCATCTTCGCCAAATCGGTAAAAATCGGCATCCCGCTGACATCGCGGCCAAGAGCAAAATTCAATAAATCCAATTTCTTGAAATTATCGCTGCCGAGCAAACTGCCAAGCCGAACCAGCGCGATTGTCTTATTGGGAACTTCAATCCCAACCAACGCCTTACCCGGAATTGGCGCTTCGATTCTTAACGGGTGCGTTGCCAGCGCCAGCGATAAATCATTTTGCAAAGCAACAATTTTGGAAAGCTTTACGCCTTGAGCCGGCCGCAAAGTGTATTGAGTTACCGTCGGGCCAACATTCACCTCACCCATTTCAACCTCGATGCCAAAATGCTGCAATGTTCTTTTAATAATATTAGCGCTGGCTTTAATATCTCCGGACATCGGACGGCTTTCCGCGCTTTCAAGCAAATCGATAACCGGCGCTTTATAAGTGCCACCGACAAATCTTGGAATTTTGAACTCATCCTCTTCTCTTTCTATTTTAGAAACCGCCTTGGCCGACAAAGACCGCCTTTCTTCTTTCGGCATTGCTTGATTTACAACCGGGTTGATATCAACTTGTTTTTTATCTTTTTCTTGAATTATTTCTTCCTCCTCTTCAAGGTCGACATCATCGGCAACATCGGCATCATCAGATTCTTCGTCCCGGCCGATTCTTAAAGGAATATTCAGAACCATAACAAGAGAAACTAAAACAAAAGCGGACAAAAGCACCAAAGAAGCCCAAAATCCGAATATTTTTCCCAGAGAAAGCGCCGCGATATAACCAACCATTCCGGCGCGAGCGTTATTTGGAAATAATAATTCCAAAATGCCCAGAGTTGAGACGAATAATAAAATAGCCCCAAAAATAGTGGCGAAAAAAATGTGTTTTCGGCGGGATTTCAAAAATTCAAAGGCCATCATTAAAAACACTGCCGGAAGAACAAAATATCCCCATCCGAACAGATAATGAAATCCGCCGAAAATCATTTCTCCGAACGGACCGGCCCTATGCCAGATGCTTAAAATGATTACTATCGCGAAACCGAAAAAAAGAATCGCCAAAATGGCTTTTTTGGTTTGAGCTTCTAAATCAAAGAGTGGTTTTTTGGTGTAATCGTAAGAGGCTTTTTTTGCTTTTTTTCGCTTGACCATAAGAACATTTTAGAACAAAAAAAACCCTTTAGCAAGACGAATTACGATAAACTATCCAAATCTTTCAAAAACAGTTTATATTCACCGGAAAAAAATCGCCGAGCAATATGAAAAATGCTATAAGTAATGAAAAATGCCGCGAAAACATCGATAGAATAATGATAATGCCCTAAAAGGGCGCTTATGCCAAAAATTATAGAAAATGCGAGAAAAATGCCGCGAAAATATTTATTGCTCCAATATACAAGCGCCGCCAAAAACGGCAGCCCGGTGTGCGCGGAAAAAAAGTAATCCGCGCCAAATATTAGATTACGGTAAAAAATATTCGAATCCGGAGGTAATTGCTGGATAATCGGGCCGATATGAGTTAAAGAAATAAATATAGCCCGGATTAAATAAAATAGGGCCGCGCTTTTAATAACAAATGGTATTTGTTTCGGTTCCCGAATCAAAAGAATCACCATAAACAGGCCGAACAAAAGGGCGCCATAAATATAAATAAAATCCACATCAATTACAGGAACATTATCAAGTATAATGTCGGTTACGCCATTACTGGCTACCTTGGTCGCGTAATTGCCGGCGGCGTAATTAATGACCAGACTCGCCGCTAAAAACAGAAATGCCAAAACCGCCGAAAATAAAAAAGATTTTTGGGACCAATGAAATTTGTGCTTAGCGATAAGTTGGGATTTCATTTGCGATACAATTTAATAAATGCCTGAAAAACTTCTTCAGAGCTAATCATTTGTATGAATCCTTTTTTCTTCAAAAAAAACCTCTGATATAAACCGCGTCCGTTGGACTTGTCTATGATTATATCATTAGTATCGTCAGACACAAACATGTGCGGCCCCGGACCAAAAATAACAATGCTTCGCAATTTGGCGAGATGCGCTAAATTAGCCGGACCGCTGTCTATGCCAATAAAATAATCGGCCGAACGCAATAATAACATCAGTTCAAGCAAATCTATCTTAGAAATAACGGAGTGGATTTCAAATGGTAAATTAGATGAAATATATTCGTAATCTTCGGAGTCTTTTGCCGCTCCGACAAAAATAAATTCAAAAGTCCCAAACGTATTAATCTTTCGCAATAATTCAACCCATTTCTCCTTTTCCCAATGCATCATCGGCCAGCTTGCCCCGGTGTGAATAATCACTTTATTGGCGCTTTTATAATCCTCCGGCCCCAATTTAAACATTTCATCAAATGAAATATTTCTGGGCGCGCCTCCAAGCATCTCAAAATTTACAACTCGCCATTGTTTAGGCGCCCGCCTTAGTAACAAGCTCATCAACAGATGAAAAGCATACCAAATAAATGTCCATCCGTTAGTTTGGACGCCGCATGCGCTTACTTTTTTCAAAAAATCATATACCTCGCCGGTTGCTCTTAAAAGTATGATTTTTTCGTAAGAAATTTTAGAAACAGATTGCGTGGTGTAAACTTTTTCAATCCCTTTAATCTTTTCGGCGAGAGTTTTTAATGGCGCGGAAACAATCAGGTCAATTTTTTTATCTTTATTTCTTTGAATGAAGTCCGCAATCGCCGGCACAGACGCCGCAAAATCCCCTATGATGCAGGGGTTTATAATCAGTATTCGTTTTTCACAGACATTTATTTTTTCTTTTCTGAAGACGGCCTTGACCAAATAAAAATATCCAATTTCTTTCCAGATATTAAAATAGTCAAAATTAAACATCTTTTTCATAGCGCTGCCGGCAATTAATCCCTAATAACCAATTTTGACAGCGCGAAATTTTGGTATAGCCATTCCCAAAATGAGACTGTTTTCAAAATATCTCTCCACATCGACAAAAAAAGTTTTATTCCGGCAGAAAGTCCTTTTTTCGTAGTTTTCAATTCGTCCTGCACGTTTTTTAAATAAACCGATTTAATCGCGCATTTATTTTTTATGATTATTCCGTTTATAAAAACTTCCAGCGCGTAACCGCGCAAAGCCATCACTTCCCGCATATAGGGCATTATTATATTTTTCGGGAATACCCTTTCGCCGGTCATAAGGTCAACTTTAATTAATTTCATCCAAATTGGGGCGTTTTTTCTAACACTCATACTTACGGACGCCTTGCCGCTTTTTACCGGGTCAACCAAAGAAACAATGTCTTCGGGAAGTAATCCGTGAAGGTCGGCATCAAGCATGAGAATAAAATCGCCCGAAGACTCCTGTATGCCTTTGGCGATAGAATAACTTTTGCCGCTATTTTTTTCGTTAATAATAAGGCGGATATTCGGGAATTCCCTGACTATATTGGGCGTATTATCAATTGAGCCATCGTCAACGACGATTATTTCACTAATAAATTCACTGCTTACGCCGGACACCACATTCAAAACATTTCTTATATTCTTTTCCTCGTTATGCGCCGGGATTATGCATGAAACTTTATTCATAATTGTTCTTGTTGTTCTTGTTCCTCCATTATTTTAATTTGCTTGCGCGCGTATTTTATAAACAGCGTGTAAGCGGCGATAAAAATAATAAAAACTATGGCAATAATAATCCCCGCGAAATCTATATATTTAACGGCTAATTGATACGAGCTGCCAAGATAATAACCTATTGTCATAATAATGCCATATTGAAATATTGTAACCGGCAAGGCATACAAAATAAATTTTCTATATGGCATTTTTACCAAACCGGCGCTTATAAGAAAGGGAACGCTTAAAGTATACGCCAATTTGCTGAAAAACATTGTTTTCTTGCCGTGTTCATGCCAAAGTTTTTTTATAATATTTAAGCGCGGGCCATATTTTTCCATAATCTTTCTCTCACTGCCAAAACGACCGATATAGTAATAAATAGTGTCGGGAATAATGTCTCCCAAAAGAAGAACCGCGTAAGAAGGTAAAAATTGAAGATACCCCAGATAAATTAAAAATCCAACAACTAAAGAAATTATCGGCCCTTCAAACGCAGCCAGAGGGAAAAGAATAAAATATCCGTATTTTGTCAGCAATAAAACCAGGGTTTCCATTGCTTAATAATAGCATATTACACAATAAAAAAGAGGGGTGTGGATTTTTTCCCACACCCCTCGTTGTTCGAATGCGCTAAATCGCGGTTTAACGCATGTGTTTGTGCTTTTCCCGATGCTCGCCTCTTTCTTTGTGAGACAACTTCACCTTGTGAATATTGGTGATATCGCCTCCTTTCAAAAGAGCGGCGAGGGACATCAGTACTTCGGAATTTTCTTCACCGTATTCCGACCCGTCGGAATAGACCCAGCCGCCATTATCCGCTTGGCTGCTTACCAAAAAGGTTCCGGCCGAATCCAAAGCTTTTTTCACGTCCTTACCTTTGTTCGCGGAAAGGCCGAGAATGGCGTAGGCGGTTGTTTGATAGGCACCCCCATCCCAAGAGCCGTCCGTTTCCTGTGTGGTCAGCAAGGCGCTGCGATATTGGCTTATAACCTCTTGATTATCGCCTACCTGATCCAGTGCCCAAAGCAGAGACGCGTAACTGAGAATTGTTAAGTCCCCGTATGGATTTGTATTTCCTACCCAGTCAGCCGAACGCCGAATCAATTCCGCGGCTACTGCCTTGGCATAATCCTTTTGCCCGACAGCCAATGCGGCGCGAATCTGCAAAGCCAGGTCCCATCCTGCCAAGGAACCACGACTAATGTAACGATTCACGTTTTCCGCCGCCGTCTTGTAGGCAGGAATAATACTGTGCCATTTGACAGCCACATCTCCATAAACGGGATTCTTACTTTCCCGGCTTAACCAAGCCAGAAATTCAACATCTTGACTGTACGGCCGATCGTCCCAGGTAACGCCACCAACGATAGCGGCATTGTACCGCGCAACCAGAGTGTTTCCGGCAGCGATGGCAGCAGCTAAATATCGGCGATCTTTTGTTTTCTCATAGGCGGCCACTAATCCCGTGGCCGAGATCCCCAGAATATTATTTCCACTGATTCCGGAGCCGATTATCCATTCCCAGATATTGGGAACTCCACCGTAAGTCCCCTGCAAGGAAACCATTCGGTCGGCGCCCTGTTCCAGAGCATCTTCCACTCCGTCATGCCTGGCCGCCAGAAGCGGCGCCGGTCCGATCAAAACACCAATTAAAAACACCGATAACAAAACCACCAAAAGTTTTTTCATACTCTCCTCCTCTTTGTTTGGTTGTTTACCTACGTTAAGGAACTACTGACGGCGGGGGCACTTGGATTCGAACCAAGGTCTTTCGTTTTGGAGACGAAAATTCTACCACTGAACTATGCCCCCTTGGCGCAGATTATTTTTTAGCTTCTTTATGAACCGTGCGCTTGCGGCACCATTTGCAATATTTCTGAAATTCTAATTTTCTTTCAACTAGCTTCTTGTTTTTTTGCTTATAATAATTAGGCCGTTTGCAGA
>JAUSKX010000005.1 GCA_030646675.1 Candidatus Azambacteria bacterium | reverse complement strand
CGCGTCGAGTCCTCGAAGAAGAGATTGACGATCGTGCGGCCCGAGAGCGCGGGCAGCTTCTTGTTCTCGCGCTCGAGTAGCTGCGCGAGGCTGTCTGCGCGGTCGAGCAGACGCTCGATCTGCTCGCGCGAAAGTTCGGCGATGCCGAGCAGGTGACGCATCACTTCTCGCCCTCGGCGACCGGAGCGATTTCACCCAAGGCGATCTGGTCGATTCCGTCGAGCTCCTCGACACACACGTTCACTCGTTCGTCTGCGCTGGTCGGCAAGTTCTTGCCGACGAAGTCAGGACGGATCGGCAGCTCGCGGTGGCCGCGGTCGGCCAGCACGGCCAGCTGCACGGCCGGTGGACGGCCGAAGTCAAACAAAGCGTCGATCGCGGCGCGCACGGTGCGACCGGTGTAGAGAACGTCGTCAACCAGCACTATGACGTGACTGTCGATGTCGAAGTCGATCGAACTCGAATGCACGACCGGCGCCGCTGGGCTGCCCTTTCGGCCGATGTCGTCGCGGTAGAAAGAGATGTCAAGCTCGCCGACGGGCACTTGCCGGCCGTCGAAATCGGCGATCTGCGCCGCCAGCCGACGCGCGACGGGTACGCCACGCCGATGAATGCCGACCAAGGCAAACAGCCGGTCGCCGTTGCGTTCGACGATCTCGTGAGCGATGCGCACGAGTGTGCGACGCAAATCGTCAGAGTCGAGTACGACCTTTTCGGCGGCGTTGCGGGCCAAGCTACTTGTCCTTCCTGGCCTCGCGGGCCGGATTAAAGGAGGTTTCGTTCAGGCTAACAGGTGACTACGCGGCCGGCTCGGGCGCTTCAGTCTTTGGCCGCTCGTTGCGGGAAAACTTCACCAGGTGCGGTTCGCCGCGCTCGGGAAAGGGAATCTCGACGCTGTCGAAGTCGCGCGGCAGCTCGGTGTTGGCGAATACTTCGCGCGCCTGTTCGCGCAGTTCCTTCCCGAAATAGCGCGCCGAGACGTGATTGAGGCACAGCAATTTCACCTCGGCATCGCGCGCGAGTTCGGCGGCCTGACGGGCCGTGCTGTGGCGCGTCTCGGCCGCGCGATCGGCCTCTTCGTCGCCGAAGCTGCTTTCGTGCACCAGCAGATCGGCCCGATGGGCGGCGATTCGCAGTGATTCGCACGGCGCGGTGTCGCCGCTG
>JAUSKX010000004.1 GCA_030646675.1 Candidatus Azambacteria bacterium | reverse complement strand
GATGTTCCGGAAGATAGAGAATCTATTGCTATTTGGAAAAGCCTGGGGCTTAGCGACGATAAAATAAAAAAATGCGGACGCGAAGATAATTTTTGGGGACCGACCGGCGATGAAGGCCCCTGCGGACCGACAACGGAAATTTATATTGATGGCATTGAGGTTTGGAATCTGGTTTTTAATGAATACTATCGGTATCCGGATAAAACTTTGAAACCTCTTGAACAAAAAGGGGTTGATACGGGAATGGGACTTGAACGGCTCGCAATGGCAGTACAGAATGTTCCTTCTATTTTTGAAACCGACCTATTTAAACCGCTTATTGAAACCAATAGAGTTTTGCTTGACCATGGCCGGGCGATTTCATTTCTTATTTCAGACGGCGTCATCCCTTCCAATAAAGAACGGGGATATATATTAAGGCGATTGATGCGAAGAATAATGGCAATGAAAGGAATAGAATTTGCAGATATTGAAAATTTGCTAAAACGAGTTGTTAAAGAATATAAAAATTTTTATCCGGAATTAAACGAGGATTTAATTTTATCTGTATTTAGCGAAGAAAATTCAAAATTCAAAAAAGCAATCCAGCAAGGATTGCGCGAACTTGAAAAATTAGAAAAATTGGATGCCGGAGCCGCGTTTAAATTATTTGAAAGTTACGGGCTTACTTTTGACGTTATCAAAGACATCGCGGGGGCCAAAGCGGCAAATTTAAATCAGACGGATTTTGACGCCGAATTTAAAAAACACCAGGAGCTTTCGCGCACCGCCTCGGCCGGAATGTTTAAAGGGGGATTGGCAGACGCAAGCGAAGCGACAATAAAATATCATACTGTCGCGCACCTGATGCTGGCGGCGTTGAGACAAGTTTTAGGCAAGGATGTTTCACAGAAAGGCTCAAACATCACGCCAGAGCGCTTGCGCTTTGATTTTTCTTATAGCCAAAAAATGACACCAGAAGAAATTAAACAGGTAGAGGATATAGTAAATGAAAAAATAAAAGAAAATTTGCCGGTAAAAATGGAAGAAATGTCTTTGGAAGAAGCAAAAACGGCGGGAGCAACCGGCGCATTTGAGTCAAAATACGGCGAGCGGGTAAAAGTTTATTCTGTAGGTGAATTTTCTAAAGAAATTTGCGGCGGACCGCATGTTGAACACACGGGAGTTTTGGGAAAATTTAAAATCGTTAAAGAAGAATCAAGTTCAGCCGGTATAAGAAGAATAAAGGCGATATTGGAATAATTTTATTGCCGTGAATTTAGTAATAGGTTATAATAAAAACAATGTCAGAAAGTTTTGAAATAATCCGCGCGAGAACCAAAGATGATGCCGCGATTTTGATTGACCGATTGATGAAATCCAAACATCAGGAGGTTATTTTGGCATTGCCCAAAAATTCTATTTTGGTTACCGATTTGAATTCTCTAAAAATATTAAAAGAAGAAGCCGAAAGTATCGGCAAGACTTTGTCTATCAGCACCGAAAACGATGACATCAGAGAATTTGCTCAAAAGATTCAGTTGCCCGTATTTGATTCTGCCCCCCCAATAGAAGAAAAGAAAATTAAAAGAATGTTCGATATAGTTCGTCCGCCTGTTCAGGATTTGGAATCGGAACCAGAGCCGAAATCGGAATTAGAACCGCAAATAGAACCACCCGTTACTATTTATGAAGCGACCAGTAAAACTGATTTGGAAAAAAATTTGGAAGAATTTTACAATAACCAGCCGATAGAAAAACTTTCTCCAAAGAAATTCTTTTCATTTGGTCGAACAATAAAAGTGCTTATGGTTATCGGAATTTTACTTTTGGGGGCGGCAATGTATTTGGTGTTACCTAAGGCCGATATCAAACTTTCCTTAAAAGAAATGCCCGTGAGCGCTACGATTTCTGTTGCTGTCAGCAAAAGTATAAGTATGCCCGACTTTGCCAACGGAATTATTCCGGGACAATATTTCTTACTAACCAAATCCGGGTCCAAAATTATAGAAACGTCAAATGAAACCGCTAATTTACCGTCCAAATATGGCGGCGCGATAGAAATCTACAACGCTTATAGCGCTGCCGCTCAAAAATTGGTCGCGCAAACCAGATTTGAAACAAAGGACGGTAAAATATTCAAGATTCAAAATGCGGTTATTGTTCCGGGAGCGAAGATGTCGGGGTCCAATTTGATTCCCAGTTCCGTAAAAGCGGAAGTTATTAGCGACACTATTGGAGAAGAATATAAAATAGAGCCATCTTTCTTTACAATTCCGGGGTTTGAAGGAACGGCAAAATTTGCCGGATTTTACGCAAAAAGCGCGGAAACAATGATTCCGGTAAAAAACAAATTGGCCTTGGCTGACCAAAACACGGAGAAAGTCAAGAAAACTCTTGAAAACGCGCTCGTAACAGAACTTAAAAATGAGGTGCTGAATACTTTTAAAGCCTCCGATTTAAGGTTAATAGACGGCGCTTCAACGGTAAAAATTGACGAGTTTGCAGTTGCTTCCAATGTAGCGACAATGAAAATAAGCTGGCAAGCGATATTTTTTAAAGAATCGGATTTTAAGGCCTTGGTCAGCTATTTTGTTTCCGCCAAATATCCGGACTTGAAAAATTTCAATTTTAAAGATAATATAACTTATCCTCAAGCCACAAAGTCAGACTTTAAAAAAGGCGAAGCATTTTTTACTTTCAATTTCGATAAAAGCAACGCCTTTTCCACTGATATAGCCGGATTAAAAAAAGAACTGACCGGCCTTGATGAAACCGGAATGAGAAACATTATTTCCAATAAAAATTTTATTCAAAGCGCCACAATTTCTCTGTGGCCGTTTTGGGTCAGGCAGGCCCCCGGCAATCCGGAAAAGATTAATATTATTCTTGACAAATAATAACTGCCGTGATAAATAATAAGAGACCTACGCTTATCGGCACTGTCATTGAGGCATTGCCAAATACCACTTTTAAGGTAAAATTGGGCGACAATACAGAGGTTTTAGCTCATTTGTCAGGCAAAATGAGACTTAATTTTATTAGAGTTCTCGTTGGCGACAAAGTCGAGGTTGAACTGGCTATTGACGGGAAGCGGGGCCGAATTACAAGAAGAACATGAAAGTTAGAGCAAGCGTTAAAAAAATTTGCGCAAAGTGTAAAACAGTACGCCGCCGCAGGCGTCTTTATGTTACGTGCTCAAATCCGAAACATAAGCAAAAACAGGGTTAAAAAAATATGTTAAGAATCGCCGGAGTTGCTATTCCAGAAAATAAAAAAATAGTCGCCTCTTTAGCTTATATCTACGGTATAGGCCAAAATTTGGCTAGAAAAATTGTTTCCGATTTAAAAATAGACGATTCCAAAAAGACTTCTGAATTAACTGAAGAAGAGGCCAATAAACTCAGAGAGTTTATAGAGAAAAATTACAAAATTGAGGGTGAATTAAAAAGACAGATTCAAAGCAATATTAAGCGGTTGAAGGAAATAGGTTCTTATCGCGGTTCTCGCCATAGCCGCGGTTTACCGGTTAGAGGACAAAGAACTAAAACTAATTCTAGGACTCGGAGAGGCAATGTCAGGAAAACTGTCGGTTCGGGCCGTAAAAAATCATCAGAAAAAACATAAATAACTTTATTTGTTGAATAAAACATGGGAAAAAAGAAAATAAAAAAACAAACCGAAGAAGAACTTATTAAAGAGGGGACAAAGATTCAAGAAGGGGAAAAACCCTCGGAGTTGGCAAGCGTTAAATCCGGCCGGCGAGTTATTAAAGGTAAATTTTTTATTCAAGTAAGTTACAATAACACGTCTATTGTCGCGGCCGACGATAAAGGCAATGTTTTGGCTTGGTCCTCCGCCGGCTCTTTGGGATTCAAAGGACCCAAAAAGGCCACTCCTTACGCGGCTTCCAAAGTAGCTGAAACTGTTTTGGAAAAAGTTAAAAAAATTGATTTTGGCGAAGTTGAAATTTTTGTAAAAGGAATCGGTTCCGGCCGCGAATCCGCCGTGAGAGCTCTGGTCGGCCATGGTTTAAATATAGCGCTAATAAAAGATACGACGCCCGCCCCTCATAACGGCCCGCGGCCAAAAAAAGTTAGAAGAGTATAAAATATATACATGCGCTACACCGGACCAAAAGAAAAATTATCAAGAAAGATTGGTGAAAACCTGGGTTTAAAACCCGAGAGGTCATTTTCGCCGAAATCGTCTTTTTTGAAAAAACCTTATAAACCGGGGGCGCACGGCAAAGCAAGGCGCCGGCCATTGTCGGAATTCGGCGCGCAACTTCTGGAAAAGCAAAAAATAAAAATAATATATTCTCTTACCGAAAAGAAGCTTCGAAAATATTATAAAGAGGCCAATTTGAAAAAAGGAATTACCGGAGATTTACTGCTTAGCGCTATTGAAGTCCGGCTGGATAATACGGTATTCAGGAGCGGCATCGCGCCTTCAAGAACTATGGCGCGGCAACAAGTGGGCCATGGCCATTTTTTAGTAAATAATAAAAAGGTTACCATTCCTTCATATCCGACACGAATCGGCGATGTTATAACCATCAGACCGCAGAGCCGGAATAAGACGATGTTTCTTGATTTAGCCAATAAATTAAAAAAACACGACGCGCCATCTTGGCTCGCAGTTGATAAAAACACTTTTGAAATAAAGATAAAATCCGCTCCTAAAAATGAAGACCTGCCTAAAAATTTAAATATTAACGCAGTAGTTTCTTATTATTCAAGATAAATAAAAAAACTATGGAAACAAGCATCACTTTACCTAAAGCGCCGAAGTTGGTTGAACAAATTTCATCGCGCCGGGCCATTTTAGAAATAGAAGAACTCTATCCCGGTTATGGAATGACTATTGGAAACGCCCTGCGGCGCGTTATGTTGTCGTCTCTTGCCGGCGCCGCAATAACTTCAGTAAAAATAAAAGATGTTAATCATGAATTTTCAACTATACCCGGAATTATCGAGGACGTGGTTGAAATAGTTTTAAATCTTAAACAGGTCAGATTTAAGGTTTACGGAGATGAACAGCAAACCGCGACTCTAAAAGTTAAAGGAGAAAAAGAGGTTTTGGCAAAAGATATAAAAACGCCTTCTCAAGTTGAAGTCGTAAATCCCGAAGCGCGCATCGCTACGCTTACTTCAAAAAATGCGTCTTTGGAAATGGAAATTAGAATTGAAAAAGGAGTCGGCTATTCAACAATTGAATCCCGCAAAAGAGAAAAACAAGAAATAGGCGCTATTGCGGTTGATGCTATATTCACTCCCGTAAAAACCATCAACTTTGAAATAGAAGACATGCGGGTTGGAGATAAGACGAACTACAACAGGGTGAAATTTGATATTGAAACCGATGGCACCATAACTCCGGCCGAAGCATTAAAGAATGCGGCCGATTTACTCATCGAGCATCTTGAAGTTATCGCCGCTCCGATAAAGACGGGAAGGACGGAAAAAAAGGAAATTGAAAAAAGCGAGAAGCCGATAAAAAGCGAATCTTCCAAAGAAGATGCCGATGTTGTAGTTAAAACAAAAATAGAGGATTTGAAACTTTCTAATCGCACTCAGAATATTCTTTTGAGTAATCACATAAAAACCGTAGCCGGTCTTTTACGATTAAGCCAAAAAGAATTGCTTGATTTGGAAGAATTCGGCGAGAAAGCGCTTAAGGAAATTAAAAAATCATTGGGCAAGCTGGGGCTGACACTCAAGCAAGACGAATAAATAAAACAATGAAGCATTTGAAAAAAAATAGAAAATTCGGCAGAGCGGCTGATTATAGAAAAGCTTTTTTATCAAATTTGGGAAACAGTTTAATCCTGAAGGAAAGCATAAGAACTACCGAAGCTCGCGCCAAAGAAATAAGACCGCTTGTTGAAAAAATGGTTAATGCGGCAAAAAAGGAAACTTTAGCCAGCAGACGTCTTTTATTAAAAAGTTTGGCGGTTAAACCGGTAAATAAACTGATTAAGGATATAGCCCCGCGTTTCAAGGAACGACACGGCGGTTATTTGAGAATCTTAAAAATTGCCGATAGAAAAAATGACGGCGCCAAAATGGCGATAATAGAATTTGTTAAATAATATGGCAACCAAATTTAAAAATTATACTCTTGATGCCGCCGGTCAATCGCTCGGACGCTTGGCATCGGAAGTCGCCTCTTTGCTGCGAGGTAAAAGAGAGGTAAACTATACGCCGCATCTTGACCCGTTCATTACCGTCCGAGTGTTTAATTTTGGAAAAATTGTCCTTACCGGAAAAAAAGGAACTCAAAAGATGCATTACCATTACTCGGGTTATCAGGGAGGCCTTAAAGCGATTAAATATCCGGAATTAATAAAAAAAGATTTTGGTCGAGGCCTGAAATTAGCTGTTTTAAGAATGCTTAATAAAAACCGGTTGCGCGCCAAGCTTATGAAAAGATTAACTATCGAAAAATAATATGCCCGTAAAAAAACCAAAAAAAGAAATCAAAGAGACTGAAGAAAAATACTACGAAGCCGTCGGCAGAAGAAAAACAGCTACGGCCAGGGCGAGGATTAAACTTGGTGTGAAAAAGGAAGAAATAACTGTAAACGGAAAAAATTTTACGGAATATTTCAAGAGCAAAGAACAATTGGAAATTGTCAGAAGTCCATTCGTAAAAACCGGAATTGCGGCCTTTTCCGTAACCCTTAAAGTAATGGGCGGGGGATTACAGGCTCAAGCCGACGCCTCGCGCCATGCTATCAGCCGGGCATTGGTTTTGGCCCAACCAGAACTCAAAATCGTATTAAAAACCGTTGACTTTTTAACCCGCGACCCGAGAAAGAAAGAACGAAAGAAACCGGGACTCAAAGGCGCCCGCCGCGCCCCTCAGTGGAGCAAGCGCTAAACTTGACACAAATATAGCGATTATGCTATTGCATATAGCAGATTTGAGGCGCGAAAATATCGCAAAAATGGATTGATTTTTGATAATAACATAAGGAGGTGACAGGCATGAAGATTCAATCAATGGGCATTAGAAGTGATCGCATTGCGATAGTGTATGAGAACGGAGAACAGGATACACTCGTAGTGTGTTCTTTTCCCTCGTGCAGCCTTTATCACGTGTCGGATTTGGCGATTTGCCCTACAATCGGTAGATCCATTACCGAAGAAGTGAAGCGCAGGAAAGAAAAAACTGAGAGGCAAATGAGGGCTGTCAGGGCACAGGCCAATTTCGAGAAGAGACATCTTTCTGGATGGAAAAATAAATGGCGAGATGTGGTGTTCTTTTTGGGCGCAATTGGATTTTTCGTTCTTACCTATAATATTTCTTTGCTATGCGGATGGTATGCCGGTTATTCTTTGGTATTTGGTTTTCTGACTGCTTTCGCTTGGTGCTTTTTCTGGGCGTATAAAGTCAAAAAACACATCAAGCAGATAAAGGCCCAGGCCCAAAAGATTCACCAGTGCGTTATAAATGGTGAAAAAATAGACGAAACATAAGATCTTCGAAAAAAAAGCAAAACTGCTTGGTTCTGGGGACAGGACCGGCGGTTTTTTTATTTATTAGATTTTCAGGTTTATTTTATATAAAACGTCTGTTTTGAGAGTTTTATCAAAGAAGTAAAAATCGGAATTGTCGCGGTCCCAAAAAACAGGGGAGTCAATATTAAGATAATATTTAACACTGTTGCGTTTGCCTCCCCGGTTGTCTAATTCGGCAATCGTTAATTCGTTTTTACTAAGCCAGAGTAAATGTTCGGAATCATCAAACCAATCAAAAAAATCAACCGGCAATTCAAAACTGGCAACTAAATCCTTATCTACCCAAAGTTTGTTATCTGAAAAAATGAGCTTTTTGTTTTTATCTGGGGAAATAATTTCATTTGTTGTGGTGGCTGACTTAAAAGTTTCTTTTGTCAGCAATTCGCTATTTGCCAGATTATAAATTTTAACTGTTTTTGCCTTGGCGTTTTTTATTTCCAATTTCCCATTATTTACGGCAAATTCAGAAAATATTTGGGATGGTATTTCGACTACTTTGATTTTTTTTAGTTCCAATGGAAATAAAATTATATTATTCAATTCAGCGACCATTCCGTTTTTAATTTCAACTACTTTGTTCCACGGATAATAATTTTCTTTATATATAAAAATATTGTAGTTTTTAGGAATTAAACCGCTCACTAAGCTAGTGTATTTTAAAATCCCGTTGGTCGCTCCCGCGTATTTATCATTGACATAAATCTTGGCGCCATCAACGGAAGTGTCAATAAAAATACCGCCGGTTTTTACGACTTTCAGAGAGCCGAAATCGAACCTGAAACCCTGGGCGAATAAAACAACGCCGGCGCTTACAGCGACAAAAAATACGACAAATATTAAAAAAATAAACCGCCTAATCCGTCTCGTCATAATACTTTACAAATACCATATTTTTGGCATATAGTCACGTTATGAATGAGAGATTTATTATCAATGGCGGGAAAAAACTGGAAGGTAAAATTACTGTTTACAGCGCTAAAAACGCGGCTTTGAAAATATTGGCTGCTTCAATTCTTACTTCCAAACCCGTGGAGATTGCTAATTTACCGCAAATCGAAGATATTAACCGGATGAAAGAACTGCTTGCCGATTTGGGAGTTAAAAATAATAATGACATTTTTGATTGTTCTCGTCTTAAAAATAGCAAACTAAATTATGATATTGCGGACCGTTTTAGAGCCTCCATTGTGTTAACTGGCCCTTTATTGGCGCGCACCGGCAGCGTTTCTTTTCCTCATCCCGGCGGCTGCACTTTAGGCAAACGGCCGATTGATTTTTTCATTGATGGTTTTAAAGCGCTCGGCGCTTCCGTTAAAATAAACGGTTCAAATTTTACCGCAACTTCAAAAAACAAAAAACTTATTGGCAATAAGTTTGTTTTTCCTATGGTGAGCGTTACGGGCACGGAAACGCTTATGATGGCGGCTGTTTTGGCGGAGGGAAAAACTATTTTAAAAAACACGGCTTGCGAACCGGAAATTGAAAATCTCGCGGCATTTTTAAATTCTATCGGCGCCAAAATCTCCGGAGCAGGGACGCCCGAAATAAGAATCGATGGAGTCAAAACTCTAACCGGAGGAAAATGGGCCGGCATGCCGGACAGAATTGAAGCCGGAACTTTTATAATTCTGGGAGTGGCAACCAACAGCAACATAAAAGTGGAAAATTGCGACACTTCTCACTTAGACGTTTTATTAACCATGCTTGAAAAAGCTGGCGCCAATCTTGAAATAGGAAAAGATTATGTTATAGTAAAGCCTTCCAAGAAATTGAAATCCGTTGATATAACAACGCGGGAATATCCGGGATTTGCCACCGACTTGCAGGCTCCATTTACAGTCTTGATGACCCAAGCGGAAGGAATATCTTTAATTCATGAAACGATTTACAACGGCCGCCTGTTTTATACCGATATTTTAAATCAAATGGGGGCGGATATTACCATGGCCGACCCGCACCGCGTTATTGTAAGAGGTCCCGCGCCTCTTTCCGGCAAAAGAATTTACAGTCCCGATATTCGCGCCGGAATGGCGCTTTTAATTGCCGCTCTTATCGCGAAAGGAGAAAGTGTAATAGAAAATATTTATCAAATAGACAGAGGATATTATAAAGTAGATGAGCGCCTTAAAGCTTTGGGCGCCGATATAAAAAGAATAAATATTTAAAACTAAATGAGTTTGTTCACAAAAAAAATAGGAATTGACTTGGGCACGGTAAATACCTTGGTTTTTATTCCGAATCAGGGAATTGTTTTAAACGAACCGACGGTAGTGGCGATTTCTTTAGACACTAATTCGGTTTTGGCCGTTGGAGTTGATGCCCAAACAATGATTGGAAGAACTCCGGAAAATATTGTTGCCAAAAGGCCAATGCGCGATGGCGTTATTGCCGATTACAAAATTACCGAAGCAATGTTGAGATATTTTATTCAAAAAAG
>JAUSKX010000019.1 GCA_030646675.1 Candidatus Azambacteria bacterium | reverse complement strand
GCAGGTCGCACGAGAATCCGGGAACCGCGTTCAACTGGCGCCGCAACTCGCGTTCGACGTGCGCGCTGGCTTCATTGATCCTGCGCTCGCTGCGCAACGCACTTCCAGCGGCGTTCAGCGATGCGAGCGTTTGCTCGACGGCAATGCTGATCCTGGCAATCAGCTCGCGATCGACGGCGTTCGTCGTATTGAGCGGCAACACGCGTTTGCCAGTCGTGGCATGGACGACGTCGCCAAATGAAATGTCGACGAGATGCCCTTCGTTTGAAAGCACCCACGAAATGAGATGGGTAGCGGCGTTGGTGTCCGATGCCTTTGTAGTGAACGCCGCAATGGTGATCGCAATCGCGGCAAGGCCTGCTGCCCTGCCTGCGAGAGTCGCGCCACGGAAGCGTGTAACGAAATCGCTGATAGCGGAGTTGTAACGCCGCTGCCGTCCCGAAGCGAGCGAATCAATTCCAGCGCTACGATCTCCCGCTCCTTTCGTGCTCTCACTCTGCCCGCCCACGATCGAAAACGGGGAGGAGCAAGAGCATGAGTAAGAGCAAGAGCAAGACTCGCGGCCGACGAGTTCAGTGCGCTGTTCCGCAGGCGCAGGCGACTGGCGCTGCCGCGGGCTCTGGCTTTTGCGGCAGGTACCCGAGCCATTCCCCGAGCCAGCGCTCGACATCCGCGAGCGGCATTCCTTTGCGCACGTGATAATCGAGCACCTGGTCGCGCCCGATTTTTCCGACGCCAAAGTACTTCGATTCGGGATGCGCGAAGTACAGCCCGCTGACGCTGCTGCCGGGCCACATGGCGCAACTCTCCGTCAGCTTGATTCCGGTGGCCCGCTCGACGTCGAGCAGTTCCCAGAGAATCTGCTTCTCGGTGTGATCAGGACACGCGGGATAACCGGCAGCCGGCCTGATTCCGCGGTACTTTTCTTCGATGAGCTCATCAGTGCTGAGCGTCTCGGCTTTGCCGTATCCCCATTCCTCGCGCGCGCGCTTGTGCAGGAATTCGGCAAACGCTTCCGCCAGACGATCCGCCAATGCCTCCGCCATGATCGCGTTGTAATCATCGAGATCCCCTTTGAATTTCTTCACCACCTCGTCCAGGCCGAATCCCGGGCTGACGGCAAAGCCGCCGATGTAGTCCCGCGCTTCTGCCGCGCTCGATGCGGGGCGTGGCGCGACGAAATCGGCAAGGCATCGGTACGGCGTGTCGTCGCGTTTCTCCGCTTGCTGCCGCAGGAAATGGAACGTGGCGAGCACGCGCGTCCGCGATTCATCGGTGTACAGCTCGACGTCGTCGCCGACGCGGTTCGCCGGAAAGAATCCGTAAACGGCGCGCGCCGTGATGAGTTTCCCGGTGACGATTTGTTCGAGCAATCGTTGCGCGTCAGCGAACAGTTTGCGCGCCTCTTCGCCATGGCGCGGATGATTGAGAATCGCGGGATAGCGTCCGCGGAGTTCCCACGTGTGGAAGAACGGCGACCAGTCAATGAACGGAACCAGATCGGAAAGGGCAACGCCCGGCGTGGACTCCGTCGTCAGCGCGCGTTTGCCGGTGAACTCCGGACGCGGCCGATCGTCGAAGCTGAGTTTCGGCGCGTTGGCGCGCGCTTCCTCAATCGAGACAAGCTTCACTTGCTGGCCAGCGTGCTGAGCGCGAAGACGCGCATATTCGTCGCGGAGCTGATTCACGAGCGCGGGTTTCTGTTCGGCGCTCAGCAATCCACTCACAACAGGAACAGCGCGGCTGGCGTCGAGTACGTGAATGACGGGCTCGCTGTAATGCGGCGAAATCTTTACCGCCGTATGCGCCTTGCTGGTTGTCGCGCCACCGATCAAGAGCGGAAGCTTGATGCCGGTGCGCTCCATCTCGCGCGCGACGTGGACCATCTCGTCCAGCGAAGGCGTGATCAGCCCGCTCAAGCCGATGATGTGGACGCCTTGCTGGCGCGCCGTCTCCAGAATCTTCTCGCACGACACCATCACGCCAAGATCGATCACCTCGTAATTATTACAGGCGAGAACCACGCCCACGATATTCTTGCCGATGTCGTGGACGTCTCCTTTGACCGTGGCGAGGAGAATCCTGCCCTGAGTCTGAACAGCGTGTCCGGCAGCAACAGCCGCCGCTTTTTCGGCTTCCATGAAAGGCGTCAGGTACGCGACCGCCTTCTTCATCACGCGCGCCGACTTGACCACTTGCGGCAGGAACATTTTTCCAGCGCCGAACAGATCGCCGACGACGTTCATGCCCGCCATCAACGGCCCTTCGATGACAGCGAGCGGACGGCCGTACTGCTGGCGCGCTTCTTCAACGTCCAGCTCGACGAAATCCGCGATGCCTTTCACGAGCGCGTGCTCGAGGCGCTGTTGAACGGGTGCTTTGCGCCAGGCCAGTTCCTCCACGGGTTGCGCCGTGGTGGTTGACGCCGTGGCTTTGCGTTTCAGCTCTTCGCCAAACGCGACGAGACGTTCCGTGGCGTCCTCGCGGCGGTTCAGCAACACGTCTTCGACGAGCTCAAGCAGGTCCTTCGGAATCTCATCATAGACCGCGAGCATGCCGGCATTGACGATTCCCATGTCGAGGCCGGCCTTGATCGCGTGATACTGAAACGCGGCGTGCATCGCCTCGCGCACGGCGTTGTTCCCGCGGTAACTGAAGCTGACGTTGCTGATGCCGCCGCTGACCTTTGCGAACGGGAGATGTTGCTTGATCCAATGCGTCGCGCGAATGAAATCGACCGCGTAGTTCGCGTGCTCCTCGATGCCGGTGCCGACGGTGAGGACATTCGGATCGAAAATGATGTCCTGCGGTGGAAAACCGACGCGCTGCGTCAAGAGGTCGTACACGCGCCGGCAAATCTCGACGCGCCGTTCAAACGTGTCCGCCTGTCCCCGTTCATCGAACGCCATCACCACAACAGCCGCGCCATAGCGGCGGACGAGCCGCGCCTGTTCCAGAAACTTCTCCTCGCCTTCCTTCAGCGAGATCGAATTGACGATGCCTTTTCCTTGAAGGCATTTCAGCCCGGCTTCGATAACCGACCATTTCGACGAATCGACCATGATCGGCACTTTCGCGATGTCTGGCTCGGCCGTGACCAGACTCAGGAAACGGTGCATGGCAGCGGCGCCGTCGAGCATTCCCTCATCCATGTTCACATCGAGAATGTTCGCGCCGTTTTCGACCTGCTGCCGCGCCACGGTGAGCGCTTCATCGAATTTCCCGGCGAGGATCAGCTTGGCGAACTTGGGCGAGCCCGTGACGTTCGTGCGCTCGCCGATGCTCACGATATTCTCCTCTGGCGTGAGCGTGAACGGTTCGGTGCCCTTTAGCCGCAAGTGCGGTTCGGGCGTTGGAAGCGCGCGCGGCGCGAACGTGTGAACGGCGTCGTGGATCTGT
>JAUSKX010000018.1 GCA_030646675.1 Candidatus Azambacteria bacterium | reverse complement strand
CGCTGCCCAAGGGGCGCGTGATGTTCATCAGCAACATCATCAAGCTGGCCGGCTGCATCCTCATGCTGGTCGGCATCCACCCCCTGATCGCCTACTGCCTGGTCGGGCTGGGGGCTGCGGCCTATTCT
The DNA here is from genome assembly GCA_030646675.1 of Candidatus Azambacteria bacterium. Lineage (GTDB taxonomy): Bacteria > Patescibacteriota > Minisyncoccia > UBA10092 > UBA10092 > UBA10092. The sequence goes on along the minus strand of JAUSKX010000018.1, from coordinate 1,157 downwards.
CCCGCCAAATACGGCATCCTCACCGAATATCTGCCGCCCGGCCAACTGGTCAAGGCGAATAGCTGGATGGAAGGATTGACCGTTGCCGCCATCGTGCTCGGCGCAGTGATCGGCGGCATCCTCATCAGCCCGAAAATCATTGGCCCGCTGCTGCAAACCTGGGATATCCCGCTGGTCGGCAGCATCGCGGAACTGGCCATCGCCTTCATCGTGCTGATCTACATTGCCGCCGCGATCTTCAATCTCTACATCCCGCGCGTGGCCATCGACCACAAGCCGCTCAGCAGCAGCCCCGTTTTCCTCGCCAGGGATTTCTGGCACTGCTTCAAACTGTTGTGGAAAGACCCTCTCGGGCAGGTTTCGCTGGCCGTCACCACGCTGTTCTGGGGTGCGGGCGCCACGCTGCGCCTGCTGGTGCTGGCCTGGGCAGCCGTTGCCCTGAATTACGACATCGGCACCGCCGCCAAGCTCACCGCCTGGGTAGCCATCGGCATCGCCATCGGCTCGGTGCTGGCGGCGAAATTCGTCAAGCTCGAACACTCGGTCAAGGTGCTGCCGGTCGGCATCGCGATGGGCGTCGTCGTGCTGATGATGATCCCGGTGACCGACAGCATGCTGGCGATTCTGCTGCTGATTGTAATCGGCGCGATGGGCGGCTATTTCGTCGTGCCGATGAACGCGCTGCTGCAGCATCGCGGCCACCTGCTGATGGGTGCAGGGCGCTCGATCGCGGTACAGAATTTCAACGAGAACCTGAGCATCTTCGCCATGCTGGGGCTGTACGCCCTGATGGAGAGGCTGGAGCTGCACATCCACCTCATCATTCTGGTATTCGGCCTGCTGCTGTCCGGCATCATGACCGCGCTGTACAAGAAACACGGGCACGACAGCTACATGTAGGGGCGATTCACGAATCGCCCTTTCGCGGATCACCCCGCATCCGGGTACAACGTGTCCTCCGCCCAGCGATGCGGATTGTCGGCAACGTATTCGGCAATTTGTCTGTAATCATCTTCGTTGCGGATTACGTGTTCGTAATAATTGCGTTGCCAAACCGAAATGCCGGGCAATTGGCGGATTTCGTTGATGCGTTTTGCGGTTAGCATTTTGAATCTCCCGATAATTTTTGATAATGCCATCTGGCGTCGTTGTTGCCG
>JAUSKX010000015.1 GCA_030646675.1 Candidatus Azambacteria bacterium | reverse complement strand
TGGCACGATGGCACAGATCGACGACATCGCCGCCAGTGCGCCACAGACCCGGTTGATCAAGCTGCCGGACTGCGGCCATTCTCCCCACCGGGACCAGCCGGCTGCAGTGAACGCGGCAATCAGCGACTTTCTGGCTGCGCTTTGAAAAAGCTCAAAATAGATAGCAAAAAGTGACCATTCCACGCTGGGGAGATCGGGTTTTTCTTAAAAAACATCCTGAAACCCCCGGTGAAAAGCTCACCCGCAGATCAGCGCGAGGTCTTCCGGCCCTAGCCAGCGCCATTGGCCTGGCGCCAGGTCATCAGACAGCTCCAGCCCGCCAATCCGGGAGCGGTGCAGGCCCTCGACGCGGTTGCCCACGGCAGCCAGCATGCGCTTGACCTGGTGGTACTTGCCTTCGGTCAAGGTCAGACGCAGGTGGTGCGCGTCCACCGCCTCGCAGGCAGCCGCCTTGACCGGCTTGGGGTCATCGTCCAGCACCACGCCGGACAACAGTTTCTGTACCTGCGTGTCGTCCAGTGGGTGCTTGGTGGTCACTTCGTAGACCTTGGGCACATGGTGGCGCGGTGAGCTCATGCGGTGGATGAACTTGCCGTCGTCGGTCAGCAGCAGCAGACCAGTGGTGTCCTGGTCCAGCCGGCCAACCGCCTGCACGCCCTGCACCGGACCCTTTTGCGGACGTTGGCGCAGCGGCGCAGGCAGCAGCGTGTAAATGCTCGGGTAGGTCGATGGCTTTTGCGAGCACTCGGTGCCGGCCGGCTTGTGCAGCAGGATGTAGGCCTTCTCGTGGTACGACCAGGGTTTCCCCTGCACAGTGAATTGCAGGCCCTCCGGATCGAAGTCGGCGGCAGATTCGCTGCAGGGCACGCCGTTGACGGTCACGAAGCCCTGTTGTACCAGCCCCGCACAGACGCGCCGCGTCCCGAAGCCCTGGGAGTAAAGAATGTCCTGAATTTGCATGGCCCCGAGTATCGCAAAGCGGGGACAGTCCCGGCGCCGATCAGCGCTCGGCAATGTAGTGGGACATCCCGGCGCTCTCGCCAGAAACAAGAAAAGCACGGACTTCAGCCTCCAGCGCCTGATCCGCGACCGTGGCACGCGCGCGTTGATGCAGGTAGCCAGCCCAGGACGTCACGATGAAACGCTCCACATAGCGCGAAGGCTCACCGAGATCCCTGTAGACCCGCCAGAACGTGGCACCATCGCGCCGTCTCGGCGCTTTCATGCGGCTGATGGTGTCCAGAAACTCCCGGTCTTCGCCGGCACGGATGCGGTAGCCCACCTCCACTGCCACGGGACCCGCCTCGGGACTGGGCTCGTCCTCAACAAAAAGTTCGTCCCACGGCGTGCCCTGCGTCACCTCGTGCGCCGCGCCCACGCGCAACGGAAAAGGGCGTGCCAGTCCGAGGCCGGCCGCCATCAGCACGCCTGCTGTTGCGAGTGCCGTCCTCAGGCCGGTGATGTCGGAAACCGCGCCCCATAGGGCCGAACCGATGGCAAACGCACCGAGAGAAGCCACCATGTGCAATGCCACCGCACGCGAGCGCACCCACGGCGGCGCGCTCGCCTGTGTCGCACTGTTGAAGGTGGACATGGCGGCCATCCAGGCCGCACCACCGAGCGCCATGGCACTGTAAATCAATGCCGGCACACGCACCCAGGCCGCCAGAAACATGACCGCAGAAAATGCCACGCAGCTCGCAGCGACGATGGCATCCAGCCCGAAGCGGGCCCGCAGCCGCCCGATCACCAGGCCCGAGGCGACAGCGCCCATCCCCAGACACCCCATCAACAGGCCGAAACCTTCAGCGCCCGCACCAAGCTGGCGTTGTGCGATCACCGGCAGCAACGCCCAGAGCGCCGAGCCGGCCGCACTGAATGCCATCACACGCACCAGTTGCGCCAGGATCATGCGGGAGTGCCAGGCAAAGCGCAGCCCGCTGAGAGTGCCTCCCCACAAACGTTCGACGGGCAGGCGCGAGGGCGGGTGCGGGCGTGGTGGCCAGCGACGGATGGACGCCCACATCACCAACGTGGTGAACGCGGTGACGGTGAACACCCAGCCCGCCCCCAGACGGGCAAACATCAATCCGGCAAGTGTGGGTCCGATGGCACGCGCCACGTTGTAGGCAATGCTGATGGCGGTGATCGCCTGCGGCCACTCGTCGCGCGGCACAGGATCCACTACGGAGGAGTTCCATGCAGGTGTCAATGCAGCCGTACAGCAACCACAGATAAAAACCAGAAACAACACCGAGACCGGACCACCCCAGCCGCCCAGCACCAGCAGGGCCAACAAGGCCGATGCGGCCACCTGGGCCAGCAGCGCGCCAGAAATCAGGCGTCGGCGATCGGTCGTGTCAGCCAGCACACCGGCTGGCAGCGCCAGCAGGAACATGGGTAAAAAGACGGCTGTCTGCACCAGTGCGGCCAGAAGGGAGGACCCGCTCAGCTCGACCATCAGCCATGCCGCCGCCATGGTTTGCATGCCACTGCCAACAAAAAAGACACCCCCGCAAAGCCATAGCCCGCGAAAAGCGGGCTGGCGAAGGGGGCTCCAGAGGGAGTGGTTTGGCGGCATGGAGGAACAGCTTCAGCGGAGCGAATGAACAATCTCCCGCAGTGAAATGGGAGTGCGACTGAAGACAGTCTACGATTTTCCAGACCGGCCCACCCTGGGTGCCGCGCCCATCTGATGATCGCGGACCGCGCACGTTGCCAAACGCGCTCACGATGCAAGCGTTTGATTTCACAAAGAAAAAGGGCGTTCGCTGGATGTTAGCGAACGCCCTTGAACGTCAAAATGGTGGAGCTGGGGGGATTTGAACCCCCGTCCGCAAACCTTCCTCGCACAGATCTACATGTTTAGCGGTCTGATTTGAGTCTCGCCACCGGGGTCGCGCAGTCGCACGCTACACCGGACGCCAGCACCCTATTGTCTCGCTCCATGTCAAGGTACCCGACGCGGAGCCAGCCGATGTGAATAACTTTACAGCCTGGACAGCTTGCGCCACCCTTGCCCAGCCCATCGGCCTGCTGTTGTAAAGCTCACTGGTGTTTAAGCAGCGAGTGCGAAACGTTCGTCGTTTGCAGTTAGTTTGTTTGAATCTGTTTTACGAGCGCATTCAGCTCGACATGCACCGCTACGATTCCAACCCACGTCGAAACCAATGCAGCCCCTTGTCCGCTATTTTAGGCGCAGTTCAGCAATTTCAAGAGCTGCAGGGGTGAATTGATTGCCGCATGCGCACGCCACTGTGAAACATCAGTCTGTTGACCCAGGTAGCCGTAGGTCGCAGCTACTGTGCCCATGCCTGCGGCCCGGCCAGCCACGATATCCCGCTCATCGTCGCCGACATAGACACAACCAGATGGCGCGATGCCCAGCCGCCGCGCAGCCTCCAGCAGGGGCGCCGGGTGGGGCTTGGCGTGTGGCGTCGTGTCACCGCTGACCACCGTGGCAGCGCTGGCAAAGAGCGGCATGCCCCGGGTCAGCGGGTCGGTAAAACGGCTGGATTTGTTGGTGACGACGCCCCAAGGAAGTTTACGAGCAATGAGTTCCGCAATCAGTTCAGCAACCCCGTCGAACGCGTAGGTGCGCTGCGTCATGCAAGCTTCGTAGTTAACGAAAAACTCCTCACGCAATGCATCGTAATCAGCGTGTTCCGGCGTCAGGCCAAAAGCGATGCCCAGCATGCCGCGCGCACCAGCGCCTGCCATGGGACGGTAGTGTCCCAGCGGGAGGGATGTCAGGCCGCGGCGGGTGCGCATCAGGTCGGCTGCAGCACCGAGATCGGGGGCGCTGTCGATCAGGGTCCCATCCAGATCGAAAAGAACGGCTTGTGTGTTGCCAAACATGCGGTCAGCCCAAGGCGCCCGGCTTGCGGGTAGCAAACAGGTAGTTCACACTGGTATCTGCATTGAGCCAGTAGCGGCGGGTGAGCGGGTTGTATTGCATGCCGCGTGTGGCCTGCAGGTCCAGCCCGGCTGCCCGGCAATAGCCGGCCAGTTCACTGGGGCGGACCATTCGGGCGTATTCATGCGTGCCACGCGGCAGCAGGTTGAGCACGTACTCAGCACCTACGATGGCAAACAGGAAGGACTTGGGATTGCGGTTGAGTGTGGAGAAAAACACCCAGCCACCGGGTTTGACCAACGTAGCACAAGCCTGGACGATGGATGCAGGGGCGGGCACATGCTCCAGCATTTCCATGCAGGTCACCACATCGAAGCTGCCGGGCTGTTCTGCAGCGAGGTCTTCGGCACTGACTTCGCGGTAATCCACACCGGTGGTTTGCGCCTCCAGCGCATGCAACTGTGCGACCTTCAAAGACTTGGGTGCCAGGTCAATGCCCAGCACGCTGGCCCCCTTGCGCGCCATGGCGTCTGCCAGAATGCCACCGCCGCAGCCCACATCCAGGACCCGCTGGCCCGACAAAGGAGCCAGCGCGTTGATCCACTCCAGACGCAAGGGGTTGATCTGGTGCAAGGGACGGAACTCGCTCTCGGGATCCCACCAACGGTGGGCCAGATCAGAGAATTTGGCCAGTTCAGCCGGATCGACATTCATTGTTTCGCGCATGTTCCGATTTTCACCGAAGCCATAAAAAAAGCCCCGTGGCCGGGGCTTTTTTTGAGTAATCCGCAGATTACTTGTTGGCGCGGGTGCCGACCACTTCGATTTCCACGCGACGGTTCTTGGCCTGACCTTCTTTGGTCTTGTTGTCAGCCACAGGCTGCTTTTCGCCCTTGCCTTCGGTGTAGACGCGGTTCTTTTCGATACCCTTGGTCACCAGGTAAGCCTTGACAGCTTCAGCGCGCTTGATCGACAGCTTCTGGTTGTAGGCATCGGTACCGACGGAGTCGGTGTGACCCACAGCGATGATGACTTCCAGGTTGATGTCCTTGATTTTGCCAGTCAGGTCGTCCAGCTTGGCCTTGCCTTCAGGCTTCAGGACAGCCTTGTCGAAGTCGAAAAACGCATCGGCTGC
>JAUSKX010000013.1 GCA_030646675.1 Candidatus Azambacteria bacterium | reverse complement strand
GGGCATCACCTTCGGATGTCTTGGCCAGATGTTTAAGGGCTTCGTCGCTTATCTCGATAGGGATCTTGCCTAGCCCGATCTCCTTATCGTTAAGCGCACGTTTCATTATGTTAATTATATCGGAATCGGCTAATTTTTTAAACTCGAACACCTGAGAGCGCGAGAGTAGCGCATTGTTTACGTAGAAGAAGGGATTGTGTGTAGTCGTTCCTATCAGTACCGGGTTGCCCGCCTCGACATCCGGCATCAGGACGTCCTGCTGGGATTTATTGAATCGGTGGATTTCGTCAAGAAATAGAACTTTGGGAATTCCTCCGGAATCTTCGTTCAATATTTTTTTGATATCGTCTTTTCCGGCCGAGACTGCGGATAATTCGTAAATTTTCGCGCTCAAGCTGTTGGCGTATATTTTTGCCAGAGTTGTTTTTCCGGTACCCGGCGGGCCCCAGAAAATAAACGAAAACAAATGCTTTTGTTTTATAGCGATATTTATGGGCCTGCTTTCGCCGGCCAGATGTTCCTGTCCGACAAATTCCTCCAGGGTTTTCGGCCTTATTTTTGACGCTAGCGGTTCCATGGCGGAATACTACTCCATTCCCGATTGTTTCCGCAATTACTGACCTAAAAAGAAATTGAGAATTGCGCCGAAGGGCGAATATTTAAGCAATGTTTGAGGCTCGGGCGCTGGAGCTGGTCCTTCTGGAGCTGGCGCTGTTTGTTCTATTTGCGGTTGCATCGGGACAAATACCCCCGGCGCCATTTCTCCGCCCATTCCCGGTCCGATTGATGGCGGTTGTTGGTTAATTGGTGGTTGCATCATTTGTTGGGAATTAGTTCCAGGGCCGGGTTGATTTTGCCCAGGTTGTCCGGATTGTCCTTGTTGATTCTGTCCTTGTTGATTCTGTTGCTGATTATTATTGCCGAAATTTTTGCATTCTTCGGGATTGGATTCGCAATAGGCCTTACATTCTTCCGGCCCCTTGCATCCACCAGGGCCCGCCTGCTGAGGCATCTGCTGACCGCCCGGATTTACAGTCCCTGATCCAGGTTGAAATTTATCTCCCGATTTATCTTGCTGCATCTGCGGATAATTACCGCACTTCGCCGTTGACCCTGTGGGACAAACCGGCTGGTTGTCTCCCCCTATTTTTGCATCTTCTACAAATTTTCCGGCGTCATCGGCGCATGCCAACTCCGTATCATTTTCACACATATCTTTCCATGGCTGAAGTCGCTCGTTTATCTGGCCCTGACGCTCTTGTCCGCCAGGCGGTATATCACCACCGGCGCCCGGTCTGCCTTCTTCCATTTGTTTCAAATCCTCTTCCGAAATCATGCCATTTTCTTTGGCAAAATTAAAACATGTTTTCTGATTTTCGGGATTATTACAAAAAGCTTCGCATTCATCTTTCCCTTTACAGCCACCCGGGCCCTTGCCTTTTGTTTTCTTTGCCATTTCGGCATCTTTCTCGCTCATAAAACCAGCCGCTATGGAAAAATTAATACATTCTTCAACATGCGCGTCCTCGGAACAATAGGCGTCGCAAGCTTCTTTGCCCTTGCAATTGGGCGGTTTAACGCCTTTTTTAACGGCGGCAATCATTTTTTCCGAATTCTGCTCTTCTTCCGGAGTCATAAAACCGGCAGCTTTGGCAAATGCCATGCAAACTTCAATATTATCCGGGCTTGAACAATAAGCGTCGCACGCGTCCTTACCCTTGCATGGGGGCGGTTTTACCCCTTTCTTAATAGCCACTAACATCTTTTGGACATCTTCAAGTTCTTTTCCCTGGATAAAGCCCGCCTCTACGCCAAAAGCAATACATTCTTCCATGTGTTCCGACTCTTCGCAGTAAACATCGCATTGTTTCTTGTTGCTGCAGGGAGGCGGCTTAACCCCCCTTTTAATCGCGGCTTGGACTTTTTTAGCCTCATCCAATTCTCCCGCAGACATTAAATCATTCTTTTCGGCAAAAGCGACGCATTGGTCGATATTGGCTATATCGTTGCAAAAATTTTCACATTGGTCTTTGCCATCGCAGCCACCCGGGCCCTTACTCCCTGTTTCTATAAATTTTTTAGCCAGGCCAACTTCTTCTTTGGACATCATATTATTTTTTTCGCCAAAAGAAACACAGGCTTCTGTGTTTTCCGGTTTGTCGCAATAGGATTTGCAAGAAGATTCATCTTTGCAACTTCCCAACTCTTTAACCGGATATTGGACATTTTGCGCCTGCGCCCATGCCACCGAGCCGATTAGTGCCAAACTTACAACAATAAAACCGATAAGATATTTTGTTTTCATTGAAATGGGTTGGTTATTATATTTTTAAAGGGATTGGCTTTGTCGGCCGGGTTGACATCAGGCTTGCTCTCCAAGGGATTCGTCCCTATTGACGGCAAGACGCCTTGAGTCGCGCTTTCTGTTATTTTGTCCGCCGCATTTCTAGCGTTATCCAAGGCATTATTATTTTTCGAGTTATCCCACCAAAAATAACCGCCAATAGCTAGGCCAATTATTAAAATGACTGCGGCTATCATTAAAATTTCTTTTTTTGGCGCCCTCACGGGTGCTTCTATAGGTGTATCCATATTTTTTACTTGTCCTCCGTAACTTTATGTGAAGGAGGATTTATTCAATATTCTACCATCTTTCAAGGTGGAAACATAAATAGATGTCCACACCCATATTTAAAAAACAAAAAACCCCGCCTTGGCGGGGTAATATTTTACAAATTAACAATTTCGATTTCTTTTAATCTTTCTACAATGTCTATAATAATTCCGGCGGTCAGGCCGGCATTTCCGGTATTGCTGGTTGTATAAAAAGTATCGTCTCTCAAATCAAGCTCGATAACTATTTGATAAGAATCTATTTCATTTCTTTTGCCCCTGTTTTCGCCCCGTCCAATTTGGGAACACATCCAATTTCCAAGTATTTCCGAAATCATTTCCTTTTTGGCATTGGTCCTTATCAGGTCGTTGCCATGGTCATTGAATTTATAGATTATTTCAAGCCTAACATCCCCTCTTCCCATTGTTGGCTCCCTCCTTTCCGATTTTTAACAAATCTTGCGGAGCGGCAAAAAACATGTCCGGACTGAGTGATAAAAGTTCTTCTTTTTCTCCGAATCCCCAGCTCACCGCCCCAGTTCTTATGCCGGCGTTTTTTCCGGCTTGAATGTCGACCGTCATATCCCCGACTAAAATAAATTCTTCTTCAGAAACTTCCGGAAAATTCCGCATTATTTTATGGATACCCTCGGGATGCGGTTTTAATTTTTTTACGCGCTCACAGCCGACTATGCAATCAAAATATTTATTTGAGCCATCAAGAAATTTCCGGACCGAACTTTCCGCGGACGACGTTAGCAGGGCAAGCAAATGTTTGCAATAGAGCTCGCATATAATTTCCGGCACCCAATCGAATAAATGAATATACGAATCGTAAACTTCGTGAAATATCGTGTCGATTTCATCCGTTTTATACAGTGGCAATCCCAATTTTTCGTTATTCCGATGCCAGTCGGGATTCCACCAGAGCTTAAAACTTTTCATATCGGTAAAAAAATCATAGGGTTCTTTTCCTTGCGCTTCAATAAGTTTTATATAAGCCTTATAAAGCCCTTCCCAACTTGCCGAACGCAAAACTCCGTCGCAATCAAAGATTATAATCACAGCTTGCCCTCCTCCCTTTGTATTTGTAAAAGACCTTGGCCGCAACTATACGCTACTTCCCGCCACAAATCCAGTCGTCCAACATAGTTGAAGGCTATACCCTCCCGACGGACGATTAACATTAAGCGCGTCGCCAATGATATATATCCGCGGCGCGATTCGTGATTGCATTGTTTTAAAATTTATTTCTTCCAACGCGACGCCTCCCGAAGATACAATCGCTTTGTCCGCCCCCAACAGCCCTTCGATATGCATCGGAATTTCTTTCATACATTTAACAATTTTTATCCTGTCTTCGCGCCGCACGCTATGATTTGCCGTTTCACCGTCTACTCCGGCCATTTTTAATATTATTGGAACCAACGCCGACGGAATAAGCGCGGTTAATGTATTTTTTAATTTTTTATTGCTCTCGGCTATAAAGATTTTTTGAAGACTTTGTTTAAGCGCGCCATGGTCAAGTTTCGGAAATAAATCGAGCATGATAATTACCTCGCCGCGAGGCAATAATTCCCCAATATCTTTGCTCATATTCAGCGCCGTGGGCCCGCTGATTCCGAAATGCGTAAATAGTATTCTTCCTTTTTGGACGCCCTGTTTTTTTCCATTCTCTAAAGTTGTAAGTTTAATATCGTTCAGCGTTACTCCCGCTAATTTTTTCACCCATTCATTTTTAACCGCAATCGGAACGAGAGCGAAATTATTTTTTATAATCGTATGCCCCATTTTTTTAAGCCACGCGAACCCTTCTCCCGTTGAACCCGTTTCAGGATGCGAAACGCCTCCCGTAGCGACAATGCATGCTCGCGCTGTGAGTACTCCCCCTCCTTTTAGTTGAACCGTAATATATTTTTTCTTTTCATCAAGAGAAAGACCGGCAACAACTGCGTTCGTTTTTACTTCCACCCCGCCCTTGTCCATATATTTTACCAACGCATCCAATACCGATTGCGATTTATTTGAAGAAGGAAAAATTCTTCCCTCCGCCTCTTCTTTTGTTTTCATTCCCCGGCAATTAAAAAATTCCAGGGTTTTAACAACATCAAATTGCGAGAACGCGGACATAAGAAATTGACCGCTTCCTTTGTATTGCGCGGCCATAGCGCGGATATTTTGTTTATTATTCGTAAAATTACACCGTCCGCCGCCGGTCATGAGTAATTTTTTTCCGAGTTTTGGATTTTTTTCAAGCAATAAAACAGAGCGGCCCAATTCCGCCGCCCTTCCTGCCGCCATCATTCCCGCCGGCCCCCCGCCAATAACGACAACATCAAATTTATCCTCTTCTGTCATAAGATGAAAGATTGGGTAATTTTGAAACTGGCAAATGAAGTCTGGTTAATTTTTCTATCTCCCTGATTTTGGCTCCCTGGTCCGGCAAAACAAAGGAAATGGCCTTGCCGTTCATGCCGGCCCTGCCGGTTCTTCCAATGCGATGGACATAATCTTCCGAGTTTTCGGGAAGGTCAAAATTAATAACCAATTCAATGCCCTTTACATCTATGCCGCGTGAAGCAATGTCGGTTGCCACAAGCACCCTGTATTTGCCGAGTTTAAACCCTTCCAGCGCTTCTTTTCTTTGGCCAAGCGACCTGTTGGAATGTATTTCTGCCGCGGAAATTCCGACATTGTGTAAATCTTTGCAAATTCTTCTGGCGCCAAATTTAATTCTTAAAAAGACCAAAACACTTCCTTTGTACTCTTCAAGCAATTTTCTTAACAGCGGAAGTTTTTGGTTTCTTTTAACGACAAAAAGCTCGTGCTCAATATTTTCAGCGGTAGTTCCGGACTGGGCTATTTCTACTCTGACTGGAAGCTTCATGTGATTGCCGGCAATTTTTACGATGCCATCCGGCATTGTCGCCGAAAACAACATGGTCTGCCTGTCTTTGGGAACTGCTTGCAATATTTTGTTTATCTGCGGAGCGAAACCCATGTCAAACATTCTGTCGGCTTCATCGAAAACTAGAATTTTAATATCATGCAAACCTAGCGTTCTTTGTTCAATGTGGTCAACGATTCTTCCCGGAGTACCGATAATAACATGGGGGTTGGCGCGGATTGTTTGTATTTGATGATGGATAGAAGCTCCGCCAATTAATACGGCCGTTTTTATCCCGAATCCCTTTCCTATTTTTTGTATGGTCTCATTTATTTGCAAAGCCAGTTCGCGAGTTGGCAATATAACCAGTCCTTTTCCTCTTCCTGTTTTTAAAATTTGCTGAATTAAAGGAATACCGAAAGCCAAGGTTTTGCCCGTGCCTGTTTGAGCTATGCCAATAATATCTTTGCCCTCAATGGCCGAAGGAATCGCCTTATGTTGAATCGAAGTCGGAGTTTTAAATCCTAATCTTGAAAGGACATCAAGAATGCCCGGGATTATTCCCAGACCGTTAAATGTCATTTCCGCCTCCAATAAAGATTTACCTGTTTGTTCTTGTATCATAAGAACAAACTGTACAATAAAATATTGAAAATGTCAAACAAAAAGCTCGCGCTTCCGGGGCGACTATTTTTATAATGATACTTTACTGAGCTCCGACACCTGGATTCGAACCAGGAACCCACTCCTTAACAGGGAGTCGCTCTACCGTTGAGCTATGTCGGAGCTCAGTAAAGTATAAAATTATTGAGCGCCCGTGAAAGCTCGCTTACTCGCTTTCACCCGTTTCGCTATGTCGGAATACGAAGTGATTTTTACACAATTTTTGCTAAAAATCAACCTCAATAGCCCTCCAGTTTTTTCAGATTGTGATGCTGGCGGATTCTTTCAAGCGCCTTAAATTCAATCTGGCGGATGCGCTCGCGGGTAACCCCGAATTCGTTGCCGACTTCTTCAAGCGTGTGCGCCACTCCGTCTTCCAAACCGAATCTCATTTTCAAAATTTTCTGCTCCCGCGGCTGGAGGTCGGCAATAATTTCTTTTATTTGGTCAGCCAAAAGACGCATTGCTGCCGATTGCACCGGCGTTATTCCTTTTTCATCTTCAATAAAATCGCCCAGCGATGAATCGTCTTCGCCGTCGCCGACCGGCGCTTCAAAAGAAATGGTGTCTTGGGAAATCTTTATTATGTGCCGGACCTTTTCAATATCAATGCCCATTTCGGAAGCGACTTCTTCCGGCAATGGCTCCCTGCCCAGGTCCTGAAACAACCGCCGCTTCATCTGGGTATATTTGGAAATGGTTTCAACCATGTGTACCGGAATTCTGATAGTCCGCGACTGGTCGGCCAGCGCCCTGGTTATCGCCTGCCTTATCCACCATGTGGCATAAGTTGAAAATTTGAAACCCCGGCGATAATCAAACTTATCGACAGCCCGCGCCAATCCCATATTTCCTTCTTGAATCAAATCCAAAAGAGTCAGGTTCGGACTGCGGCCGATATAGCGCTTGGCAATAGAAACAACCAGCCGCAAGTTTGACTGAATCAACTTGTTGCGCGCTTCAAGGTCGCCTTTTTCATTTTTCTTCGCCAATTCCTTTTCCTCGTCGCTTGTTAAAAGCGGAGTTTTGCCTATTTCTCGAAGGTATAATTGCACCGAATCAAACGCCGCCGTATCGTCCGCCTCGATATTTAACGCCCTGTTGATTTCCTCCTCGCTTGGTTCCGAAATTACTTCTCCTATAAATTCCCGGCTCTCTTCAACTTTAATACTCGCTTCTTCCAAGCGGTCATAAAGACGTTCAAGTTCCGCAATGTCTTTTTCAACATCCGGAAAAAATTTCAGAATTTCCGTTTCGGTAACAAACCCCCTCTCCCGGCCACGGGTTATTATGGCTTGAACACGCCCTTCAAAAATTCGTTCTTTCTTATTAATCTTTGCCACCGGCTTTATTTTTTTTCTCAACTTAGATTTCAACTTGCTCTTGAGCCTGGCATTTTTTGCGGCTCTCTTGATAGCTTTCGGACTCTTGCCCCGTTTTTTTCCGGCGATATTTTTTTTATTTTTTGTTTTCATCTAGTTTATAAAGTTTATTAGAAATATTTTGAAATTCTTCCGTCAATTGATTCAAGTCGAGGCCTTCTTCAAATTCGCATTTTTTTATCTGCTGGCCGATTTTTTGCAAACTTTCCTTGTGGCGCTCGCGCTCGATTTCTTTAATTAAGAGAGTTACTTCTTCGCCGATATTGAAACTGGCATCCGCTTTCTCCATTTCGTAATCGCCGGCAAGATATAAAAAGTCGAGCCGCGGGCGCAAATCCGCGGAAAGCGCCGCTCTCGTCGCGGAAAATTCACTTTGATTTGCCGCCAGAGCGCTTAAGATTTCAAAATCTTCTTTAGGCAGAATGGCAGCTACCTTTACCGCCTCGGCAATAAATTCCGGCTTTTTCAATAATAACGCTAAAAGGCGTTCGCTCAAAATTTCTTTCCGGGTTTTTGCCGGCACCAAGGATATGTTAGAAGCTCGGTTTCCAACATTTTCATTAATTTTTTCTATTTCAACCCGCTCCATTTCTTCTTTCAGGTCGCCTTCAGAAATCCCCAGCCGCAGCGATAATTCCCTGAGCCATCCGCTTCTTTCAACAGCGCTCGGCAAACGCTTTATCTCGGAAAGCAATGTCAAAGCGATGAATTTTTTCCCTTCAATTTTTTCGGTTGAAAATTTTCCGAACGCCCGGCTGAAATAATACGCCATAATCGGCTGACTTTCCGAAACAAGCTTGGCGAATTCTCCCGGCCGCTCCTTAACAAAATCGGCAGGGTCCTTACCGGAGGAAATGTCTAAAATCGAAACGCCGAATCCCATTTCATTCGCCAAATCAACACCGCGCTTGGTGGCGCGAAAACCGGCATCATCAACGTCAAAGGCCAAAATCAAATTATTGGTAAGCCGTTTCAAAATTGAGAGATGGTCTTCGGTTAAAGCCGTGCCTGAAGTTGCGACGATATTTTTTATTCCGTCTTGCCACGGCAAAATCACATCCATCTGCCCCTCAACCAAAACTACGCCGTCGGCTTTTCTGATTTCCGTTTTTGCTTTGTCCAAACCGTAAAGAATTTTGCTTTTATTATATAAGATTGTTTCCGGAGAATTAACATATTTGCCGCTGTCGGTTCTTTCGGTTTTGGAAGGAACAATATCGCCCATGATGCGCCCGGAAAAAGCCACCACGCGGCCGTTGGAATCAAAAATAGGAAACATCAGGCGGTTTCTGAATCTGTCGTGATATCTGTCACCCCGCAAAATCAAGCCGGCTTTTTCCATTTCCGTTTCGCGATAACCCTGTTTTATTAAAAATGATAAAAGCGAACTCCAAGAATCCGGCGCGTAACCCAGCCGCCATTCGCTTATAGTTTCTTCCCGCGCTCCCCTTTTGTGAATATAATCCAAAATGACACCGGCGCTGTTTAATGAAGCGGTAAAAAATTGCGTTGCCTTTTCGCAGATTTCATAAATCCTGTCTTTTTCTGTCCGCAGTTTCGGGTCGCTGTATTTTAAGGCTACCCCGGCTTTTTCCGCCAGAATTTTCAGAGCTTCGGGAAATTCAACGCCTTCAATCTTTTGAACAAACGTGAAAATGTCGCCGCCTTCGGCGCAACCAAAGCAATGCCAGTTCTGGCGCGACGGCGAAACCATAAATGACGGGGTCTTTTCATTATGAAACGGGCACAATCCCTTGTGGTTGATGCCGGCTTTTTGCAGACGGATATAACCGGAAATTACGTCAACTATATTAAGTTTTTCTTTTATCTCTTGAACTTGGTCGCCCATAGCGATAATTCTACCTGTATTCTATTTTTACTTGCAACCATTGGCCGTTGCCGATAGCAAACGGATATTCTTTCTGAACCGGCGCGATTGGGCCATCGGGGTCCATGGTTTTTAAAATATATGCCCCGGGGCGCAATGGAACCTGAAAAGTTCCGTCACTGTGAGTCCGCACCGATATAAAAGGAGTTGATGAATTGCTGCTTATAAAAATTTCAAGCGATGCTTCGAATGGTTTTCCCGAACTCAAAATTACTTTGCCCGCGATACCGGAATTAACGATATTACCCTCCACTGCCGGCGCCTGCGCGGTGGATTGAATGAAATCCTTATTTACCGGAGGCAAATCAGAAATGTTTTTTTGATTTTTATAAAGATAAAAAACAAGCGCGCCGCCAATCGCTAAAATGATAAACCCAATCAAAAATATTATTAGTTTTTTATTCATAAATTATTCATATCTTAATGCTTCCATCGGGCTTTTGCGGGAAGCTTTGCGGGCCGGATAGATGCCAAAAACGAGACCGATTAAAGTGGCCACGCCAAGCCCTAAAATTATTGCCAGAATCGGAATTGAGAATTGCCACGCCAAAGCAAGATAGCGCCCTAAAATAAAAGACGCAACAAATGAAAGAAAGGCTCCCGACGCAATACCAATTATTCCGCCCGCTGTTGTAAGCATGGTCGCTTCAAGAAGAAACTGAACTAAAATATTCTTGCCGGTAGCGCCAAGCGCCTTGCGAAGACCTATTTCCCTTGTTCGTTCTGTTACCGACACTAACATGATATTCATAATGCCGATACCGCCGACAAAAAGAGATATCGCGGCAATGGCCGCCAAAAACAAAGTAAAAATATCCGTTATGGCGCTTACCATCTTTAAGGCCTCGGCCTGAGTTTCAACAAAAAAATCATCCTTGGTCGTATCGGTAATATTATGGTTGTTTCTTAAAGTTATTTTTATATCATTAACCGTTCGTTCAACATTTTCTTCACTGTCCGCCTCAACTACTATCCGGTTGAAATATTTTATTCCGAAAATATATTGCTGGGCGGTGGTGTAAGGGATAATGGCAATATCGTCAAAATTCAAAAAACTCACTTGCCCCGTTTTGGGGAAAATTCCGATAATCTTGAAATTTTTTCCTTTAATTTTAATTCTTTGGCCCAACGCGCTGTCATTGCCGAAAAGCTGGGTTTTAACTTTTGAACCAATTAAGACTACATCGGCATATCCTTTGACTTCTTCGTCCGTAAAAATTCTGCCTTCCGAAGGATAAATATTATAAATTTTGGCGAAAAGACCGGTTACACCGAGAATCGTGGGCCGGTAAGCTTCATTTTCATAAACGGCAGTTTGGCTTCCGAAAACTATCGGCATAATGTCGGCCAGATGCGGCACATTGTTCTTTTTCTGGAGTTCCGCGACATCTTTTTCTTTAAGCGAGTCGGTAAAAGTTGAAAGCATATCGGTAATCCCCTGCGGCTGGCGGCCGGGAGCGATAGCGATAACTTTCGGACCCATACTTTGAATCTGACTTAAAATAAGATTTTTTGCTCCTTGCCCCAAAGACATTATTAAAATAATCGCCGCGATGCCGATGACAATTCCAAGAAGCGTCAAAAAACTTCTCATTTTATTTATGGTAAGTCCTCTAAACGCGGTTTTTACCGTATATTTAATGTGCATAAATTATTTGAAAAATCCGTTTTGATGCTTATGCTTCTGTTCAACAATCTGGTCGACTTCTATAAGGCCGTCTTTGATTTTAATCAGTCTGTGGGCGTATTCGGCGGTATATGTTTCGTGAGTTACCAAAATAACCGTGCGGCCTTCGATATGCAGTTTTTCCAAAATTTCCATAACCTGGCCCCCGGATTTTGAGTCAAGATTGCCGGTCGGTTCATCGGCAAAAATTACCGAAGGGTCGTTAACCAAGGCGCGCGCTATGGCGATTCTTTGTTTTTCACCGCCGGAAAGATGGGCCGGTTCATAATCTATTCTATGAGACATCCCAACTGAATCAAGCGCTTTCAAGGCTATGTCGTTCCAAAGAGATTCATTAACATCGGAATAAAGTAGTGGCAATTTTACATTTTCCAAAGCCGAGGTCCTGGGCAAAAGATTAAAAGCTTGAAAAATAAATCCCATTTTTTTGTTGCGCACCATAGCCAACCCTTCGTCAGAATAATCATTCATGCTTTTTCCTTCAAAAAGATAATCCCCGCCGGTGAGCCGGTCTAAGAATCCCAGGATATGCAAAAGAGTCGATTTGCCGGAACCGGAAGGTCCCATAATTGAAATAAACTCCCCTTTTTCAACGGAAAAATCCAGACCGCGCAGAGCCACCGTTTCAATTTCATCGCGGTAAGTTTTTTCTAATTTTACTGCTTTGATAATAGCCGTCATTGAGAAATGACAATTTTGTCGCCTTCTTTCAGGCCCTCCAAAATTTCTATATTTCCATCGGAACCGCGAAGACCCGTAACAACTTTAATTGTTGTTGCGCCGATATTCACAAATTTATCGCCATTGGCCGAAGTTACGGCTCGCTGTGGAATAATAAGCGCGTCATTTTTTTGGGCGGTCAAAATATCCAGATTAGCGGTCATCCCCGATTTAATCGGCCTGTCGCCCGAATCGAGACGTAAAACTGTTTTATAGGTGGCGACGCCTTCAACCATTGTTTCGGCGGGATTTATAAAGGTTACCTTCGCTTCAAAAACAACATCTCTGCCATAGGCGTCAAGAGTTGTCTTGGCGGAATCACCGATTTTTATTTTAGCGATATCAACTTCTGGAATAAACGCTTCAATTTCATAAATGGAAGAAAGAACCGAAACCAAAACGGAATTTGCTGCCGCAATCTCCCCTACCTTGGCGTCTTGTTTTGTAACAACGCCGCTTATCGGAGAACGAATGGTTGTCTTCGCGATTTGAGCTTCTATATTACCAACCGAAGCTTCATACGACCTGATGGAAACTTCTTCTGAAATAATATTCGCGCCCTGCAAATTGATTGATTGTTTTTGGTCGCTGATATTAGTCAGCGCGGTATTAATATTTGTTCTTGCGGTTGTTAAATTTGCCTTATAAGAATCCAAAGTTGCGGCGGATAAATTATTGGCTTTTTCCAGAGCGTCCATGGCATCAAGCAAAAAATCGCGGATAGTTCCAAGGTGAGACTCGGCTTTTAAAAGCGCCAAATTCAGTTCATCGCGCGAACCCGCGTTCAATTCACTAAGCTCGCTCCTCCAGTTATCAAGCCCGGTCCGGGAAGTTAGGCGGCCATTTTGCGAATCTGTTTGAGCCTGGGAATTGGTGGTTGTGAAATTTAATTTTGGAGTATCGGATTCTCCGTCGGTAAAAAAACTGTCAACTTGTTTTCGCACCGCGTCGTCGGCCTTGTTATAGGCGTCGTTCAAAACATTGGCTACGGCCGAATAATAATTATCTAAAACAATTTCCGATTTGTTAAACTCGGCTTTTTGAGTTTCCAAATCGGCATTGGCCTTTTCAAGCTGACTGTAAAGTTCGGAGCTGTCCTGACCGACTAAAGTTGCTCCGCTTGAGACATAATCGCCGACTTCAGCCAAAACGAAAGAAATTTTTCCGCTTTTTTCAAATGCCAAATCGACGCTTTTCACCGGCTTGACATTGCCGACAACGCTCACTTCTTGAAGAATGGCGCCTCTTTTAACGGTAATAAATTCCGGTTCCGATTTTTTTCCGCCGGAAAAAATAAAATAACCGCCCAAAATAATTACCGAAATAACTATAACGGATATCCAAACCGGTCTTTTTAAGAAACTCACGATTTTTTATTTAATTCGTGTGTCGCCTCCTTCTCTTTTTCTCGGCGTTTTTTTTCCTTTTTAGTCAATTTTGCCATAACATCTATCACTTCCCTGCCGTCGTAAAAGCCGCAATAAGCGCAGATATGATGCGGTAAAATTTCTTTATTGCATTTTGGGCATATCGCTAAAAAGGTTTTTTTCAAAGCCAAATGCGACCGCCTCCGGTTTCTCTTGCCTTTTGTATGTCTTTTTACCTGTACTCCACCCATAATTTTATTTTTCGGATATTAACATAAAAAATTTTCTTTGGCAATATATTTTTTATAAAATAAAAACCGCTGATTCTTTCTTAAAACCAGCTTGTGGATAAGTGTTTGTAATAAAAACTGGCTTGCGCTATAATGCCGTTACAAAAACCTGTATTCTGAACTGTCACCGGACGGTGGCGTGGCTGGGACAACCAGCATAGGAACGTGGTTGGGAATGGCCCCTTTTGGGGTTATTTTTTGTTACTTAAATCGCCATTCATCTTCAATATGGCCTGCAATAATACTTTTGTAGAGAAAATGATCTTTTTTGGACGCATCATATGAGCGCCTTATACTGCCGGCAATCATATCGGCCATTTGTATAAGCGTGTTGCTATTTGAATTAACCATTTTGCAATTTCTAATTATTTGCTTATTTCCCGAATTTAATTCTCGTTTTAAATAACTTAAAAAACTTTTTCTAAAAATCCTGTCTCCGCTTCCGTCAATCTTTATTTTGGCATCGTAAATGGTTTTATGACTGTATTTTAAAACCGTTTTGATCGTATAAGCGTAAAAAGAGTTTTTATTGCCGCGCAATTCTTCGCTTCTTATGAGCGACTTATCAACTACCACGCTTCTGATTCTGAATTTGAAATAATTCACCGTTTGCAGAAATTCTTTGCGAACATTGTTCGATGATCTAAAAAATTTAAATTCCATGCCATCGGGAAAATTCAGAGTTCTTTTCAAATTTTTTATCGCGACCGCGGTTTTTTCGGCTTCCAACTCATCATCAAAAATAATCAAGGAAATGACAAAAAAATTGGTTGAACCTCTGTTAAATTTAAATCCCGGGTCTCCGGAGTCGTCAATAAAAATAAGCATAAGCTTTTATTTATTTTATCTTTTTAAGCACTAATTTACAATTTTGTGTCAAATATTATCTCACATACGTCAAATTACGTATTTGATATGCTATAGCATGTAATATATGTAATTCTGTTTTTGGTTGAGAATTTTTGGTAAAAAATTTTGATTGGAAAATTTTTGTGGTAAACTGAAAATATATTTATGGCAAAATTCGCCCACCTTCACGTCCACTCTCATTACAGCTTGCTTGACGGCTTGGCGAAAATTGACGACTTAGTTAGTCGCGCTAAAGAACTCGGGATGGAAGCACTGGCGTTAACCGACCACGGAACTATTTACGGGGCTGTTGAATTTTTTCAAAAGGCCAAACGGGCGGGGCTTAAACCCATTATCGGCTGCGAGTTTTATGTTGCGAGCGGCGACATGGCCGATAAAAATCCCGGACCCGGAAACAAGCGACACCATCTGATACTTTTGGTAAAAAATAAAATCGGGTATAAAAATCTGGTTCAACTGGTAACGAAAGCTCATCTCGAAGGTTTTTACTACAAACCGAGAGTTGATAAAAATCTGTTGCGGCAATACGCCGACGGATTGATTTGTCTTTCCGGATGCATGCAGGGCGAAATCCCCCATCTTGTGTCTTCCGGTAAAACAGAAGCCGCCGAAGAAGCAGCGCGGGAGTACCGGGACATTTTTGGAAAAGATAATTTTTATATGGAAATCCAGCCGCATTTTGAAAAAGGCGGCGGCAAAAATCTTCGCCCCGCGATAATAGAACTTGCGAAAAAACTTGAAATTCCTCTTATCGCCGCAAATGATGTTCATTATATTTCAAAAGAAGACGAGGATTATCACGACACATTGCTGGCAATCGGCACCGGCAATAAAATTTCCGACCAGAATCGCCTGTCGCTCAAAGGAATGGACTTGTCTTTCCAATCGGAAGAGGAAATGGCAAAAATCTTTGGCGATATTCCGGAGGCAATAAGCAATTCTCAAAAAATCGTTGACGCCGTTGATTTTGAATTTGAGTTCGGCAATCCTCAATTCCCCCATTTTGAATTGCCCGAGGGCGAAACCGCGGAAAGTTATTTGGAAAAGTTAGCGCTTTTGGGATTGCAAAAAAAATTCGGATATAATTCGCCCAACGAGGCGACTGAAGAACTCGCCAATCGCTTTAAATTTGAACTCGATGTAATCCAAAAAACCGGCTTCGCTTCATATATTTTAATTGTTTGGGACATTGTAAATTGGGCGAAAAATCAGGGCATCGCCGTCGGTCCCGGCCGCGGTTCGGCCGCCGGTTCCCTGATTTTATATTCAATGGGAATCACCAATCTTGACCCGCTCAAATATAATCTTCTTTTTGAAAGATTCTTGAATCCCGACCGTATAGCGCCGCCGGACATCGACCTTGATTTCGCCGACCACAGACGCAATGAAGTTTTGGAATATATCTCCAAAAAATACGGCCGCGAACATGTAGCTCAAATCATAACTTTCGGGACGATGGCGGCGCGGGCCGCCATACGCGACGCGGGCCGGGCGCTGGGATTCGGCTACGGCTTCTGCGACGCCATCGCCAAAATGATTCCCTTTAACCCGACTCAAGGAATGAAAACCGGCTGGCTTGAAAAATCACTCCAAAATGTCGCTGAATTAAAACAAGCCGTGGACACCGACCCGCAAGCGCGCCAGTTGATTGAAACCGCGAAAAAATTGGAAGGCGTCGCCCGCCACGCTTCAACGCACGCCTGCGGAGTTGTCATTACCAAAAATCCGATTACCGAATATATGCCCTTACAGTGGGCCACCAAGTCAACCGGCAAAAAAGACGGCGAGCAGGCGTTAGTGACTCAATATGACATGCGTTCGGTTGAGGCCCTAGGACTTTTAAAAATGGATATTTTGGGACTACGGAACCTTACTACTATTGAAAAAACGCTGGAGCTTATAGAAAAAAATTACGGCAAAAAAATAGACATCTACAATATTCCTTTGGATGATGAAAAAACCTTTGAGCTCCTGAAAAGAGCCGACACCACCGGCGTGTTTCAATTGGAATCCGCCGGAATGCGGCGTTACCTGAAGGAATTAAAACCAACCGACTTGGAAGATATTATCGTGATGGTGGCGGCGTTTCGTCCCGGCCCGATGGAATTTATACCGACCTATATCGCGCGAAAAAACGGTCTGGAAAGAGTCGAGTATCTGCATCCCAAATTAAAGCCGATTTTGGAAAGCACTTATGGCGTCGCTATTTATCAAGAACAGGTTATCAAAATCGCCAACCAGATGGCCGGCTTTACCCTTTCGGAAGCCGATGTTTTGAGAAAGGCCGTGGGCAAGAAAATTAAAAAACTTCTTGACGAGCAATCGGGAAAATTTATCAGCGGACTTATTGCTAACGGCATCGGCGCCGTAACCGCGGAAAGAATTTGGCAATTCATAGAGCCGTTCGCGCGCTATGGATTCAATCGGAGCCACGCCGCTTGCTACGCCCTTATCGCCTACCAAACGGCTTACCTGAAAACAAATTACCCGGCGGAATTTATGGCCTCTCTTCTCAACGCGGAAAGTTTTGATATGGACCGCGTCGCCATATTGATGAACGAAGCCAAAAGAATGGGTATCAACATTTTGCCCCCGGATATAAATGAAAGCCTGGAAAATTTTACTTTGGTTAAAAATGAAGAAGAAATAAAAATTAGATTTGGTTTTTCCGCGGTAAAAAATTTAAGCGGCAACGCTATTTCAAGTATTATTGAAAATAGGGAAATCAATGGAAAATTTTTGTCCTTGCAAAATTTTCTCGAAAGAACCCTGCCGTCGGATTTGAATAAAAAATCTCTTGAAGCGCTTATAAAATGCGGAGCGTTGGACGATTTTAACGAAAGACGGATGCTCAACAGCAACATAGAAGAACTTTTACGGTATTTAAGAGATAATAATAAAAGCGCCAGCACGCCTCAGACCGGCCTTTTTGATTCATATTCAACCGTTTCACCGTTAAAATTAGCGATTGTTGAACCGGCGGTTAAAAAAGAAAAACTGGCTTGGGAAAAAGAATTTTTGGGGCTGTATACTTCCGAACATCCAATGCAGGATTATCGTGAAATTATGGAAAAAAAGTCATTATTAATCCAAAAAATAAAACCGGCGCTAGTCGGACAAAAAATCGCCATCGGCGGACTGATTTCCGGGATTCAAAAATTCGTCACCAAAAACGGCAAATTAATGCTCTTTACAAAACTTGAGGATTGGGCTAATAAGATAGAGATAGTTGTCTTTCCCAATGTACTGGAAAAAAATCCCGACATCTGGCGCGAAGACAATATTATTATAGTTCAGGGAAAAGTTTCCCAGCGCAATGGAACGCTTAGCGTAATTTGCGATGGCGCGCGAGAGTTTTTAACAAACGGAAAAAGAACTTAAAAAAATAAATATTAAAAATGGAAAAATCCACAAAAATTGAGAAAATACGCCATTCGTTATCGCATTTAATGAGCATGGCGGTGCAAGAGCTGTATCCGCAGGTTGGATTGGGCGTTGGCCCGTCTATCGAAAATGGTTTTTATCAAGATTACGATTTGCCGGAAGTAATTACTCCGGAAATTTTGCCCGCGCTTGAAAAACGGGTAAAAGAAATAATCAAAGAAAATATTAAATTCGAACAGCGTGACGTGGATTTTGATGAGGCCTATAAATTTTATAAGCGCGACCCTTACAAAACCGAATTTATTGACGACTTAAAAACCGCCGGAGAGAAAAAAGTCAGTTTTTATAAATCCGGCTGGTTTGATAATCTCTGCGCCGGCCCGCATGTCGGTTCAACCAAAGAAATCAATCCCGATGCTTTTAAATTAATTTCAATCGCCGGCGCCTACTGGCGCGGAGACGAAAAAAATAAAATGCTCACCCGCATTTACGGAGTGGCTTTTGAAACCGAAAAAGAACTGGAACATTATTTATGGCAACAGGAAGAAGCCAAAAAAAGAGACCATCGCCGCCTGGGAAAAGAACTTGGGCTGTTTTATTTCTCCGATGATGTCGGCCCGGGCTTGCCTCTGTTTACACCCAAGGGTGAAATGCTCCGCCACCTTATGGAATCTTTTGTCCGCGAGACGCAAACCAGATATGGATTTCAGCACGTTTGGACAGGTCATTTGGTAAAAGAAGATTTGTATAAAAAATCCGGCCACTACGACAACTATAAAGAAGCAATGTTCCCGCCGATGCTCGACGAAAATGTTTCTTTCCGGCTCAAGCCGATGAATTGCCCGTCGCATATGACGCTTTATAACGAAATGGGCAAACATTCTTATCGCGAGCTTCCCATGCGCTTTGCCGAATTCGCTACGTTATATCGTTATGAAAAAACGGGAGAATTATCGGGCTTGACCCGCGTACGAGCTTTAACGCAGGATGATTGCCACACATTTTGTTCCGAAGAACAAATAGAAAGTGAGTTTTCGCTTGACCTGAAAGTAATCCAAGAAGTTTTAACCGCATACAAATTTACCGATTATAAAGTCCGCCTTTCACTGAAAGGCAAAGGAGGAAAATATGTTGAAGACGATAAAAAGTGGGCTGAAGCCGAAGCGGCGCTGCGGGCGTCATTGAAAAAAAATAAAATTGATTATTACGAAGCCGAGGGCGAGGCGGCCTTTTACGGCCCAAAAGCCGATTTCATGGCAAAAGATATCCTAGGCCGCGAATGGCAGCTTTCGACTATCCAAGTTGATTTTATCCAGCCCGGCCGGCTCAATTGTTCGTATGTAGCCGAAGATGGTTCGGAAAAAACTCCTGTACTTCTGCACCGCGCCGTTACCGGCACTACCGAGCGTTTTATGGGCGTGATTATTGAGCATTATGCCGGCGCTTTTCCGGTATGGCTCTCCCCCGTTCAAGTAAAAATTCTCAATATAACCGACCGAAATCTAAAATATTCTGAAAAAATAAATGAAGAATTTAAAAAATTGGGCATAAGAGCCGAACTTGATGATGCGAATGAAACTATCGGCAAAAAAATAAGAAATGCAGAGATTGAAAAAACGCCGTATATTTTAGTTGTTGGCGATAAAGAAGAAAAAACCGGTTCAATTGCGGTCCGCGAGAGAGGCAAGGGCGACCTGGGCGCTATGGAGTTGAGCAAATTCATTGAAAAAATCCAAAAAGAAATTGAGAGTAAAATATAATCCGAAAATAATTGTAGTCGTTGGACCAACGGCATCAGGAAAAAGTACGCTTGCGGTAAAACTCGCCAAGAAATTTAAAGGTGAGATTATTTCCGCTGATTCACGGCAGGTTTATGAAGGAATGGATATCGGAACCGGCAAAATCACCCCCGATACTAAAAATTCTTCGAATTTTAGTACGGGGCAAGCAAAAAAGAAATATGTTTTTACACACAAGGGAATCCCACATTACTGCATTGATGTCGCCAATCCAAAAAATCAATTTTCCGTCGCGCAATACAAGCAACTGGCGGAAAAAGTAATTAAAAAAATAATCCGCCATGGGAAAATTCCCATTATTTGCGGCGGTACGGGTTTTTATATCCAAGCCATAACGGAAAATATTTCCATTCCGGAAATAAAACCTGACATAAAATTGAGAACTGCTCTTGAAAAAAAATCTACAAAAGAATTATTCAGCCAGTTGAAAAAATTGGACTCGCGGCGGGCAAAAAACATAGATAAAAATAACCGCCGCCGTTTAATCAGGGCATTGGAAATAATTATCAAATCAGGCAATAAAGTCCCCGAACTAAAATCCGCGCCAAAATACGAAGTACTGTTTATCGGCGTAAAACGCGGCATGAGAGAATTAAAAGAACTGATAAAATCCCGACTCTTAAAAAGATTAAAAATAGGTATGGTTAAAGAAATAATAAATCTAAAAAAATTAGGTTTGAGTTGGCAACGGCTTGAAGATTTTGGACTTGAATACCGCTATGTCGCTTACTATCTTCAAAACAAATTATCTTACGACGAAATGGTTTCAAAACTACAAAAAGAAATAGAACATTACGCCAAGCGCCAAATGACTTGGTTCAACCGCAACAAAAAAATCCGCTGGGTCGCGAATTCAAATCAGGCTGGAAAATTAGTTAAGGGATTTTTACCTTAATAATTTTTTAAGAATGCCGGAAATGGTTTCCGGGTTGGCTTTGCCGCGGGTTTCGCGCATAACTTGCCCAATTAAAAATTGCAAAGACGCTTCTTTGCCTTTTTTGTAATCCGCGGCGGCCGTCTGGTTTTCGCTTATTATTTTTGAGGCGGCTTTTTCGAGCTCGCCGACGTCCTGAACTTGTCCTAAATTTTTCTCGTCAATAATATTGGAAGGGTCTTTTCCCGTTGCCCACATTTCTTTCAGAACTTCTTTGGCAGTTGATGTAGTTATTGCCCCCCTATGAACTAACCCAATCAATTCGGCAAAATCTTCAGCGGTTATTCTGGTGTCGTCAACTTCGGCTGAAGCTTCATTTAAGAGTCCCAAAAAATCTCCCAAAATATAATTGGCCGACAAAACTACAATCTTTTTTCTATCGCCCTCTTCAAGTTCTTGAAGTTCGCTTGCAACATTTTCAAAAAACCCGGCAAGTTTTTTATTATTAACCAAAATATTGATTTGATTATCGGCCAAGCCGTATTCGGATTTAAATCTTTTTCTTTTACCGCTTGGCAATTCTGGCAATCCGGCTTCAATTTCTTTTACAAGTTCGGTATTGGTTATCATTGGCGGCAAATCTGGTTCTGGGAAATATCTGTAATCATGCGATTCTTCTTTAGTTCTTTGCAATACCGTCTCCCCTTTTGATTCGTTCCAGCCATATGTTTGCTGGACGATTTTTTCATCGCGCTCAAGAATTTTTGTTTGCCGTTTAATTTCAAAATCAATCGCGTCACGAACCGCTTTAAAAGAATTCAAATTTTTAACTTCAACTTTAGTGCCAAGTTCTTTGGCGCCAATCGGCTTTAATGAGAGATTGGCCTCTACCCGCATTTGTCCCTTTTCCATATCCGCATCGGAAACGCCCAAGTACCTTAAAATCAGCTGAAGCTCTTGAGCAAAAGCGCTGGCTTCTTCTCCGGAGGTAAAATCCGGCTCCGTGACAAGCTCCATTAACGGCACGCCCGCGCGGTTAAAATCAACTAAAGAATGGCCGATATGGCCGAAATGAACAAGCCGGCCGGTATCTTCCTCAAGATGCACCCGCGTTATTTTGATTTTATCTAATTCTCCGCCCAAACAAATCGGCTTGTCATATTGGGATATTTGATAACCCTTTGGTAAGTCGGGATAGAAATAATTTTTTCTGTCCCATTTGGTGATTTCCGGAATTTTACTTTTAAGAGCCAGACCGGTTTTTATGACATGAGCAACCGCTTCTCTGTTTATAACAGGCAAAGTTCCCGGCTGGCCGGTGCAAATGGGGCAAATATTAACATTGGGATGGCGTTCGTCAGGGTCGTTCTTGCAGGCGCAAAACATCTTTGTTTTCGTCTTCAGTTCCGCGTGTATTTCCAACCCGATTACCGGTTCGTATTCTACCTTTTTATCTTTAACCATGGCTTAAAAATAACATAAAATTTTAAATAATAAAACCCACCCCATCCCTCCCTTATCAGGGAGGGGTTTATTAAAGGGGGTAGGTTTTGTTGTCTTTACTTCTCGATTTCAATGCCCATTGAGCGCGCAGTACCCATGATGATTTTTTCCGCCGCGAAAATGTCATTGGCGTTTAAATCAACCATTTTCTTTTCGGCGATTTCGCGGATTTGCGCCATAGTAACTTTGCCGACTTTGATTTTTTTCGGATTGGCGCTGGCCTTTTCAATGCCGGCTGCTTTTTTAAGCAAAGATGCCGCCGGAGAAGATTTGAATCTCATATCAAAAGTCCGGTCCTCGTAAACCGTGACTTCAACCGGAATAATATCGCCCGCCATATCCTTGGTGGCGACATTGAATTTGCTTACAAACTCGCCGATATTAAGGCCGTGCGGACCCAATGCCGTGCCAACCGGCGGCTGGGCTGTTGCCGCTCCGGCGGGAATTTGAATTTTTATAATTGTTTTTATCTTTTTTGCCATATTTTTCTAAAATTTATTAAAGCTTTTTTATCTGCAATGAGTCAAGCTCAACCGCCGTTTCGCGGCCAAACATCGAAATCAACACTTTTACCTTGCCGTGGTCTTCATCCACTTCGTTAACTTTGCCGTCAAAATCTTTGAACGGTCCGTCAACTATTTTAACCGGGTCGCCAACCGAAAATTCAATTTTATATTTCGATTCGCCGCCGCTCATCCGTTTTTGCAGGTCATTTATTTCCCCTGCCGAAACCGGAATGGGCATCGTTCCCGAACCGATAAATCCGGTAACACGCGGCGTGTTCCTGACCACATACCACGAATCGTCGGTAACAATCATTTCAACCAAAACATAGCCAGGATAAATTTTTTCTTCAATCACCCGCCGTTTGCCGTTCTTGATTTTAATTTTCTTTTCTTTCGGGACCAAAACATTAAAAATCTTGTCCTGCATATCCAGGGACTCGATTCTCTGTTTCAAATTGCGCGCCACCGCGTCTTCATAGCCGGAGTAAGTATGAAGCACGTACCAGTTCCTGCCTTGTGATTGCTGTCGCGTCATAGTTTATTTGAATAAAAAGATGTTCAAACCCAGGCCGAAAAAGTAATCTAAGGCGCCCAAGAACACCGCCGTAGCGGCGGAAACGCCAATAACAATCAACGTGTAATCAATGGTGGTTTGTTTGGACGGCCAATCGACCTTATCCATTTCAACTTTCACTTCCTTAAAATAGTTTTTTATTTTTTCCAAATTACCCATAAAATTGACTAATTAAAAAAGCCCGCAGGCTTATGCCCATATACTACCAGCCATTAAATTAAATGTCAAGGTTTTTGACTGTTTTGGCATGCAATTGAATAAACCTCTTGCGGGGAGCCACTTCGTCGCCCATCAATATATCAAAAACTTTATCGGCCTTATCGGCGTCTTCAACATTAATTTGCTTCATACTTCTGCTTTCCGGATTCATTGTCGTTTCCCACAATTGCTCGGGATTCATTTCACCCAAACCTTTGTAGCGTTGGATACTGGGATTTAATATTTTGTCTTTCTTAAAGTCTCCCAGAATTTCCGCCTTGTCTTCATCCGTGTAGGCGTACTCGGCTCTTTTACCGCTTGAAATTTTATAAAGCGGCGGCTCGGCTATATATATGTGGCCTTGATTTATCAACTCGGGAAAATAGCGGAAAAATAAAGTCAGAAGCAATGTCCTGATGTGCGCGCCGTCAACGTCCGCGTCGGTCATGATTATAATCCGCCCGTAACGCAATTTTGAAATATCAAACTCCTCGGCAATGGCCGTGCCAAGCGCGATAACCAGCGCTCTGATTTCTTTAAAAGCCAATATCTTGTCAATTCTCGCTTTTTCAACATTTAAAATTTTTCCGCGCAAGGGCAAAATCGCCTGAAACTTCCTGTCGCGTCCTTGTTTTGCCGAACCGCCGGCCGAATCGCCTTCAACAATAAATAATTCCGATTCCACGGGGTCGTCGCTTGAACAGTCGGCCAATTTTCCGGGCAAGGCCAGCCCTTCCATAATCCCCTTTCTTAAAACAGTTTCGCGCGCCGCTTTTGCCGCTTTTCTGGCCTTTGACGCTAAAATCGTTCTTTCCAAGATTTTTTTAGCGTCGGAAGGATTTTTTTCAAGCCATTCTCCCAAAGACTCGCCAATTACCGCTTCCGTGGCAGTTCTGGCCTCCGGGTTGCCCAATTTAGCTTTAGTCTGTCCTTCAAATTGCGGCTCCCGCAATTTAACGCTTATCGCGACAGTGAGCCCCTCGCGCGCGTCTTCGCCGGTAAGATTGTCTTCCGAATCCTTTACGTAGCCGTTTTTTCGGGCGTAATCATTAAGCGTTCTTGTCAGCGCCGTCCTGAAACCCGTGGCGTGCATTCCGCCCTCCCCCGTGTGGATATTGTTGGCAAAACTTAATTCTAAGGCTTGCATGTCTTCGGTATACTGGAACGCCGCCTCCACGACTATGTCGTTATAAGTTTTTTCAACATAAAAAATATTTTCCTGAATTGGTTTTTCATTTTTGTTCAAAAAACGGACAAAAGAAATCAGTCCGCCCTCAAAATAAAAAGCGAAAGAATTGGCGGGGTTTTTTCTTTCATCGCGGAAAATTATTTTAACGCCCTTGGTTAAATAGGCCTGCTCGCGCAAGTGTTCCAAAATTCTCTTTTCATCAAACCACTCCCCGCCCTTTTCAAAAGTATTAAAAATTTCCGGGTCGGGTTCGAAAGTGACCGTGGTACCAGTTGTTTTTGATGTTCCGGTTTTCCTGACTTTTCCGTCCGGCTTGCCCCGTTCGTACTCCTGCGTCCAGATAGCGCCATCTCGGCAAACATCAACCCTTAACCAGCGCGACAAAGCGTTAACAACCGAAACGCCGACTCCGTGGAGACCGCCGGAAATTTTATAGGACTCTCCGCCGAACTTACCGCCGGCGTGAAGAGTAGTCATAACCGTTTCAAGAGCCGATTTTTTGGTTTGCTTGTGATATTCAACAGGAATGCCGCGCCCGTCGTCGATTACTTTAACTTTATTTTCCGGAAGCAAAATAACTTCTATGTTTTTGGCATATCCGCCCATCGCCTCGTCCCTAGAGTTGTCAAAAACTTCCCAAATCAAATGGTGCAAGCCATCGGGACCGGTTGAACCGATATACATTCCCGGCCGTTTTCTAACCGGTTCAAGACCTTCCAAAACATAAATGTCTTTTGCTGTATATGTCGGTTCTTTTGCCATATTTTTCTAAAATTTATTTTTAGTTAAAAATATGAGCATCCGCCGAAGCTTTATGCGAAGGCGGATAACTCACATTGCTATCTGATTTCCGCGTTAAATTTTTTGGCAGTTTCACTGTAGATTTTTTTCTGTATTTTATCAACTTCATCGGACAAAAGAGTCCTGCTGTTGCTTCTGTAAATAATCCTATACGTATAGCTTAATTTGTCGGCTCCGAATTTTTTGGCATTGGCATATTTGTCCAAAAGCTTTACCTCTTCAACCAAATCGCCGCCCAAATCCCTAATCAAGTCGAAATAATCATTTGGAATGAAATTTTTATTGACCACAAACGAAATGTCGCGGGTAATGGGCGGAAATTTGGAAACTTCTCTGTATTTATTTCCTAATTTCAGCTGCTTTTTGACTCTCTCGTCTTGCGACCATAAAAGCCGAATATCGGGCAAATCCATACTTATGAGGGCCAGCCGCTCAAGGCCGAAGCCAAACGCCCAGCCGTTGTATTTTTTCGGGTCGACGCCAAGATTTTTTAAAACGCAATTCCTCACCACGCCGGCGCCTAGTACTTCTATCCATCGTTTAGAGATTTGAACTTCCATTTCAATAGATGGGTCAGTATATGGGAACTCATCAATATTAAAACGATATTTGATTTTCTTGCCGAAAATCTCCTGGGCTATTTCAACCAAAACTTCTTTCAAATCGTCTATGGTTATAATATGGTCTTTTCTGCGGCATAGGTACCAGCCGTCCATCTGATGGAATACATTCATATGCTGGCGGTCTATTTCGTCTCTGCGGTAAACTTTGCCATGCGACAACGCGCCAACGGGCTCGCCCTTTTTAATTTTATTTTTCACATCCGGCAAATTCAAATGGTAATACCACATTACCGTGGTGTGAGTCCGCAGAACATGATTTTTATCGACAAAATAGGTGTCGGTAGGTTTTCGAGCCGGATGGTTGGGAGGAAAATTGAAAAGGTCAAAACTTATATCGTATCCGACAATTTCCGGCACGTTTAAATTTTTGTATTCCGAAAAACGGGGCAGACCGGCTATGCGTTTGGCAATGTCCGACAGCGGACTGTCCGGAGTCCGCGTCAAATCGGGCATGGCAAGAAAACGCTTCAGCCTCTCGGCTTCAGGGTCATGTCTTTTTTGCAGAGCTTTTATTAATTTTTTTTCAGAGTTTTCAACTGCCATATTAAGAGTCCGAGACAAACCAAACCTATTGCCAAACTTATGCACAAAACAACGGCGCCGAATATGCCGGCGTTTTGGGGATTAGTCAGTAAAATAACGCTAAAAAAAGACGCCCAGGCTAAAACATTCGCGAAAATTAGGGCTATTAAATGCGCTTTCCCACCGTCCCAAAACATAGTTGTATTATATCAAAATTTTAAGACAAAAGCAACAAAAAATCCCTGCACATATCAGTCAGGGATCCTTTGTTGCGGGGGTTGGATTTGAACCAACGACCTCAAGGTTATGCATACTCTCTACAGCTTCCGCTGCTTCGCTATAATGGCGAATTTGGAGTCTGGACTTTCTCTTCGCCCCCTATGTATATAGGGCGGGCGCCTGCCGTTAAGTCTCTACACCTTCCCATCCTTTATATAAAGGAGGGCTTGGCTCGGGATTGCCCTTTTTTGGGTTTCCCCGAATTTGACAGGTTATCACGCGCAAGTTTCTTCGCGCGTAGCCCATTGCAAAATTAAATCCCAAGCGTCGCGAAAATCTGCTGACAAGGGTTTTCTTTGACGCTTTTTCTCCTCAACAAAATGGATAGCACTGCCATAAGTGATAAAAACCTTATTGGGTAAAACATAAAATATGTTTGGCCCATTAAGATAAATCACGGCGAAATCAAAATCGGATTTTTTGTATGGTTCTCGCAACATATGACGTCTATTCGTCTTAGTTCTGCGATTATCAACAACAAAATTGCCCGACTTTTTATCAAACCACGCTGATTTGATTTGGATTTTTACTAGTTTGCCTTTTATATCCAGCACCAAATCATATGGAAGCCGATCACCCAAGGGTTTAATTACTGCCCATCCAC
Organism: Candidatus Azambacteria bacterium; assembly: GCA_030646675.1. Taxonomy (GTDB): domain Bacteria; phylum Patescibacteriota; class Minisyncoccia; order UBA10092; family UBA10092; genus UBA10092. The sequence goes on along the minus strand of JAUSKX010000013.1, from coordinate 3,170 downwards.
GCTCTAAAGCTTTTAAAATTGTGGCTTGTTCAGCTATATCACCCTTAAGTTTTGTATCCATTTTTCAGGATTTTAATTTTGCGGAATCGAGCCTCGCGAGCTACCAGGCTGCTCCACCCCGCATTGAAATTATAAAATAGTTCTGGTAATATGGTCAAGTATTAGCCGATATTAGCCGATGTAGCTCAGTGGTAGAGCGGGCGTTTCATAAGCGCTAGGTCGGAGGTCCGATTCCTCCCATCGGCACAGAAAATTAAATAAATGCGGTGGTAGCTTAGCCCGGTTTAAAGCGCCTCCCTGTCACGGAGGAGACCGTGGGTCCGAATCCCATCCACCGCGCAAATGGCAATTAAAATACGCCCTTGTGGCGTTTTTTAATTGACACTTCGTGATGAAGGATTCGGAGGGTATTCCAAAAACATAAACTGCTTTATGTTTTTGGAAACCCCGGCTCTGGAGGAGAAATTTTGCCTGCACCGAAGGTGCGCGAAAAATTTCGGGGGAAGAGGAATCCCATCCACCGCGCATAAAGACTAATCAATAAACTTCAGTTCTTTGAGGGCTTTTTCGTAGGCGCGGACGCCGAATTCTATTTCGCTTCTGGCGATTGTATATTCCGAACCATGCACCAGTTGATTTCTTAATTTATGCGCTTGCCAGATTTCTTCTATATTGGAGACTTGGGCGGAGTTTAAATATTTCAATCTGTCGGCCATAGACTCCCCCGGAAGCCCCATTAGTTTTAATAAATCGTCAAAAATATTATCGGCTTCTATCAATGCTAATCGCAAATTGGCTTCGTCGTCTTTGCTCAAGCGCGCCAGAATTTTTTGCCATGAAGCGTTGAGATTTTTTTTGGAAGTTTTGCCGCCTCTCAAAAAATTACCCGTGACCGTGAAAAACTTTTTTAATATGCCAACCTTGTTTATTAAAATTATCACCAAAGCGCCAAAAATGAATGCCAAAAAAATGCCAAGTAATTTGAGATAAGCAACCCATTCTGAAGCACCAAGATTAATAATGTCCAAACGGAGATTATTTGTTATGTCGGCCATCAAATAAATTATACGCATGGATTTATTTACTCATATCTTCAACTATTTTGGCAATTTTTAAAAGCTTTATATCTTCAAAATTATTACCGATAAGCTGAAGCCCAACCGGTAATCCGTTTACCTCTTTTATGGGAATGGAGATTGCTGGAACGCCCGCTAAGTTAATGGAAACCGTATAAATATCCGCCAGATACATTGATAAAGGGTCTTGGGTTTTTTCTCCGAATTTGAAAGCAGTTGTCGGGGACGTAGGTGTTATAATCGCGTCAACTTCTTTGAAAGCATGGACAAAATCCTGTTTTATAAGCCGTCGAACTTTTTGAGCTCTTGTGTAATAGGCATCGTAATAGCCGGCTGAAAGAACATATGTGCCAAGCATTATTCTCCGCCTCGCCTCGGCGCCGAATCCTTCTCCCCTGCTTTCTAAATAAGTGTCTTTAAGATTGGACATTTTGGAGTAGCCATATTTTATTCCGTCAAATCTTGCAAGATTAGCCGACACTTCGGCGGGCATAATAATATAATAAGCCGCCAAAGCCCACTCGCTGTAGGGCAAAGAAATTTCTTCTATTTGCGCTCCTTCTTTTTCCAGTTTTGATATCACGGCTTTTATATTTTTTTCTATTTCCGGAGCCAGGCCATGAGTAAAATATTCGCGAGGAACGCCGAATTTTATTTCTTCTATATCCACCGGCTTATCATGATAGCTTTGCCATTCCCTGTCGGCGCTTGTTGAGTCCAAAATATCCGCGCCGCGGATAATTTCAAAAACCGCGGCGGCATCGTCCACGTTTTTGGTAATCGGCCCGATTTGGTCCAAAGACGAGGCCATAGCCATTAATCCATGACGGGAAACAGCGCCATAAGAGGGTTTGAAGCCCACAACGCCGCAGAAACCGGCCGGCTGGCGGATTGACCCGCCCGTGTCGGAACCCAGCGCGTAAACGGAAAATCCGGCCTTAATCGCGGCGGCGGAGCCGCCGGATGAACCGCCTGGAACTCTGTTTGTATCAACCGGATTTTTCGTCGGGCCAAAAGCGGAATTTTCGGTTGAACCTCCCATAGCAAACTCATCCATATTTGTCTTACCGATAAAAACCGCCTCTTCTTCCTTAAGTTTTTTAATCACGGTGGCATCGTAAGGCGCTATGTAATTTTCAAGAATTTTTGAAGCGGCCGTGGTTTTGGCGCCGCGGATTAAAATATTGTCTTTAATTGCCGCCGGAATTCCGGCCAGCATTTCAATCGGCTCGCCTTTTGAAATCCTTTGGTCAACTTTTTTTGCCGATTCAAGCGCCTCTTTTTCGGTTAAAGATAAAAATGCATGGATGTTGCCATCATGTTTTTTAATCCCGTCAAAATGCGCTTTGGTTAACTCAACAGAAGTTATTTCTTTTTCTTCCAAAAGTTTATGCGCTTCTTTTATTGTCAGTTCTTTTAAATTCATTCCAAAATTGAGGGAACTTTAAAATAATCACCTTCGCGGTTCGGGGCGGCATTTAATATTTGCTTCCGCATTTCCGGATTGGAAATTGATTTTGTTTCGTCGTCTTGCCTGGTAACACTTTCCAAATCCGTGCCTCCGAACATCGGTTCGACTTTTTCAACATTAACTTCCGATAATTTTTGGATATAACCGATAATTGAAGATAAATCTTCGGCAAATTTTTCTTTTTCTTTATCTTCCAGTTTCAATCGGGCCAATCCGGCAATTTTTTCAACCTCTGTTTTTGTAAGCATTATTTAATTAGTCTTAAAAATGTTTCTTCATTGATGACCTTCACGCCTAATTTTTTCGCTTTTTCATATTTTTCCCCCGGTTCGGCGCCGGCGACGACATAATCAACCGAAGCGCTTACCGATGAAGAAATATCGCCTCCCAATTCCCTAATTCTGCCTTTGGCTTCCTCCCGCGTCAAGGTTTGTAAACTGCCGGTTAAAACGAATATTTTGTTTTTTAATTTCAAAATTTTTTTATCAACTTTAGGTGAAATAATTTTAATATCCGCATGAGCAAGTTTTTGAAGAAAAGCAACGCAATTTTTATCGCTAAAATATTCAAAAATGCTTTCAGCAACTTTCGCCCCGATATTAGAAATTTTTTGCCAATCTTCT
>JAUSKX010000009.1 GCA_030646675.1 Candidatus Azambacteria bacterium | reverse complement strand
CCGCTAAAATTGTGATTTATTCAGCTTTGCATTTTTCGCATATGGCTCGCGCGGATTCCGGCACATAGGAGCACGAAGGCGCCGCGGCAAAAGCACTGCAATCAACAGCCGGCATCGCGCCGGAAGACGGTGTCGCGTCGCCCATATCGGTCGGCGGCATCCCGCTTGGCATTCCTTTTGGAATCCCCTGCGGTTTAAAACTTGAGGCGCATTCTTGAATTACTCCCTTAATATCTTCCTCACCCTTTAATTCCCCACTCTGAATTTTCTCACTGACATCCCCAAGTTTGCCCTCAACGCATGTTCTTATCTCCGGCGGCATCTTATTAAGACCCTCTTTCAGTTTCTTTACGCCTTCTGTTTTCATGGATTCAAAACACTTTCGGAATATATCTCCGTTTTCCGGACTCGGCGCTTCTCCGCTCTTAACTTTCTCAAACTCGCCCTCGCCCATGCCGTTCTTCAAACAAGCGAGCGCCTCCGGCGTGGCCTGACTCAAGCCCTGCTGAAGTTTTGCCTGAAGCTTGGGCATTATTTTATCAAAACAGCCTTTGATTATTTCTCCCGTCTGAGGGCCCGGCGCAAAGTTGCCGCTCTGTATATCGCCAATCACGCTTTCGCCCAGGTTATCCTTTAGACAAGCCATGGCCTCCGAAGGCATTTGATCCAAGCCGCTGCGCAATCGCCCCATTCCGTCTTGTATCTCTTTTAGCTTGTCCGCGGGGATAAGATTATATTTTTGGGCAAAACCAAAACATTCTTTTTGATTGTCTTTTTTATTGCAATACTGCTCGCAAGAATCTTTCGACTTACAATTACCCGGACCTTTGCCGCCGGTCTTTCTCGCCATATCCGCCTCCTCCTTATTCATAAAGCCAGCTTTTTCGGCAAAATCGGTGCATTCGGAATTATTATTGGAATTATCGCAGTATTTTTGGCAATCCGTTTTGGTTGTACAGCCTCCGGGCGTTTGCCCGCTCTTTATAAAAGGCAAAACTTTTTCCGCTTCCACGGCCTCTTGCTCCGATATGAATCCCGCCTTCTTGGCGAAACCAAGGCATTCCTCAACATGCGTAGAAACCTTGCAATATGTGTCACATGTCGCTTTGTCGGTACAACCGCCCGGGAGAGTGGCGCCATCTTTTAGGGCTTTGGATATTTTTCTTGCTTCCGCGAGCTGGTCACCGGCAATAAAGTTGTGTTTTTCCGCGAAAGAAAGACATTCGTCCAAGTGAGTCGCGCCTTCGCAATATCCTTTGCAGGATTTTTCGTCTTTACATCCGCCGGGACCCTCGCCCTTCAACACATCCGCGAACTCTTTCGCTCTTTCGGCGTCTTCTTCGGAAATAATATTATTTTTCTGGCCGTAATCCGCGCAGACGGCATAATTTTCCTGCTTGCCGCAATAGCCACGGCAAGAGTCCTCGCTTTCGCAGTTTCCCAATGCGGCGATAGGATATTTGCTAAGAAGCGTAACCACAATCGGCTTCCCTATGGCCTTGCCATTGTTTTTAATCGCCAACTTCATAGATTTCGCACCGCCGACAAGCGAGGAAATGTCCCATTTGTATAAATACGCCTGGCCGGGATCGGTCATTACCTGATACCCCCCGCCGGCAGATGAATTATTGGCAGAAAAATCGGGGTTGTAAAACAACAGCCACGCATTCCCCGATTGATAAGAAAAAGTCCTCCCGTCTTTATATGTGAATTTTGATCCTTTGTTTAAAAGCGGAGATACAAGCGGCTTGTCATTTACATATATTTCTATCGTGGGATTAGCGCCGGCCGGTTTATTATAATCAATTCTGGCGGCCAATCTTAATATGTCTGTTGATTGCACGGACGCAGACCATAAGTCATTAGCGGCAATAGTTATGGTATCATCCGACTTAACTATAGCGAACGCCGGATTACCCATAAAACCTATTCCGGCAAGCGCCCCAAGAACCAAAAAAATGTGTTTTTTCATATTTTTAAAATGGATTAGTGTACCCGCTCTTATAAGGGTTTAAATTATTTTGGAATGGATTTGTGTCAGGGATGCCTCCCGTTGGATTTTGTTTAACCGCGTTGAATAGCGCGCCGCCCAAACCGGATGATTGCTCGGCAGTTGCTCCGGGAGAATCCTCGCCATTGTTATTCAGCCCCGGAATGGCGTTACTCTTAATAAAGAAAAACCACGCGACAGCCGCAAGAACTATTATAACCCCGATAATTATTGATATGTTTTTCATATAATTACATAATAGCACAATTTCAATGTTGTAAAAAATAATAAATATTGATTATACTTCAAAACAGCCGATTGGGAGGGTTGGCTGAGCGGTCTAAGGCGCCGGTTTCGAAAACCGGTTGGGGAGAAATCCCCTCACAGGTTCAAATCCTGTACCCTCCGCCTTCGCTCGCCGAAGCGAGCTACGGCGGACACAGTCCGCCAGTAGATTGCGAAGGAGAGTAGGACAATTTTATGTATATAGTTTATATTTTAAAATGTGCTGACGATAAACCATATACCGGCTGTACGGAAAATTTGGAAGAGAGAATAGAGCGTCATGAAAACGGATATGTGCCCGCCACGAAAGATCGTCGCCCCATTCAATTAATGATTTATATTGTTTTTAATGACAAATATAAAGCATTTGAGTTTGAAAAATACCTAAAATCGGGTTCAGGCAGGGCGTTTATAAATAAGCATTTATTATGAATATAGAAATTGATTATAATCCTACACCAAGCAAGTGTTATTTTATTTCCGTCTCTTTAAACGACAAAGAAGCTATTTCTTTTGACTATACAATTAAAGGCCACAGAATAATTAAGCAGGTTTTGATTGAAAAAAAGCCTTTTCCTGAGGAAAAAGAAATTTCCGGAGAATGGGACGCTCTTATATTTGAAAATTCAAAATTTATTAAGAAATATCACGTCCGCTGGATTGATATGGGCGATAAAGACTGGGTAAATGATGAAATATGGAAAACCGTTTTAGAACGCCCTGTTTCTGAAGAATTGAAAAATAAACTCTTAAATTGCTCACAAGTGATTTCTGATAAGTACGAACAGTCTGATATAATAAGAAATGATTTAAAAGAACTCGAAAATATATTAAAACTCGAAATCGCTAAATTCATTGAGACGCCTCAACATGGAACTTAATTGGAAAATTGAAGAGCGGAATTTTATGCCCAAAACCACGGAGTGGTTTTGGGCATTGGGAATTTTCGCGTTCGCGCTCATTGTTTTCGCCGTTCTGCTGAAAAATTATCTTTTGATTGTCATTGTCGGCTTGGCGGCATTTATAATTTACGGCAATAAAAATAAACCGCCGGAAACTGTTAATTTCCGCCTTAATGGTGACGGACTATATATAGGAGACAAATTCTATCCCTATAACAGTTTTGAATCGTTTTGGATTTTTTCCGGAGAAAAACAAGAATTTGTTTTACGCCGCAAAGAGCGCTTCATCCCCCTTCTGGCCGTGCCGTTCCATGAAAATGACGAACCGCAAATCAGGAAAATTTTAACGGAATATTTGGAAGAAAAAGAAGAGCGCGAATCGCTGATAGATTTATTGAGAAAAATATTTTTTTAGCGCACGCCCCAAAAATTTTGTCATAAAATTTTTAATGGGGTAAAATATAGGCCGATATCCCCTCGTCGTTCAATGGACAGGACGCGAGATTGCGGTTCTCGCGATGTAGGTTCGATTCCTACCGAGGGGACATATGGCGTCCATTCTTGAGGCTGAAATTCAAAATATAAAATATTTCGGGCCGGCGGCGGCAAAAAAATTCGCCAAATTGAACATAAAAACTGTCGGCGACCTGCTTTATCATTTCCCTTTCCGTTATGACGATTTTTCCAGTTTTACACCTATCTCCGAACTTGAACAAAATTCACAATCCACCGTTCGCGGAATAATTTTAAGCGCCAAAAATATAAATATTTTCAGAAGACATATGACTTTAACCGAAGCCGTTGTTGAAGATGAAAGCGGCGCGATTAAATCGGTTTGGTTCAATCAGCCGTATCTTTTAAACCAATTCAAACCCGGCCGCCAGATTAATATTTCCGGCAAGGTTTCTTTGAATAAAAAACGTCTTTGTTTTTCCAATCCGGCCTACGAATTTACAAATAAAGAGCCGATTCATACCGGCAGGCTGGTGCCTGTTTATCCCGAAACGCGAGGCATTTCTTCTCGCTGGCTCCGGCTGGGAATTAAACCGCTTTTGAGTTTCGCAAACAAGATTGCCGACATTTTGCCGGAGGAATTAAAAAAAAATTACTGTTTACCGAATTTGGAATACGCCCTATCGCAAATTCATTTCCCCGAAACTTTGGAAAAGGCCGAATTGGCAAAGCGGAGATTTGCTTTTGAAGAGCTTTTTATTCTCCAGCTTTTTATGGCGATGGAGCGGTTAAAACTCCAAAAACAAACAGCGCCGGCGATAAAATTCGATGAAGAAATGGCAAAAAAATTCGTCGCCTCGCTTTCATTTAATTTAACCGGCGACCAAAAAAAATCAGCCTGGCAGATAATTCAGGATATCCAGCAAAATAAACCGATGAACCGATTGTTGGAAGGAAATGTCGGCAGCGGAAAAACCATCGTCGCCGCGATGGCAACTTATTTTACCGCCTTGAATAATTATCAAACGGCATTTATGGCGCCGACGGAAATTTTGAGCCGCCAGCATTATGAAAAAATCTGGCCGCTTTTAAATAAATTCGGTATTGATGTCGGTCTTCTAACTTCTTCCGAGGCAAAAATTTCCGGAAATAATATATCTAAAAAAGAATTTACCGATAAAATATCCGCCGGAGAAATTGCCGTTGTCATCGGCACTCATTCTTTAATTCAGAAAAATATCCGTTTTAAAAATTTGGCACTAGTTGTTATTGACGAACAGCACCGTTTTGGCGTCAATCAACGAGCAACTCTGACGCGCCATGAAGCAACAATCCCGCATTTATTATCAATGTCGGCAACCCCGATTCCAAGGACGCTGGGGCTGACAATTTGGGGCGACCTTGACCTGTCCATTATTGAGGAAATGCCAAAAAACCGAAAAAATATAATCACCAAAATTGCGCCTCCGGCGGAACGGGATAAGGTTTACGCATTTATAAAAAGCGAAATTAAAAAAGGCCGCCAAGCTTTTATTGTCTGCCCGCTTATCGAAGAATCGGAAACTTTGGCGGTCAAGGCCGTAAAAAAAGAATTCGAGCGGCTTCAGAAAGAAATTTTTCCGGAACTGAAAATCGGACTCTTGCACGGCCGGTTAAAATCCAAAGAAAAAGAAAAAACAATGTCGGAATTTTTGGATAAAAATTTAGATATTTTGGTAACAACGTCCGTAGTTGAAGTGGGAATTGATGTTTCCAACGCCACGGTGATGATGATTGAAGGAGCCGACCGGTTCGGTTTGGCGTCTCTTTATCAATTCCGGGGCCGGGTGGGACGCGCCGAGCATCAGTCGTATTGCTTTTTATTAACCGATTCGCTTTCAGAAAAAACCAACGAGCGGCTAAAAGCCATTGAAATAGCGCAAAGCGGATTTGATTTGGCGGAAAAAGATTTGGAAATGAGAGGCCCCGGAGATTTTATCGGCGTCCGCCAGTCGGGATTGCCGGACTTGGCCATCGCCTCCTTAACCGACGCAAAACTTATCGGAGAAACTCGCGAGGCCGCGAAAAAAATATTGCGTGAAAGCCCGAACTTAAAAAACTACCCGCTTCTGGCGAGTAAAGTTCTGGAATTTCAAAACCGAATTCATTTTGAATAATTATTTTCTCACCTTGGGGGTAGTCCAAAAGCCCAAATATTTTCCGAACGCCAAGCGCGTTTGGGCGTCCAAGGCCGGAATGGAGCCGAAAAAAATCATATTTATGGGGAAGGCCGCCCATTGAAGAACCATTAACACATACCGAAAACGGCCGTAATACGGCGGACGGGGCGGTAAAAGATTTATGGCAATAATGGCGGTAAAGACCAAGCCCACCATGGCTAGATTCATGGTCAAGCGGGTTATGTAGGGCAAATTGTGGGAAAGAAGAGTCTCCGAAAATCCGCCAATGCCGATTGCCGTCGGAAGCCAGCCTAAGAGAAAAATAATCAGCGAGTTTGTCGCCAGCGAATGCGCGCCTTCAATCATATTGAAACCGAAATACCATTTTTTTAATTTGGTTATTTTTTTATTTTTTAAAAATCCGTAGAGAAAATAAGCGTTGTTTTCAACACCGTATGCCCAGCGGCGGATTTGTTTGTACTGGTTTTTCAGGGTTTGCCAAAAAGTTTCGGCGACATTGGCATCCATATATATCGGAAAAAATAACGGGACGGTTCTCCAATCGCCATCGTAATGCAATAAACATTGCCAAAATATTCTTGAATCCTCGCTGACTACATTGGTCTGCCAAAAACCAAGTTCAACCAACGGCTTGAAACCAATCGATTGTGAAGAAAAAGTTATAAGGCGTTCGGGACGCGATTGCTGTATCATCTGCCAAAAGGTCGTCGAAAAAGCGAAAATTCTGGCAAAAGCCGGCGCGTGCCAGATGTTATTTATGAAAAGCGGAATGGGCTGGAACGACGAACGGAGCGGCTTTTCCGCGGTTAAATAACTGTGGGACAAACAACTGAAAAAATCGGGGAGAACTATCGTATCAACGTCAAAAACCGAAACAATGATTTTTTCGTAAGGAATTTTCAAATCATCGATAATTTTTTCTTTCGCTTCTTTAATTGCCCAAGTGTCGTTTGAACCTTTGCCGATTATTTCACCCGGAATATTAGCCGGATGTATTGTTATCAAAAATTTGAAAAATTTATCACCGAATTCTTTTTCAATCGTTCTTGCCGTGTCCAGCGCCACCTGTTCTCCCCTTTCTTCAACCGCCAAAACCACAATCATTTTATCCGGCGGATAATTGATACCCGCCAAACTTAAAAAACTGGCCCTGACAACTTCCAGCGACTCTTGAAACATCGGCAAAATAACCAAGTGCCGTAAATCTTGCCACTGCAGTTTGCTTAATTCTTCCGTCCAATTTCTTTTCAAATTGACTTTCA
>JAUSKX010000027.1 GCA_030646675.1 Candidatus Azambacteria bacterium | reverse complement strand
CCCAAAAATCAATAATAACAAGATTTACAATAAATATGATGGCGGCCAAGCTCAAAAATCGTTTCAGAAGTGGCGACTCGGAACTGGATATTAGCCCGGCCGCAAGAACCAGCCCGAAAGCCAGCAGCGCTCCAAGTTCGTTAATTGAGCCAATCGGATTAAAACCGGCGTTCTTGGCAAACTCAAAAGGCAGAATAAAAACCTTGGCAAGCTGAAACAGTTCAAAAAGCCCCAAAATAGAAAGTGATGCCAAAAAAACAAGGAGCGAAACAATGATATCTTTGCGATTGAATGTCGCCGCGATTGAATACGTTAAAACGGAAAAAAGCAAAATAGCGAAAAAGCTGTCCGGAGCCGCCCAGTAACCGATTAAACTGGCATACTGATTGAAAGACAAAAACGCCGACACGCCCCAAACAACAATCAAAACAACAAGAGCGATTGTCAAAAGATGCCCGGGATAGCGAATGCGGCCTTCAACCAAAATTTTTCCCAAAAGCGCGAAAAAAGAAATTAGAATCAGCGCGAAAACCAAAATTTCTTTATTGGCGGCGACGGGCAAATCGGTAAAAGGCAAAAAGAAAATAGGGACCAGGCCCGCGAAAATAATCAGCGCCCAGCGGCCTATAGCCGACCAGTAGTGAAGCGCTCTCGGAGGAACCGTGTGAAAGGCGACCTCTCGCACTTTCGGTCGCGCATCCTGAAATTTTTCCGTTTCTTGTCTGATGTTTATGTCCATGGCTTTATTTCTAATTTTAAATTATAAATTTTAAATTTTAATTGAAATCTAATTTATTAAATTTTTAAATTAAACAATTCATTTAAAACTTAAAATTTAGCTTTTAAAATTTCCCTTCTTCTCTATGGTCAATAAAATTTTTGAAAATATAAGTGTTAATTCGTGAGCTTCTTTCCACAAAATTCTTGCCTTTTCTTTTGCTTCTGAATCTGCTTTAGCAATCATTTGAAGCCAGTACTTCGTTTCCCTTGACTCCTTCTTGCATATATAAATTTTATTTCTAAAATCTTTCTTTGAACTAGCACCATTGGCTTCCATATAATTGGCACCTATGCTAGTTGCGGAACGAATCAATTGGCTAGTAATTGGCCTTGTAACAACATCCTGCGTTATTTTCCTGCAAAAATCAATAATATTTTCCCCAAATTTGGATGTTCTTTCTTCTAAATTATATTTATTTGAAAATTCAATCATTTTGATTTGATTTAAAATTTATAATTTAAAATTTAAAATTATCATTGCTGCGGAGGAGTGAATTTCTGCCACGCTTTTTCCAGGCGGAAAATTTTTGTCCGGGTTTCGGCGTATTTCTTGATTAAGTCGTCAATCAAATCGAAATCCAATTTACTGCCGTAAATCCCCCGCGCCTGCTCCAGATAAATAATCATCTTGTTGCAGCCGGCCATGGCATTTTCCAAAAGAAGAATCCCCCGCGGATGGTCTCCAAACCTGATGGAGTGCGCCTCTCCTATATATAGAGGGACAGACATTGAGCACTGCGTCATTCCTTCCACAAACGGGTATCTCAACTGGGTTAATTTCGCTTTCAGGTTTTTGACAACGATAACCGACGCCTCCATTGTTTTCTGGTAAACTTCTAAATCCCTAAAGCTATGGACAGGTTTTTTCACCGAAAATTTGTATGTCATACAACTTTTATTTCATTATTTTCCGGGATTTCAACTGAATCTCCGCTCTTGAACCTCACTTTTTTCTTTTTTCTGTCTTTCATTTTATAAACCACGTGAAGCGGATAAAATTCAAAATAATCCTTGTCATCGAACCACCCGCACTTGAACTCGTACAGCCGCAAGCCGGTGAGCCGCGACAGGGCGAGAGCGTACCAAGTCAGCTGTTCAATCGGTTTTTCCTTGGCCGCGTTCGGCTTGTAATCCAGAATGTGAATCATTCCGTTGCGAACTTGAACCAGGTCGATATGCCCCGTCAGCAGACGGGGCAGGCCGTCCAGTGCCGAATTTGAAGTTGCCTTTGGCACTCGTCCCTTTTCCCCATTTTCCTTTTGTCCCTTTACCCGAATTTCTTCATCCAAAATCTTAAAACCAAGAGTATTTTCCATATGCTCGATATCTTCCTTCTTTATATACACCGGAACTTCGGAGGCCACGGTTACCGAGTCGTTGGCGATAAAAAACCTCTGAAGCGCCTCATGCCGGAATTTGTTTTCCTTCACCGACTGCAAAACAAACTTTGCCAGCGCGTTGGCGTAATTCGTTTTGCTCCTTATAATCATCTGCGCCTTGTCGAACTTGGTTTTTATTTCCGAAATACGCAGGCCGTCCTGGAAATACTGGTGCGGGGTTTCGCTCGACACGGCTTCCAGATATTCCTTGAGCGGGCCGAAGTTGCGGTGCTTGTAGTCCTCCAAAAGAATTTTCATTTTGGCGCGATGGTAGCGAAAACGGTAGATTTGGCGATGAGCCATGCTTGTGGTCTCCACCGTGTCTTCCGGCTTGAACATTTTTACCGCAAAAGGCCGCAGGCGCGAATATCTGCATAATTCCGAATATTGAGATGTCCAATTTGAAAGTGTCGATGCTTCCGGCCTGACCCCGAACTTTTGATTAAGTAAATTACAGGTCTCCTCCAGCCCGAACCCCAAGTTATAATAATTCAGGCCTTCAATAACCAAGTTCATTGGAAAGTGCCTGCCTTTTATGAATTGCGAAGTGAAGGTTCTTTTGCAGGCGCCGCAAAGATACAGCTGGACGGTTTCCAGTTTCTTTTTTCGCAAGCCACGTTTAACAAATTCTTTGGAGTTGCAGTAAGGGCAAAGGGACGGATCGGGACTAAGGCTCTTGCTTCTCATTACCTCACGGGAAATCTCATCACTTTGGGGGGTTGAAATCTCACGAGTTTTGGAAAATTTGGCCACCTCACGGGTAAGCGTGATACGAAATTGGGCGATTTTTTCGGAGATTTTTTGTAAAAAATTTTCTATATTTAACATGTTATTTTTCGCTAAAAGTTATCCACAAATTAACTATTGACACGACCTGTTAATGTGATATACTGGCGGTAAGTCGACCACAGATTGCAAATTGTGGCTCTGAAAGTCCGAGATTTTTTCTCGGATTTTCTTTTTGTCCGTATTCTTGATAATATTATCAATGTGGAGTTTAAGGGGCCACCTCTGGTGAGGCAATCTGTGGTCGACGCTCGGATTGAGGGGTCCAATTCCCCTTGACTCCACATTAAAAATTCTGTCTTCGGATGGGATTTTTATTTTTTTCATGGCGTTGTTGTCGCCGTTTCCACCGGTGGAATTATTATGTCCGGTGTAGTGGTTGCCGTGTCAATAATAATCGGCTCGGTTGAGGTTGCCGTTTCGGTCGGCAGTATTTCCGGCGTACTTGTCGCCGTCTCTGCCGGCGGAATTATTATCTCTGGAGTTGAGGTCGCCGTATTGATTTCCGAAACCGAGGAGGTAGCAACCGGGATGGTTTGGGAAATCGGCGCGATAACTCCGGCGTTAATTGTGCTGCCACAGGCGCCATCCGAAGCCATAATCGCCCCTCCTTCTATATATATACATTTTGGAGCCGAAGTTTGGCGGTCATAAACCGTGATGCCGGAGGCAGCGCCGCCGCCGACGGTCAACGCCTGGGTTTGAACGCTTTTAGCGATAATATTGCCCTCGGAATCTATGGACCAAAGATTATTAAATCCGGTGATGCTCTTAACATTCAAAATCGCAAAGCCGTTGAGGTTCAGGTCGGAGTTCATAGTGGAAAGAGCGAATGTTCCATTAGCCGCGGTTAAAGTTGATGATGCGACTAACGCGTTAATTTGATTCTGCAAAGATACTGTGGTTGATGCCAACTCCTTCATCGCATTAACCAAAATCGGAGCAAGTCCGTCATATCCTATGTTTTTATGACCCTCTTCTCCTCTAACTAATTCAGGGATTATTGTTTCAAGTTCTTGCGCGATTAATCCAAAACTATTTTCATTAGTTTCTCTAAGGGTGTATCTTCTTGGGGTCATTTGTAGAACCTCGCTTAAACCATAATTCAAATCTATTATGTCTTTTTTATACGCCATGTCTGATTCAACCGTCCAACATCCTGCTCCATCGCATTCTGCTTGTCCTTCTACGTCAAGTTCTATTCCTGCTGTAGGAGCCGTCGTCCCGATGCCGAGCTTGCCGTCTTGTTGGAACCTAAATATTCCAACCCCCGACTGAAAACTAAACTTTAAATCGCCGGTAGTGGCTTCTCTAGTGATACGCGCTGTGGCATTTTCGCTTTCATTGCCAAAAAATAAATTACCATCTGAAGCACCTGGAGTCAGAATAGATATTCCGCCCGCACCGGAATTTTCCACAGTAAGGTCATCAGCGTTAGCATCAGCAGTTACTGTCCCTGCTGATCCTGAAAAAACGTGTAATTTCCCGTCCGGCGCCGTCGTCCCGATGCCGACGTTTCCTGCCGCAGTCGTACTCATAACAGACACCAATGTTGCGGCAGAATCAGCCGCTCCCGTTGCTGACGTGTACAGAGTAATACTGCCGTCCTGTTGATAAACCATTGAACCAAGAGAATTGGCTATATGCTTCCACCCGGAAGAGTAATAAAGGTTATCTGCTATTACGGCATCGGTTCCATCTGTCGGAAAGGATAACTGTCCACCTATTTGCAAAGGGGCTTTTGGCGTCGTCGTCCCGATGCCGACGTTGCCGTCGCCTCTAACATACAAATAATCAGCTGACGCCGCTTGATTTCTAATATACAACGCATAATCTGCTGAATTAGTACCCGCATCAATATTTATGCCCAAACTTTGACTTGCAGTGGAATTTCCGTAGAAGCGTCCAGCATGTACATTAGCACCACCGAAAACTGAAAACTTTGATGTGGTATCGCTAGTACCATTAACAATAACGTTGCCTCCGCCTGTTAAAGTGACGGCGGGAAGCATCCCAAAGCCCACATTATCAGGTTGATAAAGCAATTGAAGCCCACCACCATAGCCCAAATCATTTCCGGTTTTATATCCGCGAATTGCACCCGTTACTGCCATTTCAGCTGGAGCACCTGAATGATAACTTTGCGCAAAAGTTAATTGTGGCCCCGTGCCGCCAGGGGAAGTGCTGGCTGTCTGTAATTCAAGTCGCAAACTTGAAAATGAGTTAGCCAATGATTGTGCTGTTGCCGTACGAAGAGTTAAAAGACCTGCCGGATTCGTCGTCCCGATGCCGACGTTGCCCGAATTATCTATTGTCAACCTTGTGTTTGTTCCGACAGCGGTGGAAGAAGCAATTTTAAACTTGTTTGAATCCGCGGTATCAATTCCCATTGTCCAACCAAGACCATTAGCAACTGTAAAACCAAGAGAGGGCGTGGTTGCCCCTGAAATAGTCAGAAGATTATTCGGACTCGTCGTCCCGATGCCGACGTTGCCGGTACTTTGAACCACTAACTTTGCCCCTGTTAAAGTGCCATCGTTGTTTATGTTTCCACCGATGCCGACACTTCCACCCTGTTGGATGACAACTGGCAAAGTTATCGTCATGTTTTGATTAGCACCTGGATTATTGCCAGTAAAGAATTGCCAGTTCCCATTAAGCGGATTGAATTGAAAGATGCCGGTGTATTCACTATTAAATGCTTTCCAGGCAGCACCCCCATCATAATAGGAATTAACACCAAACCCTGGATAGTCGCCATTCAACGACATGCCCCTCCCGTTAGTACTATTTACTATCCACGCCTGTGATGCTTGACTGGTATTTGCCACCACTAACGGTGCCCCCGGACTTGTCGTCCCAATCCCCACATTTCCTCCGAATGTTGCCAGACCTGAAGCTCTGAATGTCGTGGTAGTGGCGTTGGTGGCGACCAAATTGTTAATCCAAGCAGTATCGGAAACTGTTGAGTAAGTAGAAGAAGCATTGGTTATGGTTCCGTTGCCGGAGACGGTAAGATTGCCGTAGATATTTGTAGATGTGGCGACATTAAATCCGTAACCTGACGGCATTGTGGTGGTTGCCAAAGCCAAGCCGCCGGTTGAGGTGAGGCGCATTTTTTCCTGTATGCCTCCTGAACCTGTCGTCCAGAACGAAAGATAGGAACCGAATGTCGCCGAGGTAGTGGTGGCCTGTTCAACCACTCCGGCGATTCTGGCCAGCTGTTGGCTGGTTCCTTCAACCGCCTCACCCCAGAAAGAAAGGGCTGTTCCCAATCCATTGGCGGCGGTTCCCGTGGTGTTGTGCCTGATGATGGCAGTGTCAACAATCGTGTTGTTGTAGATATCGTTGGTGCCGATATCAATCGTTGCTTGAGGGCTGGTAACGGCTCCAATGCCGACGTATTGCTGAGAATCGATGGTTAAAGCGACGGCGGAGCCAGTGACAAAACTCATTTTGTTATCACTAACCCGATAAAGGCCGGAGTCGGTGTCGTTGGTAAAAGAAAGGGAGGGAGAACCCAGTAAGCCGTCGGACAAAAGTATGCTGCCGGCTCCCCAGAGATTGCCGGAGATGGAAAGGTTGGTGGTGGAAGCATTGGTAACAGTCAGATTAGCGACATTCCCCGTCGTTCCCCAGAAATTTGTCAGAGTGGCATAGGTAGTTGAAGCGTTGACCATCGTGGTTTTACTTCCCGTCGGGTTAACCGTGAAATACGCGCTGGAATTATTATCAATTATTTGCAAAGCGTTGGCGGTTTGGTTGGCGATGCTTTGAATCGTAAAAGTCGGATTGGTGGTGGAAGCCGAACCGTTGTTAATATACAGCGATTGGTTAAATTCAAATCTCTTGGAAGAGGTGGCGGAGTTCCAGGTTAATAAAGCATTGGGCTGAATTTGGCCGCGGAAAAAGATTAAAGTTTCGGTTTCGTTGTCGGCAGTGGCATTGTCTGAATTTATGGTAAAAGTGTCCGACTGGGTGCCGCCGATAGTGGTTGAAGCGGCGGAAATGCTGTTTACGGTAAGAGTGCTGATATACGCGTTTTTCCAATACATTGAAGTTGAACCGAGGTCTCTCGCCGCGTTCTGGTCGGGAACCAAATTAGAATTGATGGAAGAATTGATAGTTAAGGTGTTGGCGGAAGAAGCGCCGATAACGGTTAAATTGCTGGCGATCGTAGAATTTCCGGAAACATAAAGATTGCCGCCAATTGAAGCATCTCCCGAAGTTTGAAGAACGCCGTTGGTTGTTGTGGCAATGCCAACGCCGAGACCGCCGGAAATAAATTGGTTGCCATAAGTGAAAGTGGAAGTGGCGATATTAAATCCGAAGCCAACTGGCATTGTTGTGGTCGCAATAGCAACGTAGCCGTTGGCGTCAATTCTCATTCTTTCCAAAGAATTAGTCGCGAAAATAATCGGGTTGGCGCCGGTGGTGGAAGCGGTTAGAGTTCCGTTGTTCCAAATTAGCGGAGTCTGGATGGCGGTAGAAACTAAGCCGGCATCTCCCCAAAAGTTACTGCCGACCGTCAGATAGGTGGTTGAAGCGTTAGTGATGGTTCCGTTAGTGGACCAGAAGTTTGGAAGAGTGGCGTATGTTGTTGAAGCGTTTGTTATTGTTCCATTCGTCCCCCAAAATGTCGGCAAAGTGGCATATGTTGTTGAGGCGTTGGTAATCGTTCCGTTGGTGATGGTTCCATTTGTTATTGTTCCGTTGGTAATCCAAGTGTTACCCGAAACCGTCAGATTGGTGGTTGAGGCGTTGGCGAAAATAACACTGCTGGCGCTGGCGTCTAAAGTTCCGGATAACGTGAGATTATTCAAAGTGGAATCGCCGGAAATATTAAGAGTGGTTAAGGAAGAAAGACCGGAAACTGAAAGTGTATTTAGGGATGTGTTTCCTGAAACTCCAAGAGAATTGAAGTTTCCTCCCGACTTAACCGTCAGAGAACCATTGATAGTGGCGTCATTGGCTACAGAGAGATAGGTGGCGGAAAGGCGGTCAAATCCCGATTGGACCTGGGGAGAGACGGAGTATGTGGTTAGAGTAGCCGGCTGGCCTTGAACGACAATGGTGGAACCGGGATGTTCGGGAACCATTTTGGCAATGCCGAATAAAGCCCCGAGAGTGCCCAGAATTGTTTTTTTCTGAACGGACAACTCGGAATTGAAAAGTTCCGACTGGTCTCGCAGATTTGTTTCGATTAGAGACAGGCGATTCTCTAAAAGAGAAAAGTTACTGCCAGAGATTGATACGGTCTGACCGCCTGTTCCGGTTTCGCCCGAAGCGATATTTTGATATTCCTCAATCGCTTGGCTATCCAACGCCTCGGCTTGAGCAAGAGAATTGATTGAATTTAAAGTTTCTTCCTGAACCGCAATTTTGGATTTTCCCGATTCCAGTTCTTCGATTGTTAAATCCGTTTGGGATGGATTGAAAATAGAAATGGATTTGTTGATTCCATTTGCCAGCCAGTTCGTAAATTGAGAAACGTCATTGGGGAAGTTGCTGAAGATGTTAGCTTGTCCCGCTATGCGGGAAAATTGTCCCCCTACGGGGGATCCCCCGAAGGGGGAAAAATTGAAAACACCCGCCGCCATTCCGAGAGATACAATTAAAACAAGGCCTGCCAGCGCTGAAGCGATGGAGAGTTTCTTCGCCGACCAGCTCTCTAGAGATTTCCTGATTCCCAATTTCTTGGAGACATTGTGGAAATTATTGGAATCGATTGTTTGGATTCTTTCTTTTACCGATTCCAGAATCTTTGTTTTCTCTTCCGGTTCTAATTTTCTGGATGGCAGTTTAATTTCTTGGGAAGAAACAACGGAATAAATTTTTTTAGATATTTCTTTATCTCTAAAAGTTGAAATATTTTCGAATCGGGATTCCACGCGCTCCAATCTTTCAGCCAGCGAAGCGTCGCGCAAAGATGCCAGCTCGGCTTTTTCTTCTTGTTCCAATTTGCCCGCGGGCGCTTTATATTCCGAAATCCATTCGTCCGTTGTGAACCAGTTTCGGCCGAGTTTTACGGCGCGGAGTTTTCCGCGCCTGACAAGCACGTTCAGATAGTCGCGCGAAGTGCCCAAAATTTCCCCGGCTTCGGCTAGCGGAATATATCGCGAATTCTGTTTGGTATTTTTTATTTCTTCGGGTAAATTAAGCACAAATTTGTTCTTGCTCTGATATCCAATCAATGTTGATTGGATATCAGAGCATTGGTTAAATTATACCAAATCGTTCTTCGTTTTTTGGCTATAAATACGAATAAAACTAGCCCCGCCATGGCGGGGCTCGTTTAAATGGAATTGCAATACGGGCGTACTTTTTGATTTTTGTTTTTACAAAGCCAATATTCCGCGATATGCAGTTCTTGCTCTATTACGGTTATATCCTTTATTTGCCGTAGCCAAACTTTCCGGAAGGCGCGTATCAATAGGAGTAATAGGAGTCGGAAACCTATTGATTGATATTTATGCTTAATATCCATTCCTAATATTTACACTCGACATATGCTGCTAGTGTTGTTATCGCTATTGGCGTCATTATTGTCGCTATTAGTGTTGTTATTGCCGCTATTCGCGCTTAACTGTTTTCCCAGTTTGTTATCCATGCTATAGCATCCATAACAAACTGGCCGCTGTATGAACGGCTTAAAACTACGAATGCCGGAACCAATAATTTTTAGGGTTGCTAAATGGCCCGCAATATTTGTATTGAAGACATCCGGCATATCTCTTGCTGGATGTTGGATATCTATAATTAACCAAGCGCCCATAACTTACTCGATTCCCATACCTCCATTTTGTTATAAATGCTATAGCATTTATAACAAAATGGAGAAAATTATCGCGCGACAATATAAAGAAATTCTGATTTCTGATTTTAATAATCTCACCGGTAGGAATTTATTTTTATCGAGTTTACCACTAGCATCATTCGGCTGTTTTATGGATTTTCGACTACCGAAAACCGCCCGAAAGATGGCTACCATGGCTGAATTTCTGAATCACTCCCCTTCAAGCGATATTGAAATGTTTCTTCAGTTTGATCTCGTGATGTTTCAAGTCACTTATGGTAAAAACATCAACGTTAAAAGAAATATTAAAAATTTCTCTCAAAAATCTGATCTCGTCATCGCAGGGATGCGGAGTTACCCACGCGCTGTCTTGTAATCGAAAAAAACAAAGATCTTTCAGTTTTCTTCTTAACGCTTCGCGCGCATTTTTATGCTTTTCCGGCACATCAAAAATCACCAGCCGCCACTTCCCGTCCCAGCGCTCGGGCCTGTTCAGGGCCATATTGTCTATATCAAATGTTTTTAGATATTTTCTACCGCCATCCGTGATTCTAACTACAATCTCGTTGCTATTCTCTTTAACAAACTCGATGTGGCCTCGTTTTTTAAGATAATAGGCGTTATTTTTAAGCTGTTTAAGCTTATATTTAACGTGCTTCACCAGATCTTTGGCCACTTTGTGTCCATTTATGGGAGAGAGCATGGCTACGGTTACCAAACCGCCCAAAGCCAAATACTTTAAGAAATCCTTGCCAATTTTGCTTTTCTTCATAAATATTTTTATTAAAGTTTATTCTGCGTGCTATAGCATTTATAACAAACCGAAGATATTTATTGGCTATCAAAAGCGGAAAAAACGCGATATGAACTAAGAAACGACAATGTTTATGAGACGGTTCGGGACAAATATTATCTTTTTTATTTCCTTGCCGCTAATATGTTTTTTGACGGCGTCGCGAGCCATTGTCAATTTCTCGATTTCCGAGCGTTCCAGCTTTTTCGAGACCATTATCTTATCGCGTACTTTGCCGTTAATTTGGATAATCAGTTCGTAGTCCCCTTTTTCAAGAAGTTCAAGATTATATGCCGGCCATGTTTCAAGATGAATTGACATTTTGTTATCCAAACCCAGCCAAAGCTCCTCGCATATGTGCGGAGCGAAAGGGGCTAATAATTTCAAAAATGTTTCGGAATCTTTTTTGGAAAGCGTCTTTGCGTCTTCGGACCAAAAATTTATGAACTCCATAAAAGCGGCAACGGCGGTATTAAATTTCATCGCCTCCAAATCTTCACCAATCCTTTTTATCAATTGATTGATTTTGATTTCGGCATCTTGAACCGTCGAGCCAAACTTTTCCGGCCGGTGAAAAATATCCCAGACCCGATTTAAAAACCTATAGCATCCAACCAGTCCATTGGTATTCCAGCTGATAGTTTGGTCAAACGGTCCCATGAACATTTCATAGATTCTCAAGGAATCGGCGCCGTAAGTTTCAATGATGTTATCAGGGTTGATAACATTGCCGCGGCTCTTGCTCATTTTCTGATTGTCTTCAGCCAGAACTATTCCGTGCGACTGCCGCCTGGCATAGGGTTCCGAAGTCGGGACCAGTTTCAAATCGTATAAAAATTTATGCCAAAAGCGGGAATACAAAAGATGAAGAGTCGTGTGCTCCATTCCCCCATTGTATAAGTCCACCATCAGCCAATATTTTAATTTTTTGCCATCGGCAAAGATATTGTTATTTTTGGGGTCGATATAGCGCAAAAAATACCAAGAAGACCCGGCCCAATTTGGCATTGTATCGGTTTCGCGTTTTGCCTGCCCTTGGCAATTCGGGCATTTAACATTCACCCATTCTTTAATTGCCGCCAGCGGTGATTCACCCGTGCCTGTCGGCTGATATTTTTCGACATAAGGCAATTCAACCGGCAATTCGCTTTCCGGGACGGGAACTGTGCCGCATTTATCACAGTGAATTATCGGAATGGGCTCGCCCCAATAATGCTGGCGGGAAAATATCCAGTCGCGCAGTTTATAGTTTACGGCCTTGCCGCCTAATGTATTATCTGCCAGCCATTGGGTTATTTTTTCAATCGCCTCCTGGGAATCCAAGCCATTAAACCCCTCGGAATTGACAAGACGGCCGTATTCAACATACGGCTCCTTTGAAATATCGCCCCCGCCGACAACTTCTTTAATGGCTATGCTATAGTTTTTGGCAAAATCCCAATCGCGTCTGTCATGAGCCGGAACCATCATTACCGCTCCGCCGCCGTAAGTGGCAATGACATAATCGGCAACCCACACGGCAATTTCTTCCTGGTTTAAAGGATTAATAACTTTTATTCCTTTAATTTCGACGCCTATCCGTTCTTTTTGCTCAGTAGTTCTTTCAAGGTCTGACTTTTTTGCCGATGCTATTATGTAATTTTCGACTTCCGGCCAGTTGGCTATATTTTCTTTAAAATCTTGCAAGATTTTATTTTCCGGAGCCAAAACCAGGGCCGTTACCCCGAAAATAGTGTCAATCCGGGTTGTGAATACCGATATTTTTTGGCTGTTTGATTTGATTTTAAAATCAACATTTGTTCCATAGCTTCTGCCTATCCAATTAATTTGCTGAGTTTTAATTTTTTCCAAATAATCAACTTCATTCAAATCATCAATAAGCCGGTCGGCGTAAGCGGTTATTTTTAAAAGCCATTGCTTTACATTGCGTTTTTCGGCCGGCGCGCCGCACCGTTCGCAAACGCCGCCGACGGCCTCTTCATTTGCCAGCCCTATTTTACATTGAGGACACCAATTGATAGGCATTTCAACTTGATATGCCAATCCTTTTTCGAAAAATTTCAAAAATATCCACTGGGTCCATTTATAATAAGCGGGGTCGGTTGTATCTATTTCCCTTTTCCAGTCAAAAGACAAGCCCAGCGATTTAATTTGTCTTTTATAGTTTTTGATATTTTTATCCGTCGCTTCCCGGGGATGGATGCCATTTTTTATGGCATAGTTTTCCGTCGGCAGGCCGAAAGCATCCCAGCCGATAGGATACAAAACATTGTTTCCCTCCATCCTTTTTTTCCGCGCAAAAGCGTCTAACGCCGAATAGCTTCTCACGTGGCCGACATGAAGCCCTTCGCCCGAAGGATAGGGAAATTCAACCAAAATATACTGTTTTGGCTTTTTAGAAAAATCTTCGGCTGCCCAAAGTTTCTCATTCTTTTCCCATATTTTTTGCCATTCGGCTTCTATTTTTTTATGGTCGTATTCCATTTATATAATTTAATCACCAACGAGGCATTACGGCAACTGAAAAAGTTTTTCCGCGTTTTCGGTTGTAAGCCGCGCCGCTTCCTCAAAACTCAAACCCTTCCAAAGAGCTATTTGGCGAACCACGAACTCCACAAACGCCGGCTCGTTGCGCTTGCCGCGATAAGGAAACGGCGCGGCAAAAGGCGAATCTGTTTCGGCCAAAATTTTGTCGTTTGGGACATACTCAACAACTTCTTTATATTCTTCGGCAAATGTTATCGGACCGGCAAATGAAATATAAAATCCCAAATCCAAAAATTTCTTGGCCATCTCTACGGTCCCAGAAAAGAAATGCGCGACACCATTGCCACTTGAAATGTTTAAATGTTTAAATTTTAATATTTCAATAGCGTCCTCATAGGCATTGGATGTTCCCATAGTCGGACGGCAATGAATTATTAATGGTTTTTTTAATTCCTGCGCCAACTCAATTTGTTTTATAAAAACTTCTTTTTGTAAATTTTGATTTTCAAGATTACGGTAGTAATCCAGCCCGCATTCTCCTATCGCGACAACATTTTTATTCACGGCAAAATCTTTTAATTTTACAAAATCTTCATCCGTTACTTTCGCGTCATCAGGATGAAAACCGATAGCCGCCCATATTTGTTTTGGATTCTTTTCCGCAAGAGCAACAGTCTTTTCAAACTCTTCTGAACCAACGCCGATATTCACGACTTTAATTCCAAGAACACAAAGTTTCTTGATTATTTCTTCGCGAGACTGAGCGAAAAGCTCGTGAGACAGATGCGCGTGAGAATCAAATAGCATTTTATTTAAGCCGGGGAAATAAAACCACACTTTTGCTTTTTGAGATATGTTTGGCGATTTGAACCGCCGTTTCCGGCATAAATGGAATAAGCAATTCGCCAATACCCGAAATCAAAAATAAAAGATGCCCGATTATTTCCTTAAATTTCTTTGAATCGCTTTCCAGCGCCCAAGGTTTTTGAACATCAATATATTTATCGCCTAAAGCGATAAGCCGCCAAATTTTTTCCAACGCCTCGTTGAATTTGAATTCCAAAACGGACTGCGCAGAATCTTTTTTTACTTTGGCGATTTCCGAAGCAAATGCCATGTTCTTAAACGCTTTTACTTTTCCCTTTTGCGCCAATGTTAAAACTCTCGCCGCCAGATTACCGATGCCCTTTGCCAGGTCGGCTTTATATCTCTCTTCAAATTTTTCAAAAGTGAAATCACCGTCTTCTCCGGACGGAATTTCCCGAAGCAAATAATATCTTAAAGCGTCAACGCCGTATTTCGCGGCAACTTCAAGCGGGTCGATTACATTGCCGACGGTCTTGGACATTTTTTCGCCGCCCGAAGTTATAAATCCGTGAACAAAAATTGTTTTGGGCAGCGGCAATTTCGCCGATAGAAGCATCCCCGGCCAAATAGCGGCATGAAACCGCAAAATGTCTTTACCGATAACATGAACATCGGCCGGCCACCAGTGCTGAAATTTTAAATTTTTAATTTTAAATTTTAAATTGTCGCTATCGGCATAATCAATGGCGGTAATATAATTCGACAAGGCATCGCACCAAACATACATTGTGTGTTCGGAATCGTTTGGCACCGGCACGCCCCAACTCAAACTTTTGGCCGGTCTTGAGAAGCTTATATCTTCCAAACCTTCTTTAAGCAAAGACAAAAT
The DNA here is from genome assembly GCA_030646675.1 of Candidatus Azambacteria bacterium. Taxonomy (GTDB): domain Bacteria; phylum Patescibacteriota; class Minisyncoccia; order UBA10092; family UBA10092; genus UBA10092. Next base: position 17,938 of record JAUSKX010000027.1, on the reverse strand, counting down.
TTCATTCCGCCGCGAAACCGGCGACACTTTCAGTTTGCCGCTTTTTATAAACGTTTCTATTTTCTTTGAATACTTGGACAAACGGAAAAAATAATTCTCTTCTTCGATAATTTCCGGCTTGGTTTTGTGGAGCGCGCAAACACCGTTAACAAGGTCTTTATCGGTAACAAAGGCCTCATGGCCGGCGCAGTAAAGCCCCCTGTATTTCTTTTTGTATATATCGCCCGCCTTAGCAAGATTGAGCCAAAGTTTTTGGGCGCCCGGCCAATGGCGTTTTTTGTCGGTTGTGCGGATAAAATCGTCATTGGAAATATTTAAAATCTTAATAAGCTTTTTTATTTTGTCCGTGTTTTCATCAACAAATTTTTTTGTCGTTTTTTTGGCTTCTTCGGCCGCCCTGGCTATCTTAACGCCATGCTCGTCGGCGCCGGTTAAGAAAAAAACATCCTTGCCCGCCGCCCTTTGAGAGCGGGCCAAAACATCGGCTTGGATAAACTCCAGCGCGTGCCCTATGTGCGGCGGCGCGTTAACATATGGTATGGAAGTTGTTATGTAAAATTTTTTATTTGTTTTTTCCATTTCTTATAAATAGATAGGCGCCTGCAAATGTAGCGCCAACTAAATCAAACATCAAATCGTATATAGTGTCCATATAAGTTGTAACACTCCATTGAGATATTGCAAAAGTTCCGAATTTATAATAAAAAACAAACTCATACCATTCCCAGAACACTCCCAATATTAACGCGCCCCCGGCAAAAATAACCATTTCAAACCAAAAAGCCGTTATTGTTTTGTGGTACTTCTCCGTCAAATAATAAAAGGCTCTTATAAAGAAAAAAGCGTATATGCCGCCAAAAAAATGAAAAATATTAGCAACCCACCACCCAGTCAATAATCCCAGATTAAGATAAAAATCCGCCAAATAACTCAAGGCAACAATGGCGCCTCCCAAAAATAAAAAAGACGGGAATTTTTTCATTGAACGGGGGCTGATTTGCGTTTTGCCAAATCGTCAAAAAATTCATCTACAACGGCCGCCAGAGGCACGGCCAATATAACACCGAAAATACCTCCCAGTTTCGCGCCGACCAAAATAGCGAGAATAATGGCGACGGGATTAAGACCGACCAATTTTTTTATAAGCAAAGGAACCAATATGTGATTCTCCAATTGGTGCGCCGCGACAAAAAAGATTAATGTCCAGAGTCCGAGCATTGTTGATTGCGACAAAGCCAAAATTGTCGCCAACCCTCCGGAAATTATCGGGCCGACATAGGGCACTATTTCCAGAATACCTACAACTATAGCAATAAGGAATGCGTATTTTACACCCAAAATCCACAGGCCGACACCCACCATTGTCGCCATTATAAGACTCAAAAGAATCTGGGCTTGCAGCCAGCGGCCCATTTTTTTCTGAGCGCGGAGCCATAATTCATGGATATATGTTTCAAATCGCGGCGGCAAAACCGACCTTAGGAAATCGTCCAAAGCGCCTCGCGACCAAGACAAATAAAACGACACAGCTAAGACCACTACAAGAGAGGCGATACCGCCAACAATCGACGAGGCATAAGAAAGCAGAGAAGTGAAACTTGGTATTTGCCCGGTTAATTGCACTAACAATTCGTGAATATTTCCGGAAAGGCCCGGCAAGAATGTTATCGTTCCGGCCGCCTCTTCTATCTTGCCGAAATAAACCGGATAGTTTTGCGAGAAGTCGCGAAACTGGTCGAGCAACAAAGGCAGAAGAATATAAACCAAAGCGGCGAAAAATACGACAAATAAAATATAAATAACAATCAGCGATAAAAGTCTTGGTATTTTTTTCCTTTGGGAAAACTCCAGAACCGGCTCAAGCGCCGAAGCGATGATGATGGCGAAAATCAAAATCGCGATAACATCGCGCACCATATAGGCTAAAACCGTCAAAATTACAATACCAAGCGCCCAAAATATTGTTTTGGGAGAAATTTCTATTATTGTTCCATTATTCGTAGCCATAGATTATGGCTTGAATATACTATACTTTGAGCAAATCGGCAAATAGCTTCTTATCCTTAAAAGGGCCGACGAGCGCTAAATTCAATTTTTCCGGCTGGAAAATATCTCTGGCCGCTTCCAAAACATCATCGGCGGTAACGGCGTTAATTTTTTTAACAAATTCTTCCGGTTCCAAGATTTCTTTTTTTAGAATTTCTTGAAAACAATAAAAACTGGCTAATTCGTCGGATGTTTCAATGCTTAATGTCAGGCCGCCCTCTATATGCTCCTTGGCCTTGCTTAGCTCCGATTCGCCAACTTTAATTTTTTTAATTTTTTTGTATTCTTCCAGTATTGCCCCGATTATTTCTTCTACGCGGCGGTTATCAATTCCGGCGCTTGTCGCCAGATAACCGGCGTCGGTAGATTCGTCCGCGGAAGTCCGCACGTAATAGGCCGCTCCCATCTTGTCGCGCAACAACGCGAAAAGACGCGAAGACATCCCCCCTCCGAGAATAGTGGCTAAAACTTCCGCCGCGTAATGCCTGTCGTCAAATATATTGTAGGCCCGGCCTCCTAAAATAATATGGGTCTGGTCGGTTTTTTTATAAACCAGTTTGACCTCCGGCTTTTCTTGCGATTCTTTCACCGCAATTTTTTCTTTTCCCTTAAAATCACTGATTGTCCCGAAAAGCGCTTTGATTTTTTCAATAACTTCTTCGGATTTGAACATCCCGGAAACGGCAACGACAATTTTAGGAGCGACATAGTGCTCCTTATGATATTTTGAAAAATCTTTTCGCTCAAGCCTGGCTATTATTTCTTTTTGGCCGGCGGTTGACCGTCCCGCGGGTTGGTCGCCATATAACAATTCTTCCCAGACATCCCCGACTTTTCTTGACGGCATATCTTCGTACATATTTATTTCTTCGATAATCACGCCCCTTTCTTTGTTGATTTCTTTTTGAGCGAAATTGGGATTCAGGGTAATGTCGGAAATTATATTCAAAAGCAGGTCCAGATGTTTGCCGTCGGCCTTGGCGTAATAACCGGTATATTCCTGGCCGGTAAAAGCGTTGTAATTGCCGCCGACGCGGTCAAGCGGCTCGGCAATATCAAGCGGCGTCGGTCTTTTCTTGGTGCCCTTGAAAGTCATGTGCTCCAAAAAATGGGAAATACCGTTTATGTTTTTTTCTTCGTATTTCGAACCGGCCGCGACAAGCACCAAAACAGTCGCCGTCTTGGTGTGAGCCATCGGCATAGTTAAAATTCTCAAACCGTTCGGTAATGTTATTTTTTTGTGCACGAGATTTTAATTAAGTTGTTTTTTAATATACTCCGCTAATTCATTTATTTCCACTCTTTCCTGTTTCATGCTGTCGCGTTCGCGGACAGTAACTTTTTTGTCTTCAAGCGAATCAAAATCAACCGTAACGCAAAAGGGTGTCCCGATTTCGTCTTGGGCATAATACCGTTTGCCGATATTGCCCCTGTCGTCCCAAGCCGCCATAAATTGTGTTTTCAAAGAATCATAAATGTCTTTAGCCATTTTAACAAGCTCCGGTTTATTCGCCAAAAGCGGGAAAACGGCAATTTTGTACGGCGCTATTTTCGGATTCAATTTCAAAACAACGCGGCTTGCCCCATCCTTGGCGGGGTCTTTTTCTTCACAATAAGCATCCAACAATAAAAACAAGAAAGCGCGGTCCACGCCGCCGGAAGTTTCAACAATATTGGGAATAAATTTTTCGCCGGTTTCCAAATCAGCATAACTCAAATCTTGGCCTGAAAATTCCGCGTGTCTGGATAAGTCCCAATCTCCGCGCCAATGGATGCCCTCCATTTCTTTGCCCACCGGCGAAGCGGTATATTCAATATCAAAGGCTTTTTTGGCATAGTGCGCCAACTTTTCATGCTGGTAAAAACCAAGATTTTCCGGATGGGTAAAAATACTTTTATACCAAGCCATTCTTTCGCTTTTCCAATATTCAAACCATTTCTCCATTTCTTCGGGGCGGCAAAACCATTGCAAATCCCACTGTTCAAACTCTCTTTGCCTGAATAAAAAATTTCCGGGAGTAACTTCGTTGCGAAATGCTTTGCCGATTTGACAGATGCCGAAGGGAATTTTCAATCTGGTCGTGTCCAAAACGCTTTTGTAGTCCAGATAGATTGTTTGGCACGCCTCGCCCCTTAAATAGGCGCTAGTTTTTTCCTCTTCAATTACACCCAGTTGAGTCGGAACCAAAATATTAAAAACCTTGGGCTCGGTCAAATTGCCACCGCAATCAGGACATTCGGCGTTTATATCATCCGCCTTGAACCGATGATGGCATTTTTTACATTCAACCAGCGGGTCAACAAAGTTTTTGAGATGACCGCTCGCCTCCCAAACTTTGGGGTTGGTGATAATCGCACCGTCGATGCCGACAATATTATCATGCTCTCTGGTCATCCAATCCCACCATAGCCGTTTTAAATTATTTTTCATTTCAACTCCCAGCGGCCCAAAATCATAAAACCCCTGCAGTCCGCCGTAAATTTCCGAACCGGGAAAAACAAATCCCCGCCTTTTGCAAAGCGAAACAATTTTCTCCATTAAATCCGATTTATTTTCTGCCTTCGGTTTTGCCATGTTTACTTAAATATAGATTATCAAAAAAAATAACGCAAATGAAAAAAGTCTTTTATTTCACGCAAAAACTTCCTATAGGAAACTTTTGCGTGCATAAAGTTCTTTCTGCAATCTGTATGTGTTTCCATGCCTCAATAACCCCAAATAAGAATTCAATGTTTCAGGCGTGGGAGATTCTTCTATTCTTCTGAACATTCTTCTTTTGGCGGCGGTTCTTAATATTCTGTGTTCTGGAAAATTAACCCATCCCAGAAAATCAACTCCTGAATTCAGAGTTTCGATGGAAACCTTGTTCGGATGCAGTTGCAATTTAAGTTTTTCAGAAAGAAATTCGCTGATTGGAAAAACTAAATCCTCAAGCTCTTTTCTATTATCCGACAAAACCACAAAATCATCGGCATATCTTATATAATATCTAATCTTTAATTTATGCTTAACAAATTGGTCAAATTCGTTCATATAGATATTAACAAAGAGCTGGGAGGTTAGATTGCCTAGTGGCAGGCCGACGCCTGGACAAACAGAATGAAAACTTGAAATAACTTTATCCAAAAGCCATAAAATATCCTTGTCTGATATATACTGCTCTAAAATGTTCAATAAAACTTCATGGTTGATATTCGCAAAGAATTTCTTGATATCGCATTTTAAGACCCAGCATGTTTTTGTATTATTCTTTGAAACTCTGGCGGCAAAATATTTGAATCTGTTAATCGCTTTATGTGTGCCTTTATTTTTTCGGCAAGAATATGAATCTGCAATAAATGTCTTATCGAAAAAGGGATAAAGTATACGATAAATGGCGTGGTGCAAAAGCCGGTCTCTCACGCTGGCTTTATGGATATTCCTTGGTTTAGGGTCGGATATGTTAAACGCTTGATAACTGCCGTGACGGTATATTCCACTGGCGAGTTCTTGATGAAGCGTGATAATATCATCCATCAGACACAATGAAAATTCTTGGACGTCCTTTTTGTTTCTTTTTCCTCTTATAAATTCTTTCCACGCTTCCAACAAATTATCAATACTAATAATAGATTCAAAATTATGACGCAATTGAATTTTCATAATAATTTTTCTATTACCCCCCCCCAACGGGTTCTATTTCTATAATCCAAAAGTTTTTGGCAGTATACAAGATTTGGGATGAATTCAGAAATCACTTTCATAAGAAATCCCGCCATACGCTCGGCGCAAAAATTGATTCTTTATTTTTAGATACGGTAGAGTTATTTTTCATCGCAAGTTATTTGAGCAAGCCGGAGAAAATCATTTACTTGCGGAAAGCCAGCGGCAAATTTGATTTGCTTAAATTCTTTCTCCAAATCGCCTGGGAAATAAAATCTTTGGATAACAAAAAATACATCATTCTTTCAGAACATTTAAGCGAAATAGGACAAATGCTAGGGGGATGGATGAGACAGTCGACAAAATAAAACCCCGTATTTTACGGGGAAATAAAGAAAATTGCGGACAGCCGCGAACCGGCAGTTACCATTCCACCTGTTGTCAATCCAGTTCAAGTTCAGGTTGCGCTTGGAGCCGTTCCTGTTGAGATACGCGTAGTTGCGGTTGCCATTCGGATTCTGCCAGACAGAACCATTGCGCGCGATATCGCCTGTTCCACCATCCTTTGAATGCTCTCGGGATTGAATTTTATTCGGGATCTCTCCCCTTAATATCGCGCGCCAAGTATCTTTATTTTTTAAAAATTAATAACCAACTCTGGCATAAGGCGTGCCCGATGCCATTCTCTGAATTATTAATTTTAGAATTCGATCGCCCGAAGCCGTAACCGCGAGCTTTTATAAATCTACTATCTAAATATATTTTATCAAAATATAAAAAATTTAAAAGGGCGGTTAATAACCGCCCTTTTTTGAAGGAATCAAGAATCCAAAAGAGCCGAGGATTCAAGATTCCAAGTTCCCTACTTGCGGACAGCCGCGAACCGGCAGAGACCAAGCCACCTGCGGCCAACCCAGCGCCAGTCCAGGTCGCGCCGGGAGCCGAACCTGACGAGATACGCGCAGCGGCGGACGCCACGCGGATTCTGCCAGACAGAAGCAAGAGCAATGATTGGAAATTCCCTCTGAAGGTCGGGGTACTTTTCTCCGAGAACGAGAAGTTCTTTGAGAGTGGTGGGACGCATGCCCGCCTTGTCCAGTTCGGAGAGAACTTCTTCGATTGTCATGTCTTTTCCGAAATGGACGAGTTCTACAGAAACCTCCTTGGTCCCGACTTCGCTGCTCGGGAAATGGCTGGATGTAATATCGCTGTTTGTCCAGTCGTACTTTCCGGCTTTGATTCCGTCTTCAATGCTGCGGGTGTAGTTGATGGTAAGAGTGTAGGGGTTGACTGTGTCGATTTTTTTAGCCGATTCTGAAACCACCAGTTCGCCACGCAGGAATCGCAATGTCTCTTCGTATCCGCCCAGTTTGTTGATTACTGCTTCCATCTGTCCAAAAGTCATCTCATTGTACTTCATAATATCCTCCTTCTCCGGCTTCTAGTCGGAAAACTTCCCTCTGCCCGAGGTTATGGGGCCGCGTAATTGCGGAGTTTTAATATATAAAAAGGACTAATGCTTATGCCCAAAGTATACCATAAGATAATGGCATTTGTCAATAGCGATGCTATTTATGCCATAATATAGCTTATTTGAGCCCCTGTTTGTTATGCATGCTATAGCATTTATAACAAACTCACTAAAACTTATACGTATCTTCTTTTCTTCTATCTATTTTTAGAATAATGATATTTTTGCCTAATAATTGATAAACAATTCTAAGTTCTCCTTTTCGTACTCGAAAAATATCCCTAAATCCTTTTAATTTTTTAATATCCAGATTATTAAAACGCCCCAATTGGAGCGCTTTAATAACATTTCTTATCCGTTCTTTTTCTTTGAATATTAATTGATTTAACGCCTTATCAATTTTATCCATAATTAAAGTCTACTAAGCAATTCTTCCGCGGAAATACCGCCTTTTCTAAGCCTGGTAAAATCGATAACTGTTTCCCATAATCCGTCATCCTCATCAACGGAGGAAATTTTAAACAATGGCTTTGACCTTTTTACAACTATAAAGGACCTGCCTCTTTTAATGAGAGAGGCGTATTTTTCCATATTTTCTCTTAATTCTTTTAATCCCACTATTGCGTTTTCCATATGATTAAAGGTTATCTTAAGATAAACTTTGTGTCAACCATCATGGCTGGATGCGGCTTTTTAGGATGCCCACACCGGGGTCGTCGGGCAAGTCGGTTTTGAGAATCGGCGCGGTTGTTAAAATATCATTGCCGGTAAAGGCGTCTTTACCGGTTAAAGTTGACTCGCCCAAAATAGGCACAACCATATTTACCTTGTTTATAGAAGGCGTCAAGCCTACTTGAAAAATTGCTTCGTATGTATCAAGTAAAACTCCCGTTCCTGCCGCCAATTTTCCGACATTCCATGTTAATTCGTTTGTTCTATCGTTATATTCCAGAGTGGCGCCTCCGGCGCCGGCTTTTTTATCAAGCCAGCTTACCCCTTCCGGTAAAACCGCTTTAACCGTAACGCCGTCAACATCATTGGAATAATTGGTAAGTTGCCAATGAACCGCATAGGTTGTCGTTTGGTTAACCTTTGGCGGTAATGGCCCGGAATTTTTTAGTGTCGCGTCAAAATAATAACCGACCGTTTTTAATTCCGCTTTGGTGTTAACTTTTATGGAAATGTCGCTTGCCGCCGACAATGATTTGACTGCCAGGGACGAAGGCACAGTCGGCGTTTCCATTTCCGCCGCTACCTGAAGCAAAAAATTCTTGTCTCTGAAAGTTCTCATCACATAGCGCGATTTTACATTTATTTGAAACTCAACATCGCCGGATGCGTTGGGCGGCAAGCTCCTAAAATCCGCCAAATTGCCGCCGTTCCAAGTGATTGTCCCGTCCGTTCCGTCAAAATTTCCCGTTGTCCTAAGAGTGGAAAAATCATACATCAAACCGCTAAGGGCGGCCTTCAAAACAACATCGGAAAGAGCGGCGCCGGAACCGTTTCTATAATGAATTTTAAATTGCAAATTTTCCCCCGGGTTGACCGCCGAAGTTGATTGATTGTTAACCGAAATATCCATTTCAAGAGGCGGAGCGACCAAACCTATTTGAGACGAGCTTTGGCTGAATTTGTAAAATTTTCCGTTTTCAATCACTCCGATGGCAACTTCAAAATTGACGCTCTGGGTATTTTTCAAAATCCCCAAAATCGCGATATTTCCCTCCTCGGCGGGATTTAAGTCGCCAAGCTCCCATGTATTATCGCCCTTTGCCGTCGCCCTGTCCGAAGAAGCCAAACTGAATCCATCGGGGTATATCGCTTCAATCGAAACATTTCTGAAAACTTGAGCCGTGTTGTTTTTATAATGAATCGCATACGCATTTTTTGTGTTTGGCAATACCATTTCCGGCACTTTCAAATCAACGCTCAAAGCCGAACCGTTAATCGCCACCTCTTTGGAAGCTTCATTTTCAAAATTTGAAGCGGTGTTTTGAGGCTTATAACTTAAAATGGCTTCCAATTTTTGAACGCTTTTATCCGGCCCAATAAGCGCTACCTCAATCGTTTTTTTGCCGCCGCCACCAATGCCGATGCTTCCCAAATCAAAATTCTGGATAGTTTTGCCGCCATCAATAACCGCGTCTTGAGGTATGCGCACAGTTAAAGAAGCGTTTTGAAGAATTTGCTTGGTATTATTCCAATAAGAAACAACAAAAGTTACCGTTTCTCCGGAAAACGATTGGGTCGGTCCGGAAATATTGAAATCAACCAAAGAATTCTTAAACGATGTCAGCCAAAAATAAAAGGCCAAACTGCTTAAAACTAGAATAACAAGAAACACGACGCTTGAAGCGGCAAGAATTTTCTTTTGTTTGGGATTGAAAAAACGAACCGCTTGGGGTAGCGACGGTTGCGAAAGTTCCGGCGGGGCTTTAGGTGAATCTATTTGAACCATGAAAATGTTGCGGCATAATCATAACATTTTATTGTCATCATGAAAAATCGCCAAGATAATACTTCGCCTCTTCATAAGAGGCGCCAAAGCCCATAAGTTTTGTAATGCCCGATTTGAATTCTCCTAAAAATTTGTCGGATGCGCCTGCCTGCGCAGGCAGGTTCTCCAAATTTTTGGCCGCCCAAAAACTTTCTATAATAAAATTCCACATCGGCTCGTCTTTTTCCTGCCCTTTTATCATTCTCAAAATAAAATCCGACATTTTCGTAAAAAGCGCGATTTGATTAGGAGGAGCGTTCCCGCCCAATATATTCGTCTCCGACAAAGCGGTTGTGATAAATAAATCGCCGCCTTTTTTGGCCATTAATTCCACCCAAATCAAATTGAAGGGTTCCAAATGACCCGTAAGTTTGGCTCCGTTTTTTCTGACGCCGCCGGCAATAACTCTAATTTTTCCGAAATCTTCCGTATATAAATGATAGAGCCGGTCGGCTTCAAAAATATCTTCCCGCTTCAAAACAAACGCTAAAGTTTGATAATTCCGACCCATGTATCTTTATTGTCAATTTTAAAATGCTTATCGACTAACAAACCGTCTTTGGCGGCGCCGACAAATTCAACCGCCCCGGCGCCGGTTAGCGCGCATAAAGTTTTTTGGGAACGGCTTGCCGCGTTTTTCAACTCGCCTTCCAGTTTCAAATAAATTTTTATGGAGTCCGCCGGAACCAGGCCGCCATCGCGCCTCATCTCTTGAATAGTCCGCGCCAATTCTCTAATTTGCCCCTCTTCCTTTAGTTCGGCCGTTATTTTTGTATCCAGCTCAAACTTATCTCCAAAAATAACTTCTTTAACATTCACCTCGTCTTTTATTAGTTCTAATAATTCTTTTAAATTTGCTTGCCCTCCGAAGCCTTGGCGAAGGAGGGGAATCTTTAGCGAAGCGAGCGGTTGCCTCACTTTAATTCCCGCTTCCGCCCGCAATGCTAGCCCCTTCGCCGCCGCTTCTTTAACAAAATCCATTTGCTCCTCCAGTTTTGGATTAATAAATTTTTTGCCTGATTTTGGCCAATCGCAAAGATGAACGGACTCCGGCATTGTTTTTGTTTTCAAAAATAAATAAATTTCCTCGGCTAAAAATGGAATAAACGGAGAAATAATTTTTGATAAATTAAGCAAAACATAATAAAGAGTTTCGTTTGCCATTTCTTTTTCTTTTTCTGTTTTCGGCTTTTGAAATCTTCCTCTTGAACGCCGAATGTACCATAAAGAAAGGTCGTTGATAAAAAAATCTTCAATGGCTCTAGCGGAAAAAGCCGGATTGTACTTATCCATATTTTTAGTAATCTTTTCCATCAAACTATTCAGACGCGATAGAACCCACTTGTCTAGCAAGCTGGAATTTTCAATTTTAAATTTTAAATTTTCAATTTTTGAAGAGTAGGTTTTGAAAAAAGTGAAACTGTTCCAAAGATTCATTAATTTTCTTTCGGATTCTTTCGCGGTTCCATAGCCGAATTTCAAATTGTCCGCGGGATTTTGTTTGGCATACATCCAGCGCATCACATCAACGCCTATTTTTTCCACCGCTTCATCAAACCAAATGGCGTTTCCCTTTGACTTATGCATTTCTTCTCCCTTTTCGTCGCGAACGGAAGCATAGCCAAAAACAGTTTTCATCGGCGAAACTTTTTCCAAAACCGCGCTCATTACAATTAAAGAATAAAACCAATTTTTAAACTGGCCGGGAAAAGACTCGCAAATTAATCCGGCCGGAAACCATTTACGCCAGAATTTTTTGTCTTCAAAATATCCCATAGTTGAATAAGGCACGATGCCCGCGTCCAGCCAGGGATTGCCGACATCCGAAATACGCGAAGCTTTTTGACCGCACTTCGAACATTTTATTTTGACATTATCAATCCACGGCCGATGAGGAGTATGGCCTTCAAATTTTTCCCATCCTTCAATCGCTTTCTTTTTTAGCTCTTCTTTAGAACCGATAACTTCAAAATTTCCGCATCGGCATTCAAAAATCGGCAAGGCCAGTCCCCAATATCTCTTTTTGGAAATCAACCAATCGGACATGTTTTTCAGCCAATCAATCTCTCTCTCTAATCCAAACGAAGGAATCCAATTTATCTTTTTCGCCACTTCTATCAACGGCTTTCTTAATTTATCCATTGATATATACCATTCATCGGCGACTTTCCACACCAGCTCGGTTTTGCATCTCCAGCAGATTGGATAACGATGGGTATATTTTAAAACGTCAAAAAGAAAACCTGCATTTTTTAAATAATCAATAATTATTTCCGGATGTTTTTTCGCGTTCTCCCCGCTAAATTGCCCTAAACCCTCTAAATAGACGGCCGCGTCATCAATCAAATTAATAACCGGAAGTTTTTCTTTTTTGCCCAACTGGCGGTCTTCGACACCTTGGCCCGGCGCTATATGAACCAGACCCGTTCCCTCCGTCTCGCTAACGGGTAAAATACGGGAATCGGCGGCAATAATTTTGTGAACATAGCCGGCCAGAGCTTTTTCAACGACCGGTAAATCGTCAAAAGGCGACTTGTAATTTAAGCCGACTAATTCTTTCCCCAAAAAAGTTTTAGTTACTTTGAGATTTAATTTTTCCGCCGCCGTCTTTATAATGTAATATGTTTCGCCCTTAACCTCTCCCGTTGCTTCCGCGTAAATTTTATCGGGGTCGATTGCCACGGCCACATTCCCCGGAATAGTCCAAGGAGTCGTTGTCCAAACCAAAAGATAGGCATTCTTTTTACCCTCTATAGGATATTTTATATAAACCGAATCATGAGTGACTTCTTTGTAATCTTCGGTCAACATTTCATGCTGGGAAATAGCCGTGCCGCAACGCCAGCACCAGGGAACAACATCTATTCCTTTATAAAGTAATCCCTTTTCTTTGCATTTTTTTAGAAAGTGCCAGATAGCATAATTATTCTCGTCGGACATTGTATAATAGCTGTTTTTCCAATCCATCCACTGGCCCAGTCTGATTGATTGTTTTGTTTGAATTTCCGAATATTTTCTGACGCGCTCTTTGCATTTTTCCACGAATTCGGCAATTCCGTATTTTTCAATGTCTTTTTTTGATTTAAAGTTCAATTCTTTTTCCACTTCAACTTCCACCCAAAGCCCCTGGCAATCAAATCCATTTTGAAACCTTTGGTCAAAACCCCGCATGGCCTTATATCTTTGGAATAAATCTTTATATGTTCTTCCCCAAGCATGATGAACGCCCATGGGATTATTGGCCGTAATGGGCCCGTCCAAAAAAGACCAGCGTTTTTTGCCTTTATTTTTCTTTACGAGTTTCTCAAAAATTCCGTTATTCTTCCAGAATTTTAAAATTTTTTCTTCTGTTTTGGGGCTAAATAATTCCATAATTTTTACATCTTATCAGGAGCGCTTATGCCGAGCAAGCCTAGCGCGTTGGCCAGAATTATTTTGGTCGCCGCGATTAAAGACAGCCGGGCGGCGGTTAAATTTTTGTCTTCGTTTATTACCCGGTGTTTCTCGTAGAAATTATGAAACTCCCCCGCCAATTCCATCGCGTATCGCGGCAATCGATGCACTTCATAATTTTTGGAAATATCGTTTAGAATTTCCGGAAATTCCGCTAATTTTTTTATCAAATTTAATTCTTCTTTCTCTTTCAATAATTTGAATTTTTCACCCTTCGGGTGACCACCCGTAGGGTGGGCTTTTTGTAAAATCGAAGTTATCCTAGCGTGCGCGTACTGGACGTAATAAACGGGATTTTTCTGCGAGCGTTCTTTGGCAAGGGCAATATCAAAATCCATGTGCGTATTCGGCGAATAGAGCAAAAAGAAAAATCTCGCGGCATCAAGACCGACTTCGTTAATTAATTCTTCGAGAGTTATAAAATTTCCGGCGCGCTTGGAAATCTTAAATTCCTTGCCGTTCTTAATCAGACGCACCAGCTGCATAGTAATAATTTCCAATTTATCTTCCGGAATATCAAGCGCCTTGAGCGCCGCTATAAGGCGCGGCGCGTAGCCGTGATGGTCGGCGCCCCAGATATCAATCGCCTTGCTAAATTTTCTGGTTTTTATTTTATCAAAATGATACAGGATGTCCGACATAAAATATGTTTCATCGCCGGTTTTTTTGATTAAAACCCTGTCTTCGCTATCGCCAAATTGCGTCGTCTTAAACCATGTCGCTCCGTCTTTTTCATAAATTAAATCTTTCTCCATCAATTCCCGCATAATTTCTTCATATTTACTCGCCCTTCGTAGCCTTGGCGAAGAAGGGTATAGCGATTTTTCGGAAAACCAGGCGTCAAACTTTATTCCGGATTTTTTGAGCGCCGGCTTGATATATGTTTTCAAAATCAGCGCCGCGGCTTTTTGCCCGGCCTCGGATTCGTTCAATTTCTTGCCGATTTTTTCCGCCAGTTTATTAATATATTCCCCTTTATAGAGATTTTCTTCATCGATTTCCGAAACCGAGGAGGCGTTAGCCGGGATGGTTTGGGAAATCGATGAACCTCCTTGAGCCAATTTAACCGACCTCCCCAAAGTCAAAATCTGTTCGCCTCTGTCGTTAACATAATATTCGCGAAAAACTTTATTCCCCCGCGTCTCCAAAATATTGGCCAGCGCGTCACCGTAAAAACCGCCACGGCCGTTGCCCATAGTTAACGGTCCCGTCGGATTGGCGGAAATAAAATCCAAATGTATTTCATTTGTCCTTCGTAGCTTTAGCGAAGAAGGATTACTCGCGCATCCATATTTTTTCTTTTTCTTCAGAATTTCGCTTAGCTCTATATATAGATGTTCTTCCGACAAGAAAAAATTTATAAATCCGTTTTTAGCTTCTATCTTGAAAAAGTCCGAACTTTTTTGTTTTACTAATTCGACAGCCAGATTTTCGGCGATTTCTTGCGGCGGCCTGTGAACAATTTTAGACAAAATAAAAGCAACATTGGTAGCGTAATCGCCATTTTCTTTCTTTTCCGGGATTTCAACCAAAATATTCCCCTTAAAATCGGGGGCTGATTCGCTTATTGCACCTGCAATCAGGATTTTGAGCGCTTCTTTCATTATTTCTCATATAATAACCGAATTTTGATAAAAATGAAACTGCTGATAGAATAAAATTATGCTAGGTAGTGAAAATTCGACTGCCTGGCGGCATAAGTAAAATTTGTCGAATTTCTACTACCTGGTATGGCTACATTTGCCGAAAACAGAAAAGTCCATTTCGATTATGAAATCCTCGAAACATACGAGGCGGGAATTGTCTTGTCCGGTCCCGAGGTGAAATAAATAAAAAACGGCCGGATGAACCTCGCCGGTTCCTATATCAATATTCACGACGGCGAATTATATTTGATAGGCGCGACAGTCGCGCCCTATCAGCCAAAAAATCAACCCGCCGATTACGACCCTTCACGTTCAAGAAAATTATTATTACGCAAAGAAGAAATCGCGTCTTTAATAGGAAAAATAAAACAAAAAGGCTTGACATTGGTAGCTCTAAAAGTGTATAATAAAGGCCGTAGAGTCAAGCTGGAATTCGCCGTCGTCCGCGGTAAGAAAAAATACGATAAGAGAGAATCTATTTCAAAAAGAGAGTCAGAAAGAAATATAGAACGCGAGTTAAAAATTAGGGGGTGAAGGGCTTCGATAGGATTTTAAAATTAAATACGCAGGCCGAGGATGTCTCGTAACCTCGAAAAATAATCCCCGAGACAAGGCAAATAATAACTGCCGAAACAAATTTTACTCCTGCTTTCGCTTTAGCCTAAGCAGCATCGGTCGCTTAACGTCCAATAGGGCGATACCGGTGTCAACCATTGGGCTTTAACCCGCGGAATTCTTCGCCTCGGGCGGAAATTAAGAAGAAACAGAACTTTCTTTTTTCGGTTGTTTTGAGAGAATTTTCTGAAAAAATTAAGCAACATACGCCTGTAGAAATATTTAATCAAAAAATTCTAGATGCGAGTTCAACTCTCGCCATCTCCATAAATTGACAATTTTGCCTTAAACGGTTATATTCCCCCTATTGCTTAAGAAATTCAAAATAAATAATCAAATAACGGCTCCGGAACTGCGCGTAGCGGATGCGGATGGGCAGCAAATCGGAGTGATGAGCCGTGATGAGGCGTTGAAACTGGCCAAGGAAAAAGGGCTCGATTTAATAGAGTTCGCTCCCCTGGCCAAGCCGCCTGTGGCCCGAATTATGGACTACGGCAAATTTGCCTACAGAGAAGAGAAAGAAGAACGTAAGCAAAAAGCAAAACAAAAAAAAGAATCGCTAAAAATAGTACGGCTCGGCCTGAATGCCGGCGTAAACGATTTAAAGGTCAAAGCCGGGAAAGCGGACGAGTTCCTCGAAGAAGGCTTGAAAGTGCAAGTGGAGTTGGTTCTTAAAGGACGCGCCAAGTATCAAAAAACATTTTCCGATTTGGGAAAACAAAAGATTGAGGACTTTTTGAAATTAATAAGTGTTCCCGTAAAAATTATTTCCGAATTAAAAAAACAGCCAAAAGGATGGAATGTGACGATAGTTAAATAAAATATGGCAAAGTTAAAAACAAACAAGTCAATATTGAGCCGTTTAAAAATATCCGGCAGGGGTAAAATAACAAGGCGGGCCACAAACCAGTCTCATTTCAACACAAAGGCTACGGGTCAACAGCGCCGTTCCAAGCGCCAAGAATCGCTCATAGCGAGCCGAGATATTAAAGCGGTTAAACAATTTTTGCCATACAATAAATAAACTATGCCAAGAGTAAAAAGAGGAACAATTTCGGTAAAAAGAAGAGAAAAAACGCTAAAATATACTAAAGGCTATAAATGGGGCCGCAAGTCAAAAGTGCGCGCCGCCAAAGAAGCCCTGCTTCACGCGTGGACACACGCATACCGCGACCGCCGCGTTAAGAAAAGAACTGCGCGCGCTCTGTGGCAAATTCAACTCAACGCCGCTGTCAGGCAATACGGCTTGAATTACAGTAAGTTTATCAATGGCTTAAAAAAGGCGAACATAGAACTGGACAGAAAAGTCATGTCGCAAATTGCCCGCGAACACCCGGAAGTTTTTAAATCAATCGTAGATAAAATAAAATAACCCCGCCAAGACGGGGTTATTTTAAATATCACTCATTGCAAGCGCCATCGTGATGATGGTCCATTTCAATCACGGTGCTATATAGTGAAATTTGAATAATTAAACCCAAAAGGGATAAAACGCCGACGATTAAAAACAAATTTTGAAAACCAAAATTTTGAGCCAAAACTCCTCCTATGGCGGCCGTTCCGGCCGCCGCCAAACCAACGCTGACATTTTCAAGCGTCCACTCGGTTCCTTCTTTGCCCTTATCAATATGGCGGGTAAAAATGGCAAACCAGCCCGGATTAGCTAACGCGCCGCCAACCCCCAAAACAACTTGAGCCATAAAAAGATGCATTGGCGTGTTTATAAATAAATAAATAAATGGCACGATACTTACCAATGTCGAACCGGCAATCATAAACTTGAAATCATCTTTCTCTCCTTTATGACGGTCTATATATCTTGCCACGGGCATTTGCAAAAGGGCCCTGGTTAATAAGTTTATAGTAGTCGCAAAGCCGACTGTGGCAACGGTAGCTCCGGCAATTTGGTTAGTTACAAAAATAGCAAAGATAGGACCTATCAATCCAAAGGCGGAAAAAAACATGACATCGCCAATAACCAAAACCCTGATTATTTTATTGATGAATTTAATAAACATATTGTTTGTATTTTAACGTGTTATGCCCCTGCGGGGAATTGAACCTCGATTTCAGCCTTCGGAGGGCTGCGCTTTATCCGTTAAGCTACAGGGACAAGATGGCGCCTAAAATTACCATTACTCCGATAATATAGTAAAGAACATTTTCGGAATTTTTTAATTTTTTATGAATCATTAAAATCACCACTGCTTGAAACCCGAAAAACAGTGCTCCGACAATATCAATCACCGGAATAATATCTCTGGCGCCAAAAAGAAAAAGGGATAATGGCGCCAATCCGGTTAAAACCCAGGATATATTTTTATTTAATTTTAGATCATACCAAAGAGTTTCCCTAAAATAGACCCCAAAACTCAACGCCGCTTCGGTGACGGCTAAAAGCCCTAATAATGACCCGACAAACATAATGAAGCTGGAATTAAGAACTTGAGAGAACCCGGATATCGAGTCAGATGAAGTCAATTGGCCCTAAACGCCCAAAATAATAAAAATGAATACCAACTAAATAATCGCGGGAATCAGAGTCCCATATTTTATGGCTTTTTTCA
>JAUSKX010000025.1 GCA_030646675.1 Candidatus Azambacteria bacterium | reverse complement strand
ATCAAAAAAATCCCCCGCTAAGCGGGGGATTTTTTATTCCAAAATCAGGACGTCGGCTTCTTGGACACCAAATTTTTTCGCCAAATATCTTTCAGAAAACCAGATGTCAATTTTGCCATCATGTTTTTTTGCCATTCGGTCCTCAACCGTAAAAACCTTATCGCCGAAAATTCCGGGGATTTTTACTTTGGTGCCAAAAGCCAAAAAGTTGGCCGCTATAACGCCATCGCGCGTCCGCGTGTTGGAAGCCGTAATAAACGGCGTGTCGTCGGTCTGGTCGACCGTTGAAGAATAGGCTGTTAAGATAACGCTAAGCATTTTGGGCGGCAATGATTCACTTACGCCCATAATTGAGTCTCTGCCGCTCATCAAGGGCAAATCACCTATGTTTTTCACCCTATCTTCTATTAGGGCCGAGATATCCTCAAAGCTCCAAGCGGCGTCGGCCTCCTTGAACTGCATATTGAGCGCTAAAACCAGTATAATTAAGGCAATTATGGCTTTATTAAGCCAATTAATGCCATATTTTAGTATTGTACGCATTTTTTGGACAAACAAAAAATCCCCGCCTTAGCAGAGATTCATAGTTTGTACTCTTATACTACTCCAAACGAGCTAATTTGTCAAGAACCGACAATGACCCGGAAAACCAAGTCCATAAGGCTTGGGAGCAGAAAAAAAGCAACCAAAAGCGCCAAAATTATTCCCGAAGCGCCCAAATTCATAATACGAGCCCCCCATTTTGGCGACAGGTCATATAATACTTTAGAGCCATCAAGAGGCGGGAAAGGAATCATGTTAAATAAAGCCAAAGCAATATTGATAATCACAATCGTCGTTATGAGCGATAAAAAAACCGGAGGGATGGCGCCGTTAGATAAAATAAGCTGCGCAAAAAATCTTAGAAACAATCCGAATACCAGGGCGATAAATAAGTTGCTGGCGGGGCCGGCCAGCGCCACTTTTAGAGAACCGTATTTCTTGTCTCTTAAATTATCCGGATTGTAAGGAACCGGCTTGGCATAACCGATAAAAATTCCGCCCGTGAGCAATAAAAAAACAGGTAAAATAACCGTGCCGAATAAATCCATATGAACGAGCGGATTGAGAGTTAATCTACCCGCGTCTTTGGCGGTTGAATCTCCCAAATAATAGGCGACGGCGCCGTGCGCGCATTCGTGAACTACCGCGGAAATTACAATGATGATATATAAAAATAAAACTTGATTTAACATGCAAGTATGTGTTAGAAATAAAAAACTATGTCAAACATATGCGCTATCTGCGGCAAGGGCTCAACTCTTATAACGCCGCGCAATAAACTTCGGGGTAAGTATAACCCGGCGGAAAAGAAAAGAAAATATCCCAATCTTCAAGGGATGACTTTAGCTAGCGGAAAAAAAGTCAAAGCCTGCGCTAAGTGCATTAAAAGACGGGGTGTAGTATAGCGGTTGTACGCATGCATGGGGTGCATGTAGCCGGGGTTCAACTCCCCGCACCCCGAATGGAGTGAGAGGTGAGCGAGACAACTGCTTGTCTCGCGTCGGGAGTTGAAGGGCTTGGCGATATCACTTATGGTGATCACCAAGCCCCGGGGATTACATTATCCCCCCGCACCCCGAAATCAGAGCCACTAAAAACCCCCGCTAAAGCGGGATTTTTTAGTGGCTGGAGAAGCCATCTCTAAGATAATTTTGGCATCAAGCCAAGTGGGTGTCCGCAGTTCACGGCCCACGAGCCGGAACAATATAGAACTCCCTTATAAAATTGTTTAGGCCAAAATCTTATAAAACAACTATCTCCATCCATCTACAATATAACATCTAAAGCGGCAAAAAAGTAATCCACAAGGCAACTATTCCAAAATGCCGTCCAAATTTACATCATACAAAATTTGTTCCTGCACCAGGCGGTAATTGATGATTTCTTCCGGCTTAAACCAGAGCGAGATTTCTTTTTCCGCTTCGTCCACCGAGCCGGAAGCGTGAATCAGATTGCGCACCGCGCGGCCATCCGCGTCGGATAATTGATAAGAATCCAAAACAAAATCGCCGCGAATTGTCCCGACATCCGAAGTTAAAGGTTCTGTTCCGCCGGTAATTTTTCGTACAATTTTAACTGCATGTACTCCCTGCCAGACCATCGCGATAACCGGACCGGAAGCCATGTATTTTTTTAAATTCCCCAAAAGAATATCTGTGATAACAAGCGGGTCTTCCGAAGGCGGCTGCAGGCCTTTGTCCTTATAGCTTTTAATCGTTTTCTCGCCCGTAATTCTCCGCCATTCTGGGTCCACCGTATAATGTTTTTCAATATGTTCGGCGGTCGATACTACCATTTTCATTCCGGCCAGCTTTAAACCGCTGCGTTCATAACGTTTAATAATTTCTCCGATAAGAGAACGCTGAACGCCGTCTGGCTTTATTAAAACCAATGTCCTTTCTTTTTTCATTAAAATAATTTAACACGTAAAAAAATAATTTTCAATGTTCAGTAAAAATGCTCGCGGTGAAGCCGTCGCTTAGGATTTTAATGTCGCCTTTTTTGCCGGTTTCAAAAATATTTATTCCCGACATCGCGAAACGGCTTAAAGCCGCCGGCGAAGGAAGATTATAAATATTTTTTTCGGCCACTTCAATAATCCCCGCTTTCGGGGCGACCGCGCTTAAAAAATTCATAAACGATGAATATTTGGAGCCGTGATGGCCGATTTTCAGAATATCCGATTTTAATCCCTCGCCGTAAGCCATAATTTTATTTTCTATTTTCGCGGGCGCGTCGCCCATAAACATGATTGAAAAATCTTTATAAATCAGCTTGCCGACAATTGACGTTTCATTGGCATTATTGTCATTTGTCGCGCCGGCGCCTGGCGCCGCGATAATATCAAATTCCAAATCTTTGCCGAAATGAATGGCCTCACCGGCCTCTGCGATTAAAACTTTGGCGCCGTTGTTTTTGGCGGCGTTTAGAAATTGGTTGTAATTATCTGTTTTTAAATAAACGCCATTTATAACAATTAAGCCGACATTATATCTTTTCAAAACTTCAATAAGACCCGTAACATGGTCGGCGTGAGGATGGGTCAAAATCACAACGTCAATTTTTTTCGGGAGTGAAAAAATATATTTGCCCAGTTTTTCCAAAACTTTATTATTCGGCCCGCCATCAATTAAAATGCTCTGATTCTGGGGCGTTTTTATTAAAATAGAATCGCCCTGGCCGACATCCAAAAAAATCGTTTCCAAAATTTGCCCTGTTTTTGGAATTAAAACCAAAATCCATACCGCCAACGTGACTAATAAAAGTCCGGATGAAATTATTATTTTTCTTTTTATGCTCATATAGATGCGAATGGGAGTAAGCTTAATAATTTAATAAGCCAAATCTGGAAAGAAAGTAGGAACCAGGTTGGAAAAACAAAAACATAGGCGAGACCCAACGAAATAAATCCGGCAATTCCGGCTAAAAAACCGAAAAGCATGGTCAGAGGGATGAAAGGCAAGATTAAAACATTCGCGAGCGGAGCGATTAAAGAAACTCTGCCAAAACTGAAAAATATAATCGGCAGAGTCATGGCCTGCGCCGATAATGTGGCCGCCAAATTATCGCGAAAGGATAAAAAATTTGGCAAGCGGGAAAACCATTTTTCAAAATACGGCACCAGATATACCAGGCCGAAGGTCGCTAAAAATGAAAGCTGAAATCCGGCATCGTAGCGCAACAAATACGGATTGAAAAAAAGCATCGCCGCTCCGGCGAAAATAATCGCGTTGGTGAGCCGGTAATTCCTGCCTTCGCGTTTGGCTAAAATAAGCAATCCGCCCATAATGGCCGCGCGCACCACCGAAGCCTCCGCTCCCGCAATCAAAGTAAACAAAACCAAGACGACACCAACTAACCAAAAAATAAATTTCCGCGGCAAAAATAAATATCCCAGAAGATTCAAAAGCATCGCGCTGATAATGGAAATGTTGTAGCCGGAAATTGCCACTATATGGCTTGTTCCCGTTCTATTAAATGCATCCGTTAAATCAGCGGGAAGTGTTTTTTTGGCGCCAACCAAAAGAGCCGCTAAAAAAGACGCGAGCGGCTCCGGAAAAAGCTTATTAATTGTTTCAATAAAAGATTTTTTTACATTAAGAAGGCTGCCGTAAAAATCTTGCCTTGCCGGGCGCTCAATTAAAGTAATGCCGGGATATTTGCTTATTAAAAAAATGCCGTCTTTTGCCAAATATGTTTTATAATCAAAATCCGCGCTTGATTCCGGCGTGGAAATTTTTCCATTTAATTTCAAATTGTCGCCATAAAAATATTCCGGATAAAGGTCGGTTTTTACAAGAACGCGGCCGTATGCTTCGTTTTCTACGACATACTGCGAAAAATCAGTCCGCCGGTCCGGCTCTTCAATTACTTTTCCGGAAAAAACTATTTTTTCTTTGGGAAAATTTTTAGCGGCCGCTTCATCGCTGCGGCTGAAAACTTCGATACTGCGCCATAGGCCGAGACCGACAAACAAAATACAAACTCCGAAAATTATTTTATTTTTTCCGCCCAAGGCGGATCCGCCTCTGGCGGATAGAAAGGCGTTAACCAAAATACAGAGAGCCATAACAAAAACTCCGCCGATTATAAGCGGCGGAGTTTTTGTTATTGAATATAAAAATATGCCACCAACAAAACTCGTTAAAATGAGGGCGAAAATTTTACTTTTCTTCATTCCTATCTTTATCTTTTTTTCTTCGCAGAAAAGCCGGAGTATCCCATTCCTCTTCCTCGTCTATTATTTCAATATTTACCGACGGCTTTTTGATACTCGCGACAACCGGAACCGTAATCGGATTGCCGCCGGAGTTACTATTTGTATTTCCATTGCCGTACTTACCGGTTCCAAATCCTGTCGCGATTACCGTGACTCTGACCTCGCCCTTTTTAAGGCGGCTATCATGAGTCGCTCCAAAAATAATCCTGGCATCAGGGTCTATAGATTCGGTTATTACCTTGGCGGCGTCATTAACATCGGCCATGCTCAAATCAATTCCTCCGGAAACATTAAACAAAACACCGCTCGCTCCGTCAATTGAAATATCCAAAAGCGGCGAACTAATTGCCGCTTTAGCGGCCGTAACCGCGCGGCCTTCCCCGGTAGCTCTTCCAATACCCATCAGCGCCGAACCGGCGGACGCCATAATTGCTTTTATATCGGCAAAATCAACATTAACGATTCCGGGATATGTAATTAAATCGGCAATGCCCTGAACTCCTTGTTTCAAAATATCGTCAATAATCATAAATGCTCCGAGAATGGAAGTATTTTTATCAATTAAATTCAAAACTTTATCATTGGGAATCGTAATTAAAGTATCGACGCGGTCGCGAAGCGACATTAAAGCTTCTTCCGCGATAGTTGAGCGTTTTTTTCCTTCAAAAGAAAACGGCTTGGTAACAACGGCGACCACCAAAGCACCAACATCATGAGCGGCATCGGCTATAACCGAAGAAGCTCCGGAACCGGTACCGCCGCCCAAACCGCAGGTGATAAAAACCAAATCGGCTCCTTTCAGAGCATCTTGAATTTCGTCGCGATTTTCTTCCGCCGCCTGCCGGCCTATATCCGGATTCATTCCGGCGCCCAGTCCCCTGGTTAAATTTTTTCCAATGTGAATCTTGGTTTGCGCTTTAACATGGTGAAGGTCTTGAGCGTCGGTATTAATCGCGATAAAATCAACGCCTTTAATTTGCGCGTCAAACATTCTGGTAACGGCATTGCCGCCGCTGCCGCCGACACCGACAACTTTTATTCTCGCAAATGTTTCTACATCAGGTTTTACACGCGCCATAGCAATAAATTAAGGAATGAAATTTTTTAACCAGCCCACAAAACTGGACTCATTGTGATTTTCCATCGTAGCACGATTGAAAGTTTCGTCAAATCCCCAAATGACAAGACCCAGGGCTGTCGAAAAAGCCGGGTCTTGAACAATTTCTTCCGGGCCTAAAATTCTTTGGGCCACGCCACGGGTTATCGGCAAACTTAAATCTCTTTTGGCCAACTTGTCCAAGCGGGGAATTCTGCTGCCCCCGCCGGTCAAAACGGCGCCACCGGGCAACATTGACGCCCTGCCCACTTTTTTTAGCTCTTTTTGCGCCATATCAAAAATCTCGGAAAAACGAGCTTCGCAAATAATGGCGACTTCTTTTCTTTGGATTGTATTCTCGCCGCCCATTTTCTTCAGGTCAATCATATCCCGCGAACTGGTGCTCTCCGCCAAAGCCGAACCGTGAGTTTTTTTAATTTTCTCCGCCGCGTCAACATCAACTTGCAGGCCGCACACCAAATCATGAGTGACGTGCGAAGAACCGACTCCCAAAACCGCCGCGTGAAAAATATCTCCTTCTTCAAAAATAACCAAGCCAGTGGTTCTGCCCCCGATATCCAAAACTAAAGTCCCCAATTCTTTTTGGCGAGGGCTTAATACGGAGTAGCTGGCCGCCAGAGGCGACAAAACCAATTCTTTGATTTTAATACCAGCCAAGCTTACAGCCTTGCGAAGATTTTTTAGCGCCGACGCCCCGCATTCTATAACTAAAGTATCAACTTCAAGTTTAATACCCGTCATCCCCATTGGGTCTTTGATGCCTTTTTCGCCGTCAACGGTCCACTCTCTGGCCAGGTTATGTAAAATCTCACGATTGGGACTGGCCGGAATTGCTTCAGCTTGAAGAAGCGCCCTTTGAATGTCCTCTCTTGAAATTTCCCGGTCGGCTCTCGAAACAATAACGACTCCTTTAGATGGTCTCACAAAAATATTACCACCCCCGATACTCACTACCGCTTCGGCGTGTTTAATTCCGGCATGATTGATTGCTTTTTGAAAAGCTTCGCGAATCGCGGAAGCGGCTTCTTCAATATCAACTACCGCGCCTTTTCTCATTCCGCGCGAATCCGCCTCGCCCCACCCGATAACTTGAGGCGCTTCTTGCGTCTTGTTTTTAGAAGCGGCTACCGCTTGGATGGAAGTGGTCCCGACATCTAAACCGACAATAATGTTTTCGCGCGACATGTTTCAAATTTCTCTATTTGCTTATGATTATAGCCCAATAAATGCAATAATGCGTGAACCAGAATTTTTGATAAATATTTTTTATCGGAAATTTTATCAACATTAACAACTATCTCGCCTAAGTTTAACACGCCATTTTGCTCTTTTGCAACTACCGCCGCTTTGCGGCTGTTTAAGCCAAAAGAAAGCTCATCAGGAATTTCATTTTTATTCCGCCAAATTTTATTCAGCCGGAGAATTTCGTTTTTACCGACAATTAAAACAGCCATTTCAACTGGCTGTTTTAATTTCAGAAAACACAAAGCTTTTGTAATTGTAGTTTTTATAAACTTCTCGGGAATTTTTTCCCGAGTTTTGTTGTAAATTAATACTTCATGTTTCATTTTTCATCTCTTCCTCAATTATTCTCTTAACCGCTTCTCCGTCAGCGCGGCCTTTAACTTCGGCCATTACAATGCCCATAGTTTTGCCGAAATCTTTTTGGCCTGCCTGCGCAGTCAGGCCTGCTATTTTATTTTTAATTAAAGCTCTTAATTCTTCTTCGGGCATTTCCGCGGGGGCGTATTTTTTTAAAATTTCGAGCTCTGTCATTTCTTTTTTTACCAAATCGTCCCGGCCGCCTTTTTCATATTGAGTGATTGAATCTTTTCTTTTTTTAATTTCACTTGAAACCACGCCAGTGACTTCCTCATCGGAAAGTTCGGATAGTTTTTCAAGTTCTGCCGCGTCTTTATTTTCTTTTGATAAACGGGCTCTTTTTTCCAATTCTTTATTTTTTATGACACTGCTTAAAAAGCGCAATGTAGAAACTTCTTCTTTCGCGCCGCTTTTAAACGCTGTTTTTATATCTTCGTTTATTTTATCTTTTATACTCATTTTCTAATTTTCCTAATTTATAAAGTTTTTCTCTTTCTTTTTGATTAACCAGCCGTCTTAAAGCGCCTAATTTTTTTTGCCTTTTAGAAAGCGGGGAAACATAAAAACGGCCTCGGCGGGCCCTGATTAAAATGCCGCTTTGCTGAACGCGCCTCGTAAAGCGCCTCAACATGCCTTGCGCTGATTCTTTTTCTCTTTTTTTAACTTCAATTGCCATATTTAAAATTTAGAATTTAAAATTTAAAATTGTAACGGCTTGCCGGCCAAAAGATGCAAATGAAGATGGTTAACTTCCATCCCCGCGTCTTTGCCGACATTAAATATTAATCTGTAGCCGTTTTCCGCGACACCAACTTTTTCCGCGATTTCTTTCGCTTTCAAAATTATTCCGCTTATAGTTTCTTTATCTTTAAGAACTAAAGAATTTACCGGCCCGATATGTATTTTGGGAACTATCAGCAAATGCACCGGCGCTTTCGGATTGATATCTTTAAAAACAACGAAATTATCGTCTTCGGAAACTATTTCCGAATTTATTTCTTTATTGGCTATCTTGCAAAAGATACAATCCATACGAGATTATGTATAACAAAAGGCCTTGACATCGTCAAGGCCAAATTTTTACTGCTCACAAGAACGGGCAAGGCGAGCGCGCCTATGCCAATCATACTTGATGCCGCCATACCCCACGACCCAATTATTCCCCAATTTATGAATATAGGGAATCATCTTAATTTCGCGCTCGCCAAACTTGATTTTGACACCTGCGAGAACGATGTCAAACTCTCCCAATTCCCCCGGAATGAGGTGTTTATTTTCAAGTAGTTTTTTAACCATTTCTTTCTTGAGCCTAATGCCCATTTTTCTGCCACGCTTAAGCATAATGGTGCCTTCAACAAAAATCTCATTGGGCTCGAAAAAGTCAATCAATTCAAACATTGTATCGCCTATTTCAAATCTTCCTTCAACCTTTGTCATTTAGCACCTCCCCCCCCTTGTATTAAAGAACTTATTTTACACCTTTTATATCACGAATTATTGCTATTGGCAATAGCGCGAGGATGGATTTTTTTAAGGCGTTTTTTCGCGGCATCAATAATTTTCGCCAAAGGAATAACTTCTTGGACGCCGGATTGCATTTCTCTTAAAATCACCGTTTCGTCGAGCGCCTCTTTTTGCCCTATAATTAACGCCAAATCGGCGCCCAAGCGGTCGGCCACCCTTAACTGAGCCTTTATGGAGTCGCGCCCAAGCGATTCGGAAACGTATATATTGTTTTTTCTGAATTCTTCAAAAAGTCCCAAGCATTTTTTCTTCGCCAAATCCCCGATTTGGGCCAGAAAAATCCGAACCTTGGGTTTAATGGCGGCAACTTTCACATCCTGCCGGCGCATTTCATTAATCGCCCGCTCAATACCAATCGAACCTCCAATAGCCGGAGCCGGCTTACCCCCAAGTTGGGAAACCAGATAATCATAGCGGCCGCCGGAAGCCAGCGCAGTTTGAGAGCCGGTCGCGTCATCATGTATAATTTCAAAAACCGTGCGCGTGTAGTAGTCAAGTCCTCTGACAAGATAGGGGTCCAAAACATAGGGAACGTTAAGCTCATCCAGAAACTCCAAAACCAATTTAAAATGGTCGTGGCAGGGCTTGTCCAAATAATCAATCGAATTGGGCGCCGCGGCCTTAAGCGCGACGCACTCCTCTTCTTTGCAATCAAGCAGTCTCAAGGGATTTTCTTTGAATCTCTTTTTGCAATTTCGGCATAAACGACCCATCTTATTGCGATAGTATAACTTCAATTCGTCGCGATATTTAACCCAGCAGGTTTTGTCGCCGATGCTGTTTATATGAATGGAAAGCCCTTTCAATCCAAGCTCGCTTAAAACGGCGTAAACCACCTGAATAACCTGGGCATCAACAACCGGGTCGCTTTCCCCGATAATATCAAAATCGGCCTGATGAAATTGGCGGTAGCGCCCGGCTTGAGCCGATTCATGCCGAAATACAGGCCCGTGATGAAAAAATTTAACCGGCTGCGGCTGATTGGCGAATCCATTTTCTATATATGCCCTGACAATAGACGCCGTTAACTCCGGCCTCAATGCCAAAAAATCGCCCCCCTTCGTTTTAAGAGTATACATTTCGTGCTCCACCACATCGGTGTTTAGTCCGATTCCCTTTTTAAACAAATCGGCAAATTCCAAAACCGGTGTTTCCAGAGTTTCAAAACCGTAAAACAGCGAGAGTTCCCTGACGACTCTATAAAATTTATCCCAATATTTTTGAACGCCGGGCAAGACGTCGTTCATTCCTTTTGGAGCCTGAAAAGATTTTGCTTTTGGCGTTCTTGGCATGTTAATAATTAAAAATTACAGTTCTGTTAAACGGCCAAACCCTAATCCAAACCCGGCCGACAATATCGCTCTTTGGCAAAGAGCCCCAAATACGCGAATCGGAAGAAACCGGCCTATTGTCTCCCAAAACAAAATATTCATCCGCGCTCAATTTCTTTTTTGTCTGGCCGCTGGTCGCTAAATTTTCAGACAAGTAGCCTTCGTCTAAAATAGCGCCGTCGGGACTCGCGCTGTTATAAATAATTACTTTGCCATTTTTAACTTCAACCGTTTCTCCCGGAAGGCCTACGATTCTTTTTATATAATATTTTGAAGTGTCCAAAGGATAGTGAAAAACAATAACTTCTCCGCGACTGGCGGATTTAAAATTATAACTGACCTCATCGATTAAAAGATATTCACCGCTTTCAAAATTGGGCTCCATCGAGGCGCCCTCGACAAAAAATGGCTGAACCAAAAAATAGCGGACGGTAAGCGCGAGAACCAGGGCCACGACGGCAATCTTCACAATATCGAAAAGCGACTTCAAAAAATTCATAAAGTTGTATATTTGGGCATATTTTATGCTATTCTATATTAAAAAATGGATAAAATCAATATCAAGCTTATTATCGGTCTCGGAAATCCGGGAAAAGAATACGAAAACACCCGCCATAATATGGGATTTATTTTTATTGATAAATTATCGGAACAAGTTAAAACCAATTTTATAGTCGAAAAGCCCCAGACATTTATGAATAAATCTGGCGACGCGGTCTTAGCTCTGTCCAAACTTCATAAAATAAAACCGGAAAATATTTTAATCGTCCATGACGATATTGATATCGCATGGGGCAATTTTAAATTTTCTTTCGGCCATTCATCGGCCGGCCACAAGGGCGTTGAATCAATTATTAAGGCGCTAAAAACCAAAAATTTCTGGCGACTAAGAATTGGGATTCAACCAACACTTAAAAAACATATATCAGCCGACAAGATTATCTTAAAAAAATTCACACCAACTGAATTGAAAACCTTGAACCATACAATAAAAAAAGTGGGCCTAAGCCCACTCGGGAAACCGTTTTTTTAGAAACGGCTCCACATAGAGACGCATCGCAGTGTAAAGAGCTTCAGCGAAGGCCCACAAAGCCCCGACCCCTAAGGCAAGCAGGGGCAAAAGCCGCCATCCCAATGGATGCTCAAGAGCGGGAGATATGAGATACAGATAGAAGATTGAGAAGAGTACGACACTTAAGACGCACAAACAACCAATTTTCTTCATAGTATATCCTCCTTTGTTTTTATAGTACTCCAAATTAGTACTTTTGTCAAGTTTGATTGATGCTTGCCGCTATTTCTGATATGTTTAGCATTATGGATGAAAAAGAAAAAATTGCGGTTATAAAAAAATCGTCGCGGAATTATCCGGAAATTTTGAAAGAAATTTCCGGCGCTCCTAAACAGCTTTATATCAGAGGCGAACTGCCCGGCAA
The DNA here is from genome assembly GCA_030646675.1 of Candidatus Azambacteria bacterium. Classification (GTDB taxonomy): domain Bacteria; phylum Patescibacteriota; class Minisyncoccia; order UBA10092; family UBA10092; genus UBA10092. The sequence goes on along the minus strand of JAUSKX010000025.1, from coordinate 36,936 downwards.
CCATGAAATGAATTTTGCCATTGTCGGCACGAGAGCCGCTTCCGAATACGGAAAAACCTTGGCTTCCAAAATTGCCAAAGAACTTGCCGAGTTAGGATTTAATATAGTAAGCGGGCTGGCCATAGGCATTGATACCGAGGCGCACTGCGGAGCACTGGAAGGCCATGGGAAAACAATTGCCGTAATCGGTTCCGCCATAGACGATAATTCCATCTATCCTGCTTCCAACTTAAAACTGGCGAAAAAAATAATATCTTCCGGCGGAGCGGTTATAAGCGAATACGCCCCCGGCACCAAATCGGAAATCTGGTTTTTCCCGGAACGCAACCGCATAATTTCCGGCCTTTCCCGCGGCGTCCTGGTTGTCGAAGCGCCGGAAAAATCCGGCGCCCTGATTACCGCCCGCATGGCGCTGGAACAGAATCGCGACGTTTTCGCCATCCCCGGTTCAATTTTTTCCAAAAATTCCGCCGGCACAAATATGCTCATAAAAGGCGGCGCCAGGGTTGTTACTTCCGTTGACGATATTTTGGAAGAATTAAATATGGCGGAATTAAAAGCCAAAAAGAAATCCGGCGACGAAGAAAGCTTGTCGGATGAAGAAAAAATAATTCTCACTATTATTGAGAAGGAGCCGACCAACATTGACAAAATCTGCGAGACGTCTAAAATGGCCGCTAGTCAAGTGTTGTCAGCCGTTTCCGTTTTAGAAATAAAAAAAATTATAAAAAACATCGGCAGCGGTAAATTTGTCAGAATGAAATAAATTACCGAATTATGAAATTTATAATAGTTGAGTCGCCAACAAAGGCGAAAACAATTTCAAAGTTTCTTGGCGATGATTATAAAATAGAATCATCGTATGGCCATGTCCGCGACCTGCCAGAAAGACAGCTGGGCATTGATGTTGATAATAATTTCGAGCCGAAATATACGATTCTGCCCAAAGCCAAAAAAAGAGTGGCCGAGCTGAAATCGGCGGCAAAAAAATCAAGCGAAGTTATTCTCGCGACTGACGAAGACCGCGAAGGCGAGGCCATAGCATGGCATTTAGTCCAGGCATTAAGCCTGAACACAATTGACCAAAAACAATTGACAAATGACAAGTCAAATGTCAAGGGTCAAATGTTAAATGTCAAAGTGAAGCGGATTGTTTTTCACGAAATTACGGAAAGCGCCATAAAAGAAGCGTTAAAAAACCCCCGCGATATTGACCTAAAATTGGTTGACGCCCAGCAGGCGCGCCGGATTCTGGACCGTTTGGTCGGTTACAAGTTATCGCCTCTTTTGTGGAAAAAAGTCGCCAAGGGATTGTCGGCCGGCCGCGTTCAATCGGTTGCCGTCCGTCTAGTTGTTGAGCGCGCCAAAGAAATAGAAGATTTCAAGCCGGAAGAATATCACACAATTTCCGCAATTCTGCTAAAAAATGAGGAATTCGAAGCCCAATTGACGCAAATTGGAAAAGACAAGTTAGGAAAATTTTCTATAAAAACAACCGCCGAAGCAGAAAAAATAGTCGCCGATTTAAATGATGCCAAATGGCATGTTTCTAAAATAGAGAAAAAAGAATCGAAACGCCAGCCGCTACCGCCATTTATAACTTCAACGCTTCAGCAGACCGCCTGGAGCTGGTTCGGCTTCGGCGCCAAGCAAACCATGCTTCTGGCCCAGCAGCTTTATGAGACCGGGCTGATTACCTACATGCGCACCGATTCATTCAATTTATCAAAAGATTCCGTTGCCGCGGCAAATGAAAAAATAAAAAAAGATTTTGGAAAAAATTATTTATCGGCAACTCCCAGAATTTACAAAACAAAATCAAAAACGGCCCAAGAAGCGCATGAAGCTATACGGCCGACGGCGCCCGAAAAAGACCCCGAGAAATTAAAAGAGAAGCTCGCGCCGCAACAGTTCAAGCTTTACGATTTAATCTGGAAAAGATTTATTGCCAGTCAGATGTCCAGCGCTATTTTTGAAGCCACCGGCATAGCTGTATTGGCGGAAAACGCCAATAATAATTGGACCTTCAGAGCTACGGGAAATGTTTTGAAATTTGACGGATTTTTAAAAGTTTATCCTCAAAAATTATCGGAAAATTCTCTTCCCTTACTTAAAGAAAAAGACGCCCTGGAACTTAAAGAGTTGGGGCCGAGCCAGCATTTCACAGAACCGCCGGCATACTATAATGAAGCCAGTTTAATCAAGGCTCTTGAGGAATATGGCATCGGCCGGCCGTCGACCTACGCGCCGACTCTGGCGACAATTCAGACGCGCCGTTACGTTATAAAAGACGAAGATAAGAGACTTAAGCCGACGGATATCGGTATTTTGGTAAATAATCTTTTGGTGAAACATTTTCCCGATATTGTTGACATAAAATTTACCGCCAGAATGGAAGACAGTCTGGATGAAATCGCCGAGGGAAAAAAAGAATGGCAGCCGGTTATAAGGGATTTCTGGGAACCTTTCGCAAAAAACCTTGCTCTAAAATCCATTGAAATAAAAAAAGAAGTTTCAATTGAAAAAACCGCCCTGAAATGCCCGGAATGCGGTGAAGAAGTAATAATAAGAATGGGGCGGTTCGGCAAATTTTACGCCTGCTCCGGTTTTCCAAAATGCAAATATACGGCGCCATTACAGGAACAAGAAGACTTGGGCAGTTGCTCCAAATGTAATACGGGGAAAGTCGTCAAACGGCGCACCAAAAAAGGGCGGACTTTCTGGGGATGCTCCAATTGGCCAAAATGCGATTACGCCACGTGGGAAAATCCGGAAAAAAATCCCCCTCCGGGAGATTCGGAAGATGATAAGCAAAAAGAAGATGAATGAAAATGAAGATAATAAAATAAAATTATTTTTGCTCGCGGCCAAAGATATCCGGGTTGTTTTAGCCAAATTGACCGCTCGTTATCGCAACGTCAGCCAAGAAAACGCTTTAGAGACCCTGGAAATTTACGCGCCGACAGCCGACCGGCTGGGCATGGGAGAGCTTAAAAGCAAATTGGAAGACGCAGCTTTTAAGTGTTTGTACCCAAAGGAATTTAAGCTCGTTGAAAGCGAGGCGGCCAAAAAATATGAAGCTCGCGCCGAATATCTGAATAAAATCGAGCCGGAACTTCATAATATTCTTGGAAAGGAAAAAATTGTTCCGCTCCAAATCAGCGCTCGGGTCAAGCATTTTTATAGCCTGTATAAGAAATTACTGCGGTGCGATATGAATTTTGATGAAATTCATGATTTTATCGCCGCTCGCGTCATCGCAAAAGACGCAAACGACTGCTATCTGGCGCTCGGCGCCATACATCAGGCATGGAGACCGGTTACCGGCCAAGTTAAAGATTATATCGCGATACCCAAACCGAATGGGTATCGGAGTTTGCATACTTCGGTTTTTGGCCCGGAAGAAAAAATAATCGAAATACAAATCCGGACTCCGGAAATGCACGCGCAAGCCGAAAACGGCATCGCCGCTCATTGGGCGTATAAAGAAAGAAATTTCAAAGAAAAAAATCAATATTCAAAAACAAGAGACGAAGAAACCGCGTGGATTGAACAATTGAGAGAGTGGCAAAAAGCCGTAAGGGGCAGTGATGAATTTTTTAAATCCCTGAAAATCGAATCTTTCAAAAATCACGTTTTTGTTTCAACCCCGAAAGGAGACGTGATTGATTTGCCCGGCGGCGCCACGCCCGTTGACTTTGCTTTTTATGTGCACACCACCATCGGCAACGAATGCGTCGGCGCGAAAATAAACGGCAAAATGGCGCCGCTCGATACTAAATTAAATACCGGGGATTCAATAGAGATTTTAATTCAGAAAGGAAAAAAGCCCTCTATAGATTGGCTTAATTTCGTGAAAACGGATACGGCAAAAGATAGGATAAAAAGTTTTTTGCGGGAAAAAAATACCATCCTTCGGACGGCCACCCGCGGGGCGGGGAAACCGAAAAAGACTAGGACTTAAAAATTTTGTCTATAATAGAATTGAATTCTTCGGGAGAATAAAATTCGATTAAAATACTGCCCTTTCCGTCTTCCTTGGCCAGTTTAACCCGAGTCCCCAAAAAATCTTCCAGCCGCGATTCTAAAATTTTCGATTCCGGGTCAAGAAAGCCGCTATTCGTTCTCTTTGAGACGCCTTTCATTTTTCTCCCTAAACTTTCCACAGCTCTTACCGTCAGATTTTTCGTTATTATTTCGTTATAAAGCGCCATTCTCTGATTTTCATCATCAACCGACAAAATCCCCCTGGCATGGCCTTCTGAAATTTTTCCCATTTCAACCGCTCGCATGATTTCAATGGGCAATTGTAAAAGACGAATAGTATTGGCGACCAATTCTCTTGATTGGCCGATTCTTTCGGCAACTTGTTTTTGCGTAAAACCGAATTCTCCGGTTAAACGTTCAAAGCTCCGGGCTTTCTCTATGGCATTTAAATCGGCGCGTTGAACATTTTCAACTAACGCAAGTTCTAACCTTTCCTTATCGTCGGTTTTTTTCCTGATTATCGCCGGAACAAAATCAAGCCCCGACATTTTCGCGGCTCTAAGCCGTCTCTCGCCCGCTATCAACTCATAAGAAACTTTTATACCCGATAAATTTTCTTCTTCTATTTTTGTAACAATAATCGGCTGTAAAACACCGTGTTCGCGGATGGAATCGGCCAAAGACCTTAATTCAGTTTCGTCAAAATCGCGGCGCGGCTGAAGCGGATTTTCTTTTACCTTATCGACTTCAAGCAAAAAAATGCTTTCTTTATGGCGCGGCTGTTCCGCGCTTCTGTCTGCTGTGTTTTGTTGTTGGCTTAACGGCGTTGTTCTTGGAATTAACGATTCCAAACCGCGGCCCAGTCCTGAAAGTTTCATAATATTTTATCTAAATTAATTATTTCTTGAGCCAACTCTCTGTAGGCATTACTGCCCGGAGAAAAAGGGGCGTGCTGTAAAATAGTTTTACCGAAACTCGGAGCTTCGGCCAGCGACACCGCCCTTGGAATGACCGCTGAAAAAACGTAGCCCGGAAAATTTCGCCGCACTTCCTTGGCGACTTCGCGGCTTAACTTTTGCCGCCGGTCGAACATCGTCAGAAGCGCTCCTTTTATTTTTATATCACGTCCTAAATTATCGCGTATTAAATTAATTGTTTCAAGTAGCTGGCCGAGTCCTTCAAGCGCGTAATACTCGCACTGGACCGGAATAATAACTTCTTCGGCGGCCACCAGGCCGTTTAGCGTCAATAAACCGAGAGACGGGGGCGAATCAACAATAATATAGTCGTAGTTTGTGCGGATATTTCTCAATAGGTCGTAAAGCCGCCATTCGCGGCGTTCAACATTTACCAATTCAATTGTCGCGCCGGCCAAGGCCGGCGCGGCGGGAAGAACATCATACCCAAAAAGCCCCGTTTTTCTGATAATTTCTTCCGGCGCGACAAATTCCGCCAAAGAGTGATACAAATGTTTGTCCAGTTTTCGCCAATCAACGCCGACGCCGACCGTGGCATTCGCCTGCGGGTCCAAATCGACGAGCAAAACATATTTGCCGAGCGCCGCAAGATAAGCGCCCAGATTAACCGCCGTGGTGCTCTTGCCCACGCCCCCTTTTGCGTTTACAACGCTGATTACTCTTGCCATTTATTTATATCTTTACTATAGCTCGAAATTGTGGCAACATCAACATAAAAAAGGGCGAGTGGTGGAATGGCAGACACGTACGACTCAAAATCGTATGCCGAAAGGCATGGGAGTTCGACTCTCCCCTCGCCCACAAATTTAAATCCCCCGCTAAGCGGGGGATTTTATTTTATAAAGTACAAAGTACTACCATCGCCGGGAACTTCAAAAACCCGGAATCTATATTCATTAAATTTTTTATCCGAAACAATCTCACATCCCTGATTTTCAAACCATTTTTCGGCGGCCAACCAATTGGCAATCATATCTCCATTTTCAGGATGAGAAAAAGCATATATTCTAACCAAAGATTCAGAAACGATTTTCCGGCCATCCTCAAGCTTTTTCATGGTAGCCACAGGAATCTTTTTCCGGGCATTTGCCGTAAGTAATGCATTGAGGTTCAACATACCCGTCAAAAATTGGCATTTCGGATTTTATTTGCTGCGCCATTGTCGAAGCGATTTTGCGAATTTCTAATTGCGCTTTATTGCAGGTTCTTTTGCCGATAGCGTGAATCGCGTTCCAGCCGTTAACATGAATCCAGTTGTAAACCATAAGAGAATGGGGCGCGACTCCGATAGCTTCCTGCGGCGGCAGACCGCATTGCAGCATGTCCTTATAAAGCAGAATCATTTTTTGATGCAGGGCCATATATTTTAATGCAAGATTCATTTTTACAATCGATTCGGGAATATAAATCCGGCTAAAAGGCTTTTCAAATTCAGCGCGAATAGCGTCATAAATCGACTCGACAGATTGATTCCAAGTCCGCTGCCGCGTCGCCTGATGAAAACAAGCCAGAGACATTTTTACCAAAAATTCAAAATGGACATGTTTCAGATTGGCCAATTCAGCTTCATTCCTGTTGCGAACCGCTTCACGAATCGTCTCCGCCGTTATTGGGCCGCCCACCGAAGAGCGGTCAATCATCTCTGCGTGATTATTTTTTGTTCCATACGCCTCAATCAGGCGAACCATTGTTAAATTACTTTCTGCGTAAAGTTGCGATGACGGGTACCATGCGAGCTGTTCGTAATTCGCGCCAAAATTCTCGAAGAGATACGGAGCTGCGTTTCTGGCCAAATCCCACATATCGTCAACGACTCCCCTGACTACCCAGGGAATACTTTTTTTATTGGACATTGCGTACAAATGACACAATTCCCTGGCATTAAGCGCAGTTTGAATATTTGTCTTGGTGTAAAGAGGCAATAAATATCTGGCATCTTCACCGGGAATTCCAGCCTTAGTCATTTCTTCATAAAACTGAAAACTTTCCGACAAAACATCCACGGCCAATTGGCCAAAATGTTTATTGCCCCTGATATTTTCCGTCAAGAAAAACCCGCGTTCGGGCTTGGCCCGGCGCAACGACTGCTGTAAATGCGAGGCGAATTCCGGCAAGCAAAGTTGCAATGTAGCCGCGCGCGGCAAATCTTCAATGCTGAAAATAAAATATCCTTGGTCGCCGACCGAACCGTGACCCATTCCAAAACTATTTTTTAAAACGGCTTTGCATTTTTTGCCGCGCTCTTCCGGAGACAGCGCCAAAAGTTTTTTCAAAATTTCGCTTGACGAATCTTCCTCAAAACATCCCAGCGCTCCGGCTGTGGCAATCAATTGCGGGTCCCCCGCAGTTGCCAAAAGCTCTACCTTGAAATCCGACATATCGCACCTCCTTGATTAAAATTTCAAGAAACTATCAAATCTCCTGTTCGATTTTAAGCTACACTATCGGCTCAGTTTTTTCAAGGCTTCTTTTACTTTATCTTCAACATTTCCGCCGTCTTTCGGCAGTTCATTTAAAATCCGCCTGACATCGCTTGCCCTATAACCCAAGGATACGAGAGCTTCAAAAGCGTCGCCCATATCCTTAAACTCGCCCTTTTCCAAAACAACCGTTTTAATCAATTTGCTTTTAAGTTCCAAAATCAGCCGCTGGGCGGTTTTTTTGCCGATACCGGAAACTTTTGTGAAAAAAGATTCGTCTTCGGAAACAATCGCCTGTTTCAAACTTGAAACCGGCGCCACTTCAAGAATCCCGAGCGCCGAACGCGGGCCGATGCCGGAAATGGAAATAAGCATTTCAAAAAATTCCAAATCTTCCTTTTCCAAAAAACCGTATAAGTCCATGGCGTCTTCGCGGACATAGAGGTGGGTCCAAATTTTGATACTTTGGCCGAGCGCCGGAATTTTTGCTAAAATTCCGGCGTGAGAAAACACCTTGTAGCCGACGCCATTAATATTAACTATAAAAAATTTCTCGTTTATATCTAAAATTTTTCCCTCAAGATAAGAAATCATTATTTTAATGATAACCCAAAAAGCTTGCCAAAATCAAAAATAAAGCGTAGCTTATCTTAAAGAAGTGAAAATATGCCTATAACAAAATCAGCCCAAAAGGCTCTAAGACAAAATAAAAGACGGCACATAAGAAACGTGAAGCAATCGCGTTCGCTTAAAGATGAAATAAAATCACTAAAAAAGTTCACTGCCGCTAAAGACAAAAAAAGCGCCGGCGAAGCGTTACCGAAAGTTTATAAAGCTCTTGATAAGGCCGTAAAAACAAATTTAATAAAGAAAAACACCGCCTCGCGGCTGAAATCAAGATTGACCAAATCAGTTAATAAGTTATAGAAAAAAACATCAAATAATTTTTTCCGAAGCTTATGAAAGCATTTTAGCTTGGTTTCAAATTGCATGTTTAGAACCGATCGGAAATAAACATGCAATTTGAATAAAATGCTTTCATCGGACAGTGAATTGCGCGCTGGCGCAATGAGCGCGCGAGGAAAGAATTATTTGATTTTTTATTTACAATCCCGCGATTAAAAGGGAAAGTTCAACCCTTTCATCACAGTTGCTTGTCTTAAAAGACAAATCCAGAGCGATAATTTTAGACAAAAGCGCGTTCAATTCTTCTATTGAAAATAGTTTTGCCGCCGCTTTAGCCTTATCCAAAACGAACGGATGAAGTTTTAAGCTTGATGATTTTTCGGGATTTAATTTAAACCGTAAAACATTTCTCATTTGCCAAGCCAGTAACCCCAATAATTCCGTTGGCTTTTCGTCGTTATCAAGCGCCTTGTAAAGCGCCCCAAGCGCTCTTTTTTTATCTTTCTTGGCAATAGCGTCCGTCAGTTCAAAAATTTTATAATTCGCGCTTGCAACCGCCAGTTCTTCAACCTGTGATTTACTCACGACTCCTTTTATCTTGTAATCGGCCAGTTTTTTAATTTCGGAATCAAGCCGCCAAAGGTCCGCGCCGCAAGCGGTAACTAAAAAATCAACCGCTTCGCTTGTAAGGTCTATCCCTAACAAATCGGCAGATTGCCGAACCCATATTTTAACTTCATATTCCTTAAATGGCTTGAAACTCTGGGATTGATTTGGCTTTTTGGTCAAATATTTGAAAAGCTCGCCGTGAGCGGAATCACTCGAAGATATAACCAACAGAATTACATCTTCTCTATTCGCAAAATTCTGCTTTTTCAAGAATCGCAGAAGCGCTTCGGAATCAATCTTGTTTATGTTTTTCAAAACAAGCAGTTTTTTCTCCGGAATTATTGAACTGGATTTAGCCGAATCAAAAAAATCTTCCAATTTATCTTCTATAAAATCAAACTCCGCCAAGTTTAAGCCGCTTGGGTTTTTCGCTTTGTGTCCTTTTATAATTTCTTTGGTTTTCCGGCTAAGCCCGAAAGAATCTTCGCCGTATAAAAATATAATCATACCCGGTATATCAACTTGGCTAACGCAAAATAGCGAGCCATGATGAATCTAATTTTAGTTTATAAATTCTATTTAGCATTATTACTTATTTATTGGGAATAATCATTTTGCGTGCGAGCTATAGCCAAGTTGTATATCCGGGTCATAATTTTTGGCAAATTGGGCAAAAATGCGCCGAACGGCCGTCTACTTTGATGCGCTTTATAATGCCATCGCATTTATTGGCTTGCCCGCTGAAGCCTTGGCGCAGGCGGGGACATTTTTCACCCTTTCTTTGATAAACCAGGCGTGCCTCGCCATAATGGCCCGGCTTGCCGGCCGTATCGCGATAGTCATAGGTGGAAGTCCCCCGTAATTTTACCGCTTTTTTAAGAATTTTTTTAATTGCATTAAAAATTTGCTTTAATTTTTTGGCATTTAATTTTTCCGTCCTCGCGAGAGGATGAATTTTGGCAGTAAATAAAATTTCATCAGCATAAATATTGCCTATGCCGGAAATAACATTTTGAGCCATTAAAACTTTTTTAATCGCTCCCCGTTTTTTATTTATTAATTTTTTAAATTCATCAAATTTAAAACCTGGGAGCGATGGGTCGGGACCGATATTTTTTATATCTTCCAAATTTTTAAAATCTTTTTTATCAACCGCTAAAATTTTGGCAAATTTTCTCAAATCAGAGAGCGCTAACTTTTCTCCATTTGATAAAAAAAACACAACGTGAATATAGCTGTTAACTTTTTCAATTAGCCATTTTCCGGCAAGTAAATGCCCTGTCATTTTTTGGTGTATCAGCATTATTTTCCCGCCCGATAAATCAAAGATAATATTTTTGCCGATTCGCCAGATTTTTATGATTTTCTTGCCTGTTATTTCTTTTGCAAATCCTTTTTTCAAATATTTAGGCCAATCAGTCCAAATTCCGGTTATGCTTAAACCTTTGATTTTTCTATTCAAATCATTAACAGTCGTTTGTACTTCTGGTAGTTCAGGCATGTAGATTCGCCTGCCCGGGCAGGCGCGCCCAATTATCGCCAAATTTGGCTTCGGCAATAATTGGAGTTTTTAATTTTATTACGCCGCTCATTAATTCCATAATTTTTGGCGCGACTTTTTTTACCAAACTTTCTTTTACTTCAAATAGCAATTCGTCATGAACTTGTAAAAGCATCTTCAAATCTTCGCCATAACCTTCTTTTTGAATCCATTTATCAATTTCAATCATCGCCTTTTTTATTATATCGGCTTCAAGGCCTTGAATTGGCATATTCACCGCCATTCTATCCGCTTGGGCGCGCAGCATATAATTTAGGGAATTCAGTTCGGGTAAATATCTCCGCCGTCCGAAAAAAGTGGCTGCAAAACCATTATTACGGGCATCATCTTTTAGTTTTTCAATATATTTGGCAATGCCGGAAAAATCTCTCATATATTCGCCGATAAATTTTTCTGCCTGTTCCTTGGTTATCTTTGCCGATTCCGAAAAACTTTGGCTGCCCATTCCAAAAAGAATTCCAAAGTTAAGCGCCTTGGCGGCAAAACGCATTTCCGGAGTCACTTTATTTAATGGAACATTGTTAATTTCTGATGCTGTAAATTTATGAATGTCCAATCCTTTTTTAAATGCTTCAATCATTTTTTTGTCGTTTGCCAGCGCGGCAATAATTCTCAATTCAATTTGCGAGTAATCAATAGAAAGAAGCTTTAGGCCTTTTTCGGCGATAAAGGCTGCCTTGATTTCATCTCCCCAGGCGCCGTGGGCGGGAATATTTTGCAAATTGGGGTCTTGGCTTGAAAGACGCCCCGTGGCCGTCCCCGCTTGATTAAACGTGGTATGTATGCGGCTATTTTTATCCGCCAGCTTCGGCAAAGCATCGGCGTACGTGGATTTTAATTTAGCCAATTCGCGATAACTTAAGATATCGTCAATTATTTTATGTTCATTTTTTAATTTTTCCAGTTCGCCGGCATTTGTTGAAAGCGCGCCTCCGGGAGTTTTTCTTATCCGCCCGCCTTTCAGCGCTCCGGGAATTTTTAATTTCAAAAAAAGAATTTCCGCCAACTGCTGGGGGGAATTAATGTTAAATTTTTCGCCGGCCAATTTATATATTTTCTTTTCTAAATTCTGCAGATTATTTTCCAATCTTTTGCTTATTTTTTTAAGTTTCTGACCATTTAATTTGATGCCCATTTCTTCCATTTTTGCGAGAATTGGGATTAATGGCATTTCAATTTTTTCAAAAACATCTTCAGTTTCTGTTTCGGTAAGACGGGTCTTTAAAATCGGCTTCAACCGCCTTAAAGCATTAATTTGAGCCTTCAAAATTTCCGTCGGTTCTCCGGAAAAAGATTGGTTGAATTCTCTAAGGGCTAATTTTTCAATCCCATAATCGCGCTCGCCCGGATTCAAAACATAAGCGGCAACAAGCGAATCAAATTCCAACCCCTTTAAATCAATGCTCTCCCGCCATAACGCTTTAATGAGCGGTTTAAAATTATGGCAGGTTTTTTTTATTTTTTCGTCCGATAAAATTTTTAACGCGCTTGAGAAATTATTTTCCAAAATAGAAACGCCCTTTTCATCGCCGAGCGCCAAAAATTCCAAACTGCCATTGTCTTTTAAACTGTATGATAAAAAAATCCCCTTATCTTGCGGAATGGGCGCCACCGGCATCATTAATGTCCCTTGCCTATTTACAGGCGACCGCTCGCCGGACGAATTCAGCCTCTCAATAAGCCGCGTAAAGCCCAGATTTCTAAAAACTTCTATAAGATTTTTTTTATTCAATCCATTAAATTCACTTTCTTTCAGAGAAAAACTAACAGGAACATTCAAATCAATAATGGATAATTTTTTTGAAAAAAATGCCACATCTTTCCCTGTTTTTAATTTCTCCAAAACGGATTCGCTCGCGCCATCAACCTCGCCCTTTTCCACCGCTTCATATAATTTTTCCAATGTTTTGTAGCGATTTAATAAATTTATCGCGGTTTTCTCGCCGATACCTTTAACGCCGGGAATATTATCCGACGGGTCGCCTTTTAATCCTTTGAAATCAACCATCTGACTTGGTTTTAAACCCTCAAAACGCTCAATGACCCTTTTCTCATCATAAATAATCGGTTCGTTCAAACCGCGTTTTGGCGTATAAATTTTAATATTATTACCAACAAGCTGGAGAGTGTCCATATCGCCGGTAAGAATTAAAATTTCAAGGCTTTCACCGGCAAGCTTTTTGGTTATGGTTCCGATAATATCATCCGCTTCATAGCCGGATTTTTCGTAAATCGGAATTCCCAGCGCCCTAAGAACTTCTTTGACCCGCGGTATTTGCGGATATAAATCCGGCGGCGCCTCCGGCCGCTTAGCTTTATATTCTTTATATTCCTCATGGCGGAAAGTCGGCTCTGGCAAATCAAAAGCGGCCGCCATATAATCGGGTTTAAGTTCGTCAATGGCCTTTAATAAAATCGAGGAGAATCCATAAACGGCGTTAACCACCTCGCCACTTTTGGTTGTCAGCGGCGGCAGGGCGTGAAAAGCGCGGTGTATTAAAGCGTAGGCATCAATTAAAATAAATCGTTTCATTTCATTAAAAATTAGAATTTTAAATTATAAATTTTAAGTTTTAAATCAAATTAAAATTTTAAAATTAAAGCATTAAATTAAAATTTAAAATTTAGATTTTAAAATTAATTATTAACCTCCTCTTATCTTCCCCCAAATTCTCAAAATTAATATTAATGACATTGCTTGGCAAAATATTTTTAATCTTATCCGCCCATTCTATGACAATTATATTTTCCGGATTTTTTACCAAGTCGCTAAATCCCAACTCCAAAAGTTCTTCAGAGTTTTTCAACCGATAGGCGTCAATGTGATAAAAATTCTTATAATTTTCAAGAGATAATGAAAAATCTTTTTGAATGACAAACGTCGGGCTTAAAACATTTTCTTTAACGCCGAGTTCCGCGGCCAGCCCTTGGATAAAAGTTGTTTTTCCCGATCCTAAATCGCCCTCAAAAGCAATTACCGTGGCGTATTTTGCCGCTGTTTTTCCATCCTTTATAGCCATGGCCAGCTCCATGCCGGCCTTCTTGGTTTCTTGCGACGAATTAGTGATTATTTTGTTTGTCGGCATCTCCCCAATCGTAGCAAATAAACCCAGATTATAAAAGTTTATTAAAACTTATCAAGTAGTGAAACTTTGACAACATTTTCGCTGTAGCGAAAATGTAATTGCCATAGGCGGTCAAAGTTCTACTACCTGACTTATCCACAGAAAAGTTGACGGAGCCGATTTAACGGCGGTATGTTCCCTAATAAAGATTAAATTATGGTTTTTAAAGGGGAAGAAAAACAAGAAGAGCTTTTAGCCAATGTCCATCGCGAAGAAGAAGAGGGGCGCGCGAAGCTTTTGGCGGGAAAAACCAATTTTCCCTATCTTGACCTGTCTTTTATCCCAATTGAAGTCGACGCGCTAAAATTAATACCGAAAGAAAAAGCTATAAAAGCCGGCGCCGTCGCCATTAATGAAGAATACAAAATACTACACCTTGGTGTTTTGAGCCCCAACGACAAAGAAACTCAATTATTGATTTCTGATTTTCAAAAATCCGGTTATGAAGTGAAAATTTTTATTATTTCAGAAAGCAGTTTAAAGAAGGCGCTCGCTCATTATTCATCTCTGGAAACGGTAAAAGAAATAACCGGCCAAGTTGAAATTTCAACCGACGCTTTAGTTGAGTTGCAGAAAAAAATTACCGGCATTGAAACTCTGCAAAAAGTTTTGGAAGGATTATTCGAAGCAAGGGCGTCTCAAATAGTTGAGGCGGTTTTAGCGGGAGCGTTGATTCTAAAAGCATCGGATATTCATTTCGAACCGGAAAAAAACAATGTTCGCATCCGATTCCGCCTTGATGGAATTTTGGAAAACATTGTTGAAATCCCTTCGGCAACCTACTTGTTGGCGCTCAACAGAATCAAATTACTGTCGGGTTTGAAATTAAATATCCGCGAAAAAGCCCAAGATGGAAGATTCGGCATAACCAACGGCGGTGAAGCCATTGAAATCAGAACTTCCGCATTGCCGGGCGCCTACGGCGAAAACATTGTGATGAGAATTTTGGACCCGCGCGTAGTAAAAATAAATCTTCAAGATTTAGGAATAAGGGAAGACGACTTAACAATAATTAACCGGGAATTACAGAAGCCAACCGGAATGATTCTTTCCACCGGCCCGACCGGCTCGGGAAAAACCACAACTCTTTACGCCTTTATTAAAAAAATTCTTACTCCTGATATTAAAATCATTACCATTGAAGACCCTATCGAATATCGCATTGCTGGAATTTCACAAACACAGGTTGAACCGGAGAAGGGGTACACTTTTGATAACGGCCTGAAATCAATTGTCCGCCAAGACCCGGACGTCATTCTTGTAGGAGAAATTCGCGATTATGAAACCGCGGAAATCTCTATGCACGCGGCCTTGACCGGACATCTTGTTTTCTCAACTTTGCACACTAACGACGCTATTGGAGCCGTCCCTCGTTTAATAGATTTGGGAGTTAAGCCGCCAATTATAGCGCCAGCCATCAATCTGGTAATCGCGCAGCGGCTTTTAAGAAGAGTTTGTCCGAAATGCGCCAAAAAAAGACCCTTAACCAAAGAAGAATTGCAGGATTTTAAAAAAATAATCGCAAATTTGCCGGCAAGAGCCGAGCTAAAAAATAAACTGGATGAAAAATCGCAGATATTGGAACCGCAGGGCTGTCAGGATTGCCATAGCGGCTATTCGGGGCGGGTAGCTGTGTTGGAATTATTTGAAATCACTGATGAGATTGAAAAAATGATTTTGAAATCGCCGGCTGAAGCGGAACTGAAAGAAGTCGCCCTAAAATCCGGAATGGTCACCATGGCGCAAGACGCGGTTATAAAAATCCTCGACGGCGTTACCACCATTGAGGAGGCGGAGAGAGTTCTTGGCAGTTTTCGCTCTTAATAATCTCGAGGCAATAGTCCTTCAAGCAGGCTTGAAGGGATAGGGCCAATTTGTGTAATAACCCAGTCGGAACCGGGCCACCCAAACAAGTAAAGTCCCCGGAAAGGCCAAATAGTGTGTAAAGCCTTTATTGCCTCGAGGTCATTAAGAACGACTTTGTTCTCAAAGTCTTACTGATTATACTAAAAATAAACACTTTTGTCAAATGGACGATATAAACGCGACAACTTCAAAACTGAAGCCGGAAGACAAGACGCTCGACCAAGCGCTGCGTCCCCGCGTCTGGGATGAGTATATTGGTCAAGATAAGGTCAAGGCCAACCTGAAGATTCTTTTGGAAGCGGCAAAAAAACGCTCCGAACCGATTGACCATCTGCTTTTATACGGCCCGGCCGGCCTAGGCAAAACCACGCTAGCCTATATAGTAGCCAGAGAAATGGGAGCTAACATAAGAATAACATCCGGGCCGGCGATTGAGAAAGTCGGCGACCTGGCTTCTATTTTAACCAATCTCAACAGCGGCGATATATTATTTATAGACGAAGCGCACCGGCTTAACAAAACAGTTGAAGAGATTCTCTATCCGGCGATGGAAAACCGCATGCTTCATATTATTATAGGAAAGGGCCCTTCGGCAAGAACCCTTCAATTGGACTTGCCTCCGTTTTCGTTGATTGCGGCAACCACCCGGGTCGGCCTGTTAACCAATCCGCTCCGCTCCAGATTTGGCGTCACTTTCCGATTGGATTTTTATAACCTAGAAGATATTGAAAAAATTTTAAAAAGGTCCGCCTCGCTGATGAACCTCCAAACGGAACCCGACGCTTTGAGGCAAATCGCCACCTCTTCAAGATGCACCCCCCGCGTAGCCAATCGCTTACTTAAAAGAGTGCGCGATTACGCCGAGGTTGAAGGAGAAGGAATAATAAATAAAAATATCACCCAAAAGGCGCTGGCTCTTTTGGAAGTTGATGAACTCGGCCTCGAATCAACCGATCGGCGCTTGATTGAGGCGATTATCAAGAAATTTAACGGCGGGCCGGTTGGACTGCAGGCGCTGGCCGCTGCCACTTCGGAAGAGCTGGATACGATTGAAGATATTAACGAGCCGTACCTGCTCCAAATCGGTTTTCTACAGCGCACCGCCCGCGGCCGCATCGCCACCAAACTCGCCTACGAGCATTTGGGCTTTCAACTCCCTCCGGAAAATCAGAATTTACTGTAAAAACATGTCCGGACACTCTAAGTGGTCGACAATCAAACACAAAAAAGCTCTGACGGACGCCAAGAGGTCCAAGGTTTTTTCCAAGATTACCTCGCTCATAACCATCGCCGCCAGAAAAGGCGGCGACCCCGACAAAAATCCGAATTTGCGGACGATGATTGAAAACGCCCGCGAAGTTAATGTCCCAAAAGAAAACATTGAGCGCGCCATAAAACGGGGCACGGGAGAAATTGCCGGCGCCGCGCTTGAAGAGGTCGCTTACGGCGCCTTCGGCGCCGGCGGTTCGGTTTTTTTAATCACCGCCGTTACCGATAATAAAAATAGAACGTTGGCGGAAATTAAAAAAATTTTACCGGCTCACAATGCTAAATTCGCCGAATTAAATTCCATCCAATGGCTCTTTCGCCGCGATGGGGCCGATTGGGCGGCCAACAGTCCCGTAAAAATAGAAGATGAAAATATTAAAAAAGAACTGGAGTCCCTTTGTGAGGCGTTGGACGACCAGCAAGAAGTAACCGAAATATATGATAATATTGGGGATTGACCCGGGCACCACAAGAATCGGCTACGCGGTTATCGAAAAAAAAGATAGCGACAATCTTATTTTAATGACTTGCGGGTGTTTGGAGCCGAAAGTTAAAGGACAAAAAGAACGCCTGGGTGAAATTTCCAAATTTGTTTCCGATTTAATTGTGAAATACCACCCGGAAATTTTGGCGATTGAAAAAATATTTTTTACAAAAAATGTAAAAACGGCGCTTGATGTCTCCGAGGCCCGCGGCGTCATTTTTAACAACGCCAACAACGCCAATCTTAAAATTTTCGACTTCACGCCATTGGAAGTTAAACTTGCCGTAACGGGATACGGCAGAGCGGAAAAAGAACAGGTCAGACAAATGGTTTGCAGGATTCTGAATATCGAGAAAAAACCCAAATTAGACGACACCAGCGACGCCCTTGCCATCGCCTTGACAGCCTGTTATACTAGCCCTAAATTATTCATTAATAAATAAAAACATGACCATAGAAGAAGACGAATTAGTAGACCCCGACCCGGAGGTCCCCGAAATGGGCATGGGCGAAGAAGATGGTATTTTAATGCCGAAAAGTTCAAAAGATTTGGGATTTGACGAAACCGCCGATTCCGCCGAGGATGGCTTTAAGGAAAAGGAGGAAGAGGAGGAAGAGGAAATATAATAAAATAACCCCGCTAAGCGGGGTTATTTTATTTTGTTTTAATTCGCGCGAAGTGCCTCTTGCCGGCTTGCACAATCATTCCCGAGCGCGCATTAATTTCCGCTTTGAAATCGCTGATTATTTTACCATCCACTTTTACTGCATTTCCGATGACCAAACGGCGGGCTTCACCCTTGGATAGCGCTAAATGCAATTGAATCAATAATTCTACAATATCGCGCTTCTTTGCGGTAATAGTAATTTCTTGAATGTTTTCCGGTAATTCTTTCTTGGTAAAAACCCTCTCAAATTCCGCCATCGCTTTTTCCGCTTTTTTCTCTCCATGATAAATCTTAACAATTTCGCCGGCTAATATTTTTTTGATATCCCTAGGATTAATTTTCGGGTTTTTCAATTCTTCTTCAAATTTATCAATATTTAAATCCGGAACCGCGGTAAGCGCCCTAAAATATTTAACAATAAGAGCGTCCGGAATGGACATAATTTTCCCAAACATTATTTCCGGCTTTTCGGATACGCCAATAAAATTACCGCTGCTCTTACTCATTTTCTTAGTGCCGTCTGTCCCCTCAAGAAGCCATAATGTTAAAATATCTTGCTCCGGCATCCCATATGCCCGCTGAACCCTGCGCCCCATTAATAGATTAACTTTTTGGTCTTCGCCGCCAATTTCAATATCGGCCTTAACCATAACCGAGTCGTATCCTTGAAAAATCGGATACATCATTTCGTTCAATGTGAGATTTTGGTCGTTTTGAATTCTTTTTTTAAAATCTTCTCTTTTAATAATCTGCTGAACGGTGACTTTTCCGGCCAGATTATAAAATTCCACCGCCCCCATTTTACCAAACCACTCATTATTATAGCGAATCTCTGTTTTTTCTATATCAATTATTTTACCTGCTTGTTTTAAATATCCTTTTAAATTTTGTTTTATCGCCTGGGGCGACAATATTTTTCTAGCTTCAATTCTTCCCGTGGGGTCGCCAATTCTGGCCGTAAAGTCGCCAATGATTAAAACCGCTTGGTGGCCAAGATTTTGAAACTCTTTTAGTTTCATCAACGAAACCGCGTGCCCCAAATGAATATCGGGCGCGGTCGGGTCGATTCCAAATTTCACTCTCAATTTTTTTCCGGATTCGAGCCCTTCTTTCAAATGAGCGCTGACGATAACTTCGGAAACCGCTCTGGTTAAAAGTGATTCTACTTTTGTTTTTTCTGTAATAACCTTCATAAATATGACTCTAGCAAATTATTCCATTTTTGCCAAACTGGTGATTTTTATTGTATAAAATAGATATGGAACGACGCCAACTATTATCCCACGTGGTCCTCTGGGGCATTATTGCCTTATTTATTTTGATTGTTTTGTTTATTTTAATATTCTTCTACTATAGCCGCCAATTACCCAATCCCAATACTTGGCAAGATAGAAGGGTAATCCAATCGACAAAAATATATGACCGCGAAAATAAAAACCTTCTCTACGAAATTCACGGCGAGGAAAAGCGGACCATTATTCCCTTTGAGGAAATTCCTAAAGTCGTTAAAGACGCGACGATTGTAGCCGAAGATGTTGAGTTCTATAATCATTCCGGCGTTAATATCCGAGGAATTCTCCGGGCCGTCTGGACCGATATAAAAGGAGGGGCGCTGCTTGAGGGCGGCTCCAGCATTACGCAACAACTTATAAAAAATGCCTATCTTTCCTCCGAACGAACTTTTAGCAGAAAAATTAAGGAGGTTATTTTGGCGATTGCGCTTGAAAGAAGATATTCGAAAGACGAAATTCTCAATTTTTATTTAAACCAAATTCCTTACGGTTCCAACTCCTATGGTATTGAAGCGGCGGCGCAGACATATTTTAACAAACATGCCAAAGAACTGAACGCGGCCGAAGCCGCGTATTTAACCGCGCTGCCGAGAGCCACGTCTTATTATTCGCCCTATGGAAATCATGGAGAAGAATTAAAATCGCGCGCCAATTATATTTTGGGGCGAATGCACGAATTAAAATACATTTCCGACGACGAATATAATAATGCGTTAAAAACAACTGTTAATTTTGTCGGTCAAAAAACCAATATTTCCGCGCCCCATTTTGTAATGTTTATCCGCGACTATATAACCGAAAAATACGGGGAAGATGTTGTTGAGAAGGGCGGACTGAAGGTCACGACAACACTTAATTTTGATTTACAAAAAATTGCCGAAAAATCAGTGGAAGACGGGGCCAAGCGCAACGAGGCGTTTAATGTTAAGAACGCCGCTTTATTAGCCATCGACCCTAAAACCGACCAAATTTTGGCGATGGTTGGTTCTAAAAATTACGATGGAACGTCGGAACCGGAGGGTTGCGAGCCGGGAAAAAATTGTCAATTTGAACCAAATGTTAATGTGACAACAAGATTAAGACAGCCTGGTTCGGCCTTTAAGCCATTTGTTTATGCCACGGCAATAAATAATGGCTACACTCCCGATACTGTAATTTGGGATATTCCCACAGAATTCAATCCGCAATGCTCTTGGGACGGCATCGCCGGTCCGGGAGTTGACCCGGAGACGTGCTATAAACCAAAAAATTACGATGGCAAAGTGAGGGGTCCCGTTACTCTAAAGCAGGCGCTGGCTAATTCGTTAAATATTCCATCGGCCAAAGTTTTATACCTAGCCGGTATAAATAATTCTATAGATATGGCAGAAAGTTTGGGCATTACTACGCTAAAAGACCGCTCACGCTATGGACTCTCTTTGGTACTGGGGGCCGCTGAAGTTAAATTATTGGATATGACTTCGGCCTATAGTGTTTTTGACCAAGAAGGAATTAAAAGGGAGCCGACCGGCATATTAAAAATCGAAGATGGCAACGGACAAGTGTTGGAAGAATATAAAGAACAAGGTCAAAGAGTTATGAAAGAGCAGGTGGCAAGAGAGATTAATGAAATCTTATCCGATAATAATGCTCGGGCGCCGATGTTCGGTTTATACAGTACGCTTTCATTGGGCGATAGGCCGGCGGCGGTCAAAACCGGCACCACTCAAGACCCCAAGGACGAAACTAAATCGCGGGACGCTTGGACTATCGGTTACACGCCATCATTGGTTGCGGGGGTTTGGGCTGGTAATAATGATAATACGCCGGTAGATAAAAGCGGTTCCGGCGCCGCCGGCCCTATTTGGAATGATTTCATGAAAAAGGCGCTGGCAGGAACGCCTATAGAAAATTTCACCAAGCCAGAACCTATTTTAACCGACAAGCCAATCCTTAACGGGCAATATCAGATTACGGTTAATCTAAAAATAAATAAAAATAACGGCCTTTTGTCAACGGATAAAACTCCCGCCGATTTAATTCAAAATAAGTCGTTTACCGAAATACATGAAATTTTGTACTGGTTGGATAAAACAAATCCGCAGGGACCGCCGCCAAATAATCCGGAAAATGACTCACAATTCAAAAACTGGGAAGAATCGCTGCAAAATTGGTTAAAAAATAATTATAGCGGCGGTCCCTATAATTACTTACCGAAAGATTACGATAGTTAAACGTTTTTTATCGGCATTAGGATATAAAAGAAATCAATGCCCCGCGCCGGTTTTACAACCGCCGGTTTTTGGTCTCCGTTAAATTCCAAAATAATTTCATCGCCGCGAATATTTTTCAATCCATCCAAAAAATATCGCCAGTTAAATGTTATACTAACATCTTCTCCTTTAATTTCAGAATCAATATTGGTTTTATGGTTGCCGATTTCATTATTGTTGGAAAAAACCTCAAGACAAGATTGAGCGCTTATTGTTTTTAATATTATGTCGTTCAATCTCGATGAAAAGCACCCGGATAATCTCACCGCCTCCTCTAATCCATTCTTGGAAACAAAACACCTTGTTTCAGATGATTTAGGAATAATGGCCTCATAATCCGGATAATTCCCCTCTATCAACCTGGAAATCAAATGTATTTCTCCAAAATTAAATAAAATTTGATTTTGGTCTACATTTATTTGAATTTCGGTATTTTTGTCACCCAAAATCCTCAAAACCTCCCCAACCGTTCTTAGCGGAATAATAATGTTTTGAGATTTTGAAAAATCAACCCTTATTTTATCTTTAAGATATTCCGAAGACAGTAATAATGTTTTATGCGCCAAGCGAAAACCGTCGGTTGATATGAATTTTATACAATCCGGCTCAACCCTTAAATAAACGCTTGATATTTCCGGTCTGGCGCTTGAAAGCGCCGCGGAATTAACCACATCACTTAGAGATTCTTTCAATACTTTTGAATTTACAACCAAATTAAAAGTGTCTTTAACTTTGGGAATAATTGGAAAATCATCGGAATTCAAACCACTGATAGACGCTTTAATATTGTCGCAAACTATGTGTAGTTTTTGGTCTTTTACTTCCAAATTAATATTCTTCTTGGGAAGATTACCAATAAACTGACTTAAGAGCTGGGCAGGAATAGTGATGCTTCCGTCTTTCAAAACCTTTGAAGATATCCAAGAAGTGAATCCAATCTCCAAATCTGTTGAAGAAATTTTAAGCCTCCCTTTATCGGTGGATAGCAAAAAATTATTTAAAATCGGCAAAGTAGAATTTTGTTTAACAATTCTTAAAGCGTGGTCCAAACTTTCTTTTAAGTTTTCCTGAGTGCATGTGATGTTCATTATAATTATAATTTATTTATATTAATATAAAACTTTTTATTATTAGTGGTTGTGAAAATTGTGGAAATATCTTTTTTATCACTAAGTTGAGCCGTTATTTTTGAATTAAATTGTTGATAATATTGTTGATAAAGGTTTGAGAACTTTTTGGTATCTAATCGATTAACTTTTTAATCAGTTGTTTTGAAGACTTTAATAACCAGTAATGCACCGGCTAATGAGATGTTTTTCCACAACTAAATCAAATAAAGTTTTTCTTTTATTAAATTTATTTCGTCGTTTAAATTAGAATCTTTTTCTATTTCTCTTTTTATTTTTTCACACGCGTGGATAGCTGTTGTATGGTCCCTTCCTCCGATTTTAAACCCAATAAAAGGAAAGGAACTTTTTAACTCTTCCCTTAATAAATACATGATAACTTGGCGAGGCTTAACAATTTCCTTTTTCCGCGACCTATCCAATACTTCTTTTTCACTGATATCATAAAATTCCGCGACAGCTTTTATTATACTTTTAATATTCGTGCTCTTTTTAGGCGTATTTAGAATTGAATTTAATAACTTTTTAACATCCGCAACGCTCAATGCGGCCATATTTGTTTGGTAGTTGGCGGCCACCAGCCTATTTAACGCGCCCTCCAGCTCTCTGACATTTTTTTTAATGTTTTGAGCCACATATTCCAACACTTCATCCGAAAGTTCTATTCCTTTTTCTCCCGCTTTGGCCTTTAATATGGCTATTCTGGTTTCTAAATCCGGATAAGAAATATCGGCTATCATTCCTCCCTCGAAACGAGAACGTAGGCGCTCTTCCAGTGTTTGTATCGACCTTGGCGGCCTGTCTGATGATAAAATTATTTGTTTGCCGGCATTATAAAGAGCGTTGAAAGTATGAAAAAACTCGTCCTGCGTTTTTTCCTTGCCGGCCAGGAATTGGATGTCGTCTATTATTAATAAATCAATTTCTCTCCATCGTTTTTTGAAATCATCTATATCGGTCGGTCTTAAAGAGCCGGCCCTTAACGCGGAAATTACTTCAGAGGTAAATCTTTCGGAGGTGACGTATTTTATTTTTTTTGAAGGGTTTTCTTTTTTTACGGCATTTCCTATGGCTTGAATTAAATGAGTTTTACCAAGCCCTACTCCGCCATAGATAAATAGGGGGTTATATTTTCTTCCAAGATTTTTAGTTACCGCCAAACCGGCGGCATGCGCCAGTTCATTTGAAGAGCCAACTATAAAATTATCAAATGTATAATGCGGATTTAAATTGGTCGCGGCATCAATATTCAACTCCTGAAAATCCAATTGTTTTTTTAACACATCTTCTCTGGGGGCTAGTTTCCCCTTTTGGGTTTCAGCCGAAGGATTTTGTTTAATTTGGTAGTTCACCTCTTTAATTTCCGACTCGAGATTCCTTAGCGACCTTAAAATAAATTTATGATACTTATTTTCCAACCATTCTTTTGTAAAACTATTCGGAACGGCCACGGTAATAACTCCTCCCCTCTTATCGGCGATGGAGGTATTTTGTAACCACGTTTTAAAATTCGCTTTTGAAACCTGGAGTTCTATTTCTCCCAAGGCCGCCTTCCAAAGTTCGTCTAGTTCCATATTTTTATAATACTATCCGAGTATAGCACCGATATAATTAATTTTTAAAAATATTTTCACCGCAAAAGAGTTGATAACGTGTGGATTATTTGTGGGAAAGTATAAAACACAGGAAATGTTTGACTCAATATTTGATTTTATGTTAAAGTATTTTCATCATGAGTAAAACATTTAAACCCAAGAAGGGTAAAAGAAAGAAAAAGCACGGATTTTTAAAGAGGATGAAGAGTCCCGGCGGACGAAAAACAATTGAGAGACGCCGCCGCAAAAAAAGACAGCGTTTATCAGTTTAATTTGTTATGCTGCCTAAAATAAATTGCTTAAAAGCGGATAAGGATTTTAAGAAAGTGTTTAATGACGGAAAAACCTCGGAGAGTAACCTTATAAAGATTAGATTTTTGAAAAATTTTAAGAAACATTCCCGATTCGGTTTTGTCGTCAGCAACGCTTTCGCGCCAAAGGCCGTTTCCAGAAACTTAATCAAGCGCCGCCTTAGGGCTGTGGCTCATTTTTTGTTAAAAAACATAAAACCGGGATTCGATATTATTGTTTGGCCGAAGCCGGCGCTAAAAAAATCCGCCTATCAGGCGATTTTGAATAATTTTAAGAACATACTAATAAACAATGCTCTCCTATTTATTTAACACATTTTTTTATCAACCGTTGTTTAACGGCTTGATTTTTTTATACAATATTGTTCCCGGTCATGATTTTGGCGTCTCTATTATTATTCTGACAATTTTAATCAGACTCATTATTTGGCCGCTCACAAATAAAGGAATTAAAAACCAGAAGGTTTTAAACAAAATCCAACCTCAAATTGAAGAGATTAAAAGAAGATTTAAGGGCGATAAGGAGGGGCAGGCCAAGGCATTAATGGCGCTTTATTCCGAAAACAAAATCAGTCCCTTCGCGGGTCTTTTGCCGATAATTATTCAAATACCAATTATTATTGCTTTGTGGCAAGTGTTTTTAAATAGCGCCAATTTGAACATGGGTTCGCTTTATTCTTTTATTCCGGCGCCAGGTTCTCTTCAGTTGGTTTTTTTGGGGGTATTTGATTTATCCCAAAGAAGCGTGGTATTAGCTGTTATATCGGGCGTTTTACAGTATTTTCAAACAAAAATGATTATGCCTCTTCCCGCCGCCAATAAAGCGACTGATTTTGCCAGTACGATGGCTAAACAAATGCTTTATTTGGGACCGGTGTTGAGCATTGTGATTTTTTGGTCGTTGCCCGCGGCGCTCCCTCTTTATTGGATTGTGGTTTCACTTTTAACCATACTCCAGCAATATCTCAATCAAAACAATGGAAGAGAACTTAATAAAAATTAAAGATGTTATTAACGACTTTTTCAATAAAGCCGGAATCATTGATTTTGAAATTAAAACCATTGAAGCAACTGCCGGCGGCTCGCTCAACGTTTCATTATCCGTTCAAGACGCCAGTTTATATATTGGCGAGGGCGGTAAAAATATAGGCGCTTTCGAAGCCGTATTGCGCTTGCTTATAAAAAAACAACTGGGCGAGGCGTTTTTTTTACGCTTGGATATTAATAATTACAGAAGTTCGAAAGAGGAGTCTTTAAAAGAACTCGCCAAAAAAGCCGCTCGCCGCGCCAGGTTTTATAAACAGCCGGTAACTTTGGAGGCGATGTCGGCTTACAATAGGAGAATTATCCACGCGGAACTTGCGGCGCATCCGGACATAAAAACCGAAAGTACCGGCGAAGGCCTGCAAAGGCGCGTGGTGATTAAGTTTGTTGAATAAAAACCCACTTGATAAGGGGGATTTAGGGGGTTAGTTTTAGCTTATACAAAAACCCGCTGTTTTTTAGAATAAAAATCAAATTATCTTCACCCCCACTTGCCGCAAGGTTGGATGCGTCCCCCACATTTTCAAAAATTACATTTTTCGCGCCGGTTTCGGCATTAATTTTCCAAATGTCGTCGATGGTTGATATGGCGCTCTTATAGTAATCGTCCGGCAAAACGACCGAATCGGGCCATGATTTTGGAACGGCGCAATATATATTTATAGAGTCGCCGGCCCATGCGCATTTATCAACCATGGTTGAAATGTTCTGATTTTTGGAGACGCCTTTTTTGAAAGCCATTAAAATCGGATTTTGACCATTTGGGTCGACAAAAGAATAGATGAAATTGTCTCCACTTGACGAAAAAATCACCTCCAGTCCGGGTAAATTATCAAGGATTTTAGTTAATTTTAAAGTGATAATATCAAATGTCCACAATCCCCCGGCCACAAGACCACTTGGTTTTGAGGTAATCGCTATTTGATTTGTTTTGGGCCAGCTCAAAATAATATCCCTTAATGGAAAGTTTTGGAACAAAGTTTTTTGATTCTTGCCGTCGGCGTCGCTAATAAATAATGAATTGTTTTTTAAATCAGAAATATAATAAGCAATTTTTTTGCCGTCGGGCGAAAAAGCGATTGATTTAGTCCCCGGCTTAGGGTTTTCGGCCGTCTGTTGGGCCGATAGAGATGGTTTCAATTCTCCGCTGTTTAATTGCCAGAGTTGGCCGGAAAAATCATAGAATAAAAGAATATCGCCAACAAAATGCGCCGAGACAGCGGGCCCTTCGCTGATTGGTTCCAATCCAGCGGTTATTTCTTGGCCCGGTAAAGTAAATCCAGCGCTATCGGTTGGCGCCGGTGTTGATGGCTTAAAAAAGAAATACCAAATCAAACCGCCGACTATAACAAGTCCGGCCAGTATTGATAAAATTATGTAAAAAGTCTTTTTAGACATATTATTTTGGATTGTTTGGAAAATAACCGCAACAATCATGGGATAAGCTAGGTATGGGGGGTTGACAGAGATTGCCGCCAACTCCAACCCAACCTGCCCCTAAGACATCCTTACAGTATTTATTCATTGGTATTATTGTCCATTGGTAACTTTCCCCTCCGCCGCCAATCGTGTTGGGTGGCACAGCTGTACTTCCTTTAAATTGCGCGGGAGTGAGGTTGGGATTTCTTAGATTTACCAGGTCGGGATTAATAGTGTTTAAAAGAAGATAAGAAGCCAATAATAATCCCAAGCCGAGAAGGGCTTGTTGGATGGTGTTTTTTGCTTCCGCGGTTTGGGCAACATTCCCGGCGGCGAGGATATATTGGATGCCCCCGGACATCATTTGTGCCAGCGCCAGAATAGTAATGGCGCCTAATCCGAAAATGAAAAGATAATTGATATATTGGGGCAATTCCTTGCCCGCATCAAGCCGGTTGCCGGGGATGTTCGGCAACCCGGTTTCAAGCTGAACTTGCGCCGCCGTTGAATCATAAAACATAAAACATGAAACAAAAAACAAAATAGCCATTAATATTATCAGTTTTGTGTTACGTGTTATGTGTTTCATGTTGTGTGTCGCTATTTCACTTCCAGATTAATTGTTGCTCCGGCAGTCTCCAGCTCGTTGGTTGAACTTTTAACTATGGCTTGAATTTGTGTAAACAGCGGGCCTATATTGGCGAGATTTAATGAGGCGAGCCATGGTTTTTCGCTTCCACTGTCCACCTCTTTGTCGCCTATGAGCCATTGCCAGCGCAAATTATCGGGCGTCGCGTTGAAAAAATAATTTTGAGCCGTAAAATTTAAACTAATCGGCCCCACGGTCAAATTTTTCAAAGCAACCCCATATGGAAAGCCTGTTTTAGAATCAGTTAAATGGATAAATACTTGGGGCCCAACAATGGGAATTTCTACGCTCTTGCTTATAGATACCGCGCCGTCGGAAGTTTTAATTTCAAGCCGTATGTTTTTACTGGCGCCGGCGTAATCATTCACGGTTAAGATTAAATTTGATTTACCCGCCCCGGAACTGCCGGCTGAAAATTTATCATCAACGTACCAGTTATAAATTAAATTACTATTTGTTAATTGTGTTTTGGTGCCCGGCGAATAAACAAACGGCAAGGCCGAAATGTTCAAAACTGACTTTTGGGTCGGCAGTAATTTTCCTTTATATAGAGCGGGCGCTTGGGAATTGGCATCCCAGGTTAAATCAAAATCGCTGACGGTTACAGAAATTGAATCGGAAAAATTATCGCCATTCGGTGTTGACGCGTTAAGGCTGATTTTGTAAACAGCGCCCAAATTACCAACTTGAAAAGCGAAGGTGTTTTTATTTACTCCGGACGCCCCTTTTTGCGCCACGCCGTTCAAAAACCAGGAAAAACTGGGATTACTGACATTTGTTATTCCCGAAAGGTTGGCGGTCGCGGAAACAAAGGCGCTTGGAAGCGGCGCCTGGGTGTTAATCGTCAGGGAAAGAGTTGGTTTCATATTCAAATTCGGTAGTTGATTTGTTGGTAAAGTAAATTGTGCATTAGCAATACTGGGCAGTAACACTATACAGCTAAAATAAAAATAAAACTTTATATTATTATTTTTGTTTTGCTTTTTCATTTTATTTTTGACGCCGTTTCAGCGGCTTTTTTTATAGCTTCGCCGGCCAGTGGGATTTTTTCTGCCTTTACCAAGCCGTAAAGAACGAATACCGACACTATCCAACTGAACCAATTGACGACAGGAACTAATCCCGCCAATCCTCCGCCGAAGGCTAACCACCAATAGCCGCCGAGGCCCTTATTCTGCAAATAAAACCAAAAAATACCAGTGGCTATCATGTTTAAAATTGGATTCAAAATGACATAGGTCACTTGGCCGACGAAGGGTATAAAACCAATAATTGTTATAAGAATAAAAAGAACATCAATATAACCGGCGGCCAAAAAAAGTATCAGCCATTCCATTGAGTCAATAGAAGCCCCTTCGGCATTTTCGGTTTTTTTGGACTTTTCGGTTATTTTGTTTTTAAACGTTTCAGCTATTGGCATATGTTTATTTTATCATGGAATCATGGCTTCCGCCTTTTCCAATTCTTTTTTTGCCTGTTCAATTTGTAAAAGCTGGGCCGGGTCGGAAGTGATAATTTGGTCCTCCGTGTATGACGCGATAACTTTAATGGCCACATGTTTTGAACCGGCAAAAAACAGCCCCTCGCCGACATCAGATTCAAGAAGCAGGAATTTTTCCTCATCAGTCAGATTAAATGTTTTTTGAACGGTTTCTATATTGGTTGGCGATTGTTTGAATAAAAATTGAAGCGACGAATTGGTCAAAATCGGCTTACCGTAAGACGAATTCAAAAAATCATTTACATCTTGCGTGATGGTTGTCACACCCAGGAAATATTTTCTCGCCCGTTTGGCGATGCCGAACAAAAAGGAGGCGCCGTCGTCGTTTTTCATCAGCCACCACGCCTCGTCAACCATTAAAATTCTCTTTTTCAATTCCGAACGGACCAGATTCCAAATGAAATGCAAAATTATAAACATTGCCACCGGTCTTAATTCTTCCTCCATGTCTCTTATGCTAAAGTCGACCAATTTGTTTTTAATTTCAACATTGGTGGGATTGTTTAAAAAGCCGGCATAAGAACCCGTGACGTATTTTTCCAAACGGAGGCTTAACGATTCGGCTCCGGCCATACTGTCTAAAACTACTTTTAAATCGGACATAGTCGGGGTGGTATCGCGACTGGCATAAGTCTGAGTTACGGCGCTGTCAATGATGGCGTCTTCTTCCGGCGTCAAGCCGCCGAACATCAACCGCAACAGGCCGACTAAGTTTATAATATTAGCTCTTAAAATATCGGCAGGGTTCTCGCCTTCTTGGGCCGGAGGCAGGTCAAAAGGATTCAGATGATTTTCGGAAGTGAGTGATATTTTTATGAAAGCGCCGCCGATAGTTTCCGTCAGATATTGATATTCATTTTCCGGGTCGATGATTACTACATCGGTCCCGAACATCAAGGAGCGCAGAATTTCCAGTTTCGCGGCGTAGGATTTGCCGCCGCCGGATTTGCCGAAGATTACGGTGTTGGCATTTTCAAGAGAAAATCTGTCGAAAAGAATCAATGAATTATTATGCCGATTTATTCCGTATAAAATACCGCTGTCGGAAGTTAAATCTGAAGAAACAAAGGGAAAAGTGGCGGCTATGGGGCTTGAATTCATCGCCGTGTTTATAGCAAGCTTGTCGGTTGCCAGCGGCAATGTGGATTCAAATCCGCTGTCCTGCTGGTATATCGCCGCTTTGCTATACACCAATTTCGCGTCCAAAATAGAGCGCAATGATGTTTCTATTTTATCCAAATCCTCAAGGGAATTTCCATATATTGTTATATAGAGGCCGAATTTGAAAAACTTTTCTCTCGCCTGCTGGAGTTTGTCCCTTAAATCTTCCAAGTCCTGATACGCGGTTTCAAGCATCGGGTCGCGAACCAGTCCTTTTTCATCGCGCATGGCCAGTTCCGATTCAACTTCGGCGACTTTTTTTCTCAAATTCTTCAGCGCCGAACCGGTATCAATCGGATGAATGTAGAAGCTTATATCCAATGTCTTATCCAAATTAATAACTTCGGAAAACCAGTTGGTGTTCAAAAATCTCGGATAATTGAAAACAAAGAAAACGCGCGCCAGTTTTTTATTCAGTCGCAAAAATCCGGGCGCGATTTCCAAGGCCGCCGGCGCCAAAATATCGCGCAGGGCGGAAGCGGCGTTGCGGATGTTTTCTTGATTATTGTTGAATGGCATGGGGTTCATATTCTTCGGGGTTATAAAGATTATAATACAATTCTATCAATTCTTCCGTTCTCAACATTGCCGCCTTGATGCCGACATGCGCCAAGGATAAAATAATATGCTCGGTTCGTTGTAATAATTGATTTTTATATTCCTGGAATTTTTCCTCGGAAAGCTCGGAAGTTTTTTGTTTGCCGATTTTAATGAGAGAACCGATTTTTTCAAGCGGCTCACCCCCCTTGGACTCAATGGGGTCAAACGGAATGACGGTATAAAATCTTTTAATCATGATGTCGGAAAGAGTTACGAAACTTCTCACAAAGGCAATATATTCGGCGGTTTGAATTTTCAAAAGTTCATTATCTTGAACTTTTAATTTTTCCTCAAGCGACGCCAAATACGGATTAATATCCAATTTTCTTGAATGAACGACAATTTGAAGCGGCCAGTCAAAGGAATTAAGAAAATCGGCATAAACACTGATGATGGCGTTTTGGCTGTCGATTGATTCAAGTTCCAAATTTCTTGAACCGCACATCAAAACCGCGCGAAGTCCTCCGTCCTTGAGAATAACAATGTCGTCTTTTATTTTTTCTATATCCACAAAGTCCTGCGTTGCCGGGCCTTTTATTATTTTTTGTTCTTCGGGCATTTTATTGGGTTTCGTTATTTAAGCGGTCGAAGCCGATGTCTAAATTTAACGCCAATTCTTTTAATTTTGAGGGAGTTAGCCGTCCCGGTGCCGAAGTTGAATTTTGTTGAAGCGGACTTCGTTCCCTCGTCTCAACGGACGGCAATTCTGGTGGTTTCGAGGAAAAAATGTAAAGTTTCGGCTTGGAAAAATATCTTACGAAAGAAAGAAAAAAATAAACAAACGGCCGGTCGTTAATTTTTAAAAAAGCGAAAGCCGCCGCCGCCGCCGCGATAGGGATTGAAATAATGAGCCACACATAAAAGTTTAATAAAAACCAAAAAACGAAAATAAAAGCTCCGGCAAAAGCCAAATATAAAAATTGCTTGAGCGTAAGCGGCCCGATGATTCTGTCTTCCAAATCAACGAATTGTGGCACTTGATATTGCATTAAAATTCTCCTTTATCTTTTCTTAAATCCAAAATATCGCGCGGCAAATCGGTTGGCGGCAGTCCGGGCGACCTCAATATAACTTGGGGCATTCTTGATAACGGCGCGGGCACGGGAATAGAAATAGGAGCTTTATGTGGTTCAGCTTCTATCAACGGTGGTCGCTGGATGGGTTTAGGCAAAATAGGAGCCGGTGGTTCGATTTTACTCACCACGGGCGGGGCAATCGGCCTGGGGGGGATAACTACAGAGGGTTTTACTGGAACGGGCGCTGGCTTGGGTTGGTTTCTCAAATCAACAACTCCCGGACTTCCCGCCGCGGGTTCGCGATATCGGTCGGTGGCAACTGTCGGCGGTTCGACTTTGCTCACCGCAGGCACCGGCACTTTCGGTAAAAAATTCATAAGCGGCGCAAATATTTTTTGACGGATTTCATCTGTAATTAACGGAATAATTTTAGAATCAATCTCTATCGTTTCTTTCATTTCTTTTTTCATATCTTCAAGGCCTGCGAATCCAAGAATTACCAACCCGACAAGTTGAACAAGCATTTCGGTTTTTTCTTTGTCCAGCTGATATTTTGCGGCAATATTTTCTATAACAACTGAAGTATTTGCGGACGACAAGGCATCCTTAAGACCTTGTGAAAGGCCGTTATATTTTTCCGATATTTTTTGCTCAGTTAAGTCTTTAAAAGATATCATTTTTAGATTTTACAAATTAAAATTAAACTTCTATCCAGGCGACATCATTGCCACCTGGGGGAACGGTTTGGGGATGATTTCCAGGCACTGTTCGTGCCTGTGGGCATGCGTATGTTGGCTTTTTCTTTGACCTAACCTGTATTGCTGGGTCGTATGCGCATTGCCAATCTTTAATATCATTTTTCCATAAGCCAGAACCTTTTACGGCGCCATTTGTGATGGCTTTTAATGGGTTGTTGGGAGTGGATTTTAGAGGAGCCGTGTATACGCCGCCTTTAGCGCCAGTGGCCAAAGCACCCAATCTTTTTATTCCCGTGGCGGTAGCAATACCTCTTATTGGGGCGGTTATCGTTCTCACGAAACCCGGCGGACGGCTGGCTCCAATATTGCTAATAGCGGTTGCTATGTGACCATATGTTTTTACACCAGAAAGCGCCGTTGCTCTTGCCGCGCCTTTTGTTGCTCCGGTTACTGCGTCGATTAATTTACCCGGCAAAACTCCAATTGATTTCGCCACAATCAGCGAGCCGAACATCAGCGCGATAACCAAAATCCATTGAAAGATAGCAGCCGGCATGGCGATGGTTGTTAACATGCCCGGAACCGCGACTCCCCAAGTTGCACTTGAATTAGCGGGAAGATTGCCGGCCATGAATCTGCCATTAGCGTCAAAAATGGAAAGCGAAAGATAAATCATAAAAGCGTAAGCGGGGGCGAAAAAAGTCCAGCTTATAAACTTATCCCACCATTGTTTGAAATAGCCGCTGGTCGCCGGCAAAATCCAAAGCATCCAGGCGAAGGGCGCGACAATCAGCAAAAACCAAATCCAGATAATTCTGACAACCAGAAATATGGCGGTGGCGCCGAAAACAAAGACCGTAATAACGAGGCCTACTAATGACAATATTATTCCAATTACCGCCGCTATGGCGCTTTCGCCAAATTGAGCTATGCCCCCGGTAATACTTCCGGGCGCCGCCGGATTA
Organism: Candidatus Azambacteria bacterium; assembly: GCA_030646675.1. Taxonomy (GTDB): domain Bacteria; phylum Patescibacteriota; class Minisyncoccia; order UBA10092; family UBA10092; genus UBA10092. The sequence goes on along the minus strand of JAUSKX010000025.1, from coordinate 3,434 downwards.
TAGAAATTAAGAATTTGCATACTGGAGGCCAGGCGGGTAGTGATTGTTCCGAATCCGCTTCCGCCGACCGCTTGCTTCAGGAAAAATGTCGTTAAAACTTGAGTGAAATCAATTACCAAGCCGGCAATAACCAGGCTGAAGTTTATCAAGAGCGCGGCAACGAGCGTTTTAAACCAAAGTTGTTTTATGGCATAGGAGTCAATTTTCAAAACAGTGGCGAAAGCGATGACCAGAAGAATCAAAATGAAAAACATATTCGCCAAATCGCGCGTAATGCCCCAGCCGACTTTAACTATATTGGCGCCGACGAAAGGAAAATTAACCGGCGAAAGAACATAGTCAATAATTTGCGCTTCTATATAAAGAATTACTCCGAATAAAGCGCCGAAAAGCCAGCTGATGGTGCTTGAAACAAAGAGAATGGATTTTCCGGTGAGCCACGACACTATGCCGCCGCCGTCGGCTTTGGAAGAGTCGTCCGGAGCTTTAATATTGGCTTCCGCCAAAGCCGCCAGCGGCGGTAAAAGCGCAAAACTAAAAACAACCGCCACCAACAAGAGCGAATAGAAATATTTTTTATTTTTTATAAAAAAGCTCATTATTAATTCGTTGTTTGGCAGGTATTTAACTGTTGTTGATAATTAGACAATTCTTGTTGTTTTTGAACGGTTTCGTCTTGGGCGGCTAAAACTAAACTGTAAGTCTGAGCCGGTTTAACATTGGTAGAGATATTGGCAAAAAGGGCCGGGATTTGCGTTAAATCTGTCACCGCTTTCACCTCCTGCTGTTTAACCTGAAGGGCGACAATATCGGATTGAGTCTTGATAACTTGGTCCACAGTGGTTGACGCGACGCCCTGAATTTTAACTAATTCCGGGAATTCTGATGGGGGGGTATAGTGCTGACAATTTCCAAGCTCTGTTAAAACGCCGATGGATTGGTTTAAAATAGCTAAAGTGGCTTGCTTGGCGCCCAAAAGTTGGCTTCTATATTTCAGTTCTTCGTCTATCATAGAAAGTAATGTGTCTTTTTGAAATTCTCGCATATCTTTACCGATTTGTACGGCGCTTATACAATCATTGTAGGCTGCCGTGCCCAAAAGCTGGGCGCATTGCGCTTGCGCAGTGGCGGCTCCTCCACCGCCCCCGCTTGAGCCTTCGCTGAAAAGAGATGTTTTTATTCCGCTAAGACCTTCGGCGAACATTCTATTTAATACGGCATTAGTAATCGCTCCCACATAGGCCGCCAAATCGTCGGCATTGACAATAAAATCAATGTCCGCGCCAACTGCTTTAGACGCCATGTCACCGACTACGGAACCGGGAGTCACATCTTTTTCTTTAATGCAGGCAACCTTTTGGCAATCTTCCCAACTTGTTCCGCCCTGGTCCATACAGGCTTGGAGTCCTTCAGCGCTCCACTCTATGCATTTTTTTACCGATAAAAATCCTTTACCCGCTTGCGCTTCGGCGGCGGCGGATTTTGCCGCCGCAGATTTTTCGATTTCATACTGGTCCCAAGCCAAGGCGTACGCTCCGTAGATGTTATTTTGCGGTTTCAAAACCATTTCTCTCCAAGCTATCCAACCTCCCTGTTCGAAGTCCTTGAGAAAAGCATCAATGTTAACTCCGATTTTACTTAAGGTACAAGAAGTGCGGTCTGTGAATGTGGGAATTGGAATGAATCCTGCGCCCAAAAGAGGCTTGAAAGGCGAACATAACTGACTCAATCCGATTTTTTGTATAAATTTTCCGCCGGCTTGGTCAACCGCGTCTCTAAAAAATCCGGGCCAATCGGTTATGAATTTAGGGTCGCCGCCGCCCTGAATCCAACTGACAATCTGGTCAACTATCATGTCGAGTAATTGTTTTTTTAAAGCTTGCACGGCTATTTTAGCTGCCCATTCGAAAAGCGTCTCCCCAACCTGCGCAGTGGTGGCTCCAGCGGTAACATTACCGGTAGAAGACGAGAAAATATTGAAAAGCCATACCAGTGGATTGACTTCGGCAGTAGCCAATTGCGCAAGCGCCGGTTTCGGCATGGCCAAAATAAGTATCAGAGTTATAGCGACTATAATGGCCGATTTTTTACCGAAACATTTTATCATTATGTCTGGTTAAATTTTTTAAGAAATGCGTTCATTTTTATTTGCAAGTCATTCCAACTTTGCATTATGGCGCCGAATTGCCGGGTAGCCGCCATACCGCCCAATGGGTCGCCCTCAATATTGGTTAGTGCTCGAAAAACATTGGCGGTTATTCTTAATAGTCTAATTTCTTCGGATATTAAATCTTTTAAGTTTGACGGGACCGGCTTTTCTTCGAGTTGATTGGCCGCCGTTTCGTGGGCCGCTATTATCGGTAAAAGCTTTTCCAGTCCCGTACCGTTATTTTTATTTATTTCATCCAAAATGGAAAAAAGCGAAGCGTCAGTTTTTAGATTATTATTAATTATTGTTTGAAAATCAGAAAAGTAATTTTTAATTGCCGTTTTACTGTTGTCGTAAGAAATCTTAAGATTCGGCGTTTTAATATTTAAAATATTTTCATTAGCTTGGGAAAGGCCGTTTTTGATAAAGTCTTCCGCCATGGTATTTATATCCGGCATGGCGAGCGCTGGCTGACCGGATGAGTCGGTTCGCGGGTTAGAATTTTTAGAGATCAATTCTTGCGTCAATGAAGCGGCGAAATTTTCAGTAATATTTTTGGGGATATTGATAGGCGGAATAATAGTATTTGAAAGGTCGCCAATTTGATTCTCCGCGGAAGCGAGATAGGAATTACTATTTTTTATGTAAAGAGTCTGGGAAACGGGAGCAAACAAAAACACCCCGAAGGCGACTCCGGCCGATATCGTAAACGCGATTGGCAGGTATTTTTTTAAAGCCATTTTTTCACCTGAATTATACCATAAAAAACCCGATATCGGGACAAGTTTTGTGGGGTAAATTGTGGATAAGTAGGGGGGCGAGACAAAATAACAGATTGCCTTTCCTCGCGCGCTCGCCCCGCCAGCGCGGGGCTTCGCTGTCCGATGAAAGCATTTTATTCAAATTGCATGTTTATTTCCGATCGGCTGATAACATGCAATTTGAAACCAAGCTAAAATGCTTTCATAAGCTTCGGAAAAGCAATCTGTTATTTTCTCTGAGCGGGAAGGTGTAGAGAAATTGATAAAGAAACCCACTGTTCTATACTCAAATTTTCTGCTCGGGAAAGTTCCGGGATGCCTAATTTTTTGAATGCCGATAGAATTTTTTCTTTGGTAAGTTCCAATTTTTTTGCCAAATTACTGGCTAGCTGTTTTCTCGGCTGGGAAAATCCGGCTTTTACGACCTTAAAAAATGCTGCTTTTCCTGTCCGCGCAGGCAGGTTCGGAATGATTTTTATAATAGCCGAATCCACCTTCGGCCTCGGCCAGAAGGCCTCGGCCGG
>JAUSKX010000022.1 GCA_030646675.1 Candidatus Azambacteria bacterium | reverse complement strand
GATAAAATTAAAGCCGCGAGTATAGCTCCGGCCCAAATTAACTTCTTTTTTCTCCCATCATTAATCGGCGCCTTCGGCGCCGAATTATTATTTCCCGCGTTTCCTATATTTTCTTCCCCGAAATTTATCGTTTCCATTTTTATTTAAAATTTGAAAATTATTTTATCACCGCGCGCGCCTTCGGCGCGCCACAATTTTTTTATTATACCCCATAATTTTTAATTTCCCAAAATCCCCCACTTATCCACACCCCCCGATAGGTTTCCGAAACCTATCGGTTTATTCTAAAATAAGATTATTATCCACGGCAGAAAAATCAAAATCATTTATAAAATCACTGAAAACTTTTGCATATTCCGGCGCTCCTCCAAAATACTCCTTTAGAAAATCTTTTTGCAAAACTAAAGAAAATTTTGCCTTATCGACATAATCTGAATGACTAGACCATTTATAATGGTCCAAAAATTCTATGGCTTTTTTAGAATCGCCTATTCCTTTGTTTTGCCAACCGGAACGGTGTAAATCTAGCGGATTTAGGTGGATATAAAAGGGAATGTACATAAATTGCGACTCATCATCAATTAATACGGACTTAAACTTGCCCTGAAACAAGGGACCGACTCTTTGATGTTTCAAATTAAAATAATTGGCATAACCAGCGCCTAATTTTCTCATAAATTCGGTTATCCCACTCTCAACCCGCTGACGCAGTAAAAGATGATAATGATTTGGCATAAGGCAAAAGGCCAATATATCAACTAATGGCTTTCTTTTATGATCGCCATTTTTTATATCTCTGATTCTTCGCTTTGGATTAACAACTAACTTAATGTCGTTAAAAATTATAATATCATCTATAAAACGCGAATAATCTTGATTATTTATAAATAAAGGGCGTTTTTCTACGCCACGATTATATGTATGATAAATATTGTTTGAAATTAATTTGTCTTTTCTCATTTATTGCCGATAGGTTTCGGAAACCTATCGGTTTAATTTTACTACATATAATGATAAAAGTTAAACACAAAATAAATCGGCGGCCAGCAGGCCGCCGATAAATATCTCCCATCTTATTAAATATCCTCTGCCTTATTATTTTCTCTATTGAAATGAACTGTAATTACCAGCCACTAATCTTGCCATAAACTCCTCTGGACTTAGTTCGACAAAAGGCGCGTGCCGTGATGTGGCAATAGGAATCGTAAACCTACCCCCATCAACATAACAAACTTCTGGATGCCACGCCGCACTATATGAATGCACATAACATAGTCGATTACTAATAGTTATTACAAACAGTTTAAATCCCTTTTCAATTATTTTCTTAGCAGCCCCGTAAAGGCGAACTTTTTCAGTAAATATCAGATTGTATTCTTCTTCAAGCTTGCGATGAGTTGATAACAAGCGGCCGGGTTCCGGATTATCTATTTTCTTTCTCAGTTCCTCCGCTTTTTTTAACTTTTCTTCAAATTCGGGAATTAAATAATCTTTATTTTCCATTCCCATAAATGACGCCCTCCTCTCAAATCAAATGTTAAACAACTCCCAACTGGGCAATATATTACTTAAAATCGACACTTTTGTCAACAAACTAAAATCCCCGCTTAGCGGGGATTTTAGTTTTAGAATTTCCGAGAAAATTATCGGCTGCTGATTTCGTCTTTGATTTTTCCAAGCCAAGCCGCGGCGACATCTTTGCCGCCAAGGCCGAAGGCCAAGCCGCCGGCAATCGCCAGCATAGCCACAAAGCCCATAATCAAGGTGTTAACCAATGCTCCGGCAACACCAAGTTGGGAAAGCGCGGCCAAAAAAGCGAAAACTAAGACCGACCATTTCGTCAGGGCGCCAAGAAAATGCGCCGAATGCAGCCGCGATGCCAGAACAGAAGCGCGCACCAATTTCGACAAAAACGCCGCCATAACCACTCCGGCGAGCATTATAAGAACCGCGATTACTATATTCGGAACATAGAGCAGAACCTGTGTTAAGAAATCCGAGAAAGCCACAAGTTTCAAAATGTCGCTAACCGCCAATAAGGTAACGATTACAAAAAACCACTTTACCAACGCCCCGAGAAAATAACCCGAGTGCAAACGGACATCGGCTCTTTCAAGAATTCTGTTTAAGCCGAGCTGTTCGAGCAATCTGTCGAGCCTCAAAGCATCTACTAATTTTTCAACTATTTTTCCAAGACCGGCCGCGATAACAAGCCCTATTATAAGAACTATCAAAGCGCCAAGAAAATTCGGAAGAAAAATCACAAACCCGCCCCATAAATTCTGAAGCGAATAAGCAATCACATCCGCCCAAGTTTGAACAAACATTTGTTTATATTATTAATTATAAAATATTTTTAATTAAAACCCGACCTTTTTTCCGCCAAAGGCGGACCTGCCTCTGGCATGATAATAAGGTACCAAAAAAATACCTGCTTATATTTTAACATTCTCCGGCTAAAAGCGCTGTGGATAACTATTTTCCCTGCAACTTTCTTATAATCCACCGGCCCTCAAAAACAACCGCCAAAATACCGACAATCCTGCTGATGGTAAACGAGCCGGGGCCGTAATTGGCAATTGAAGCGAATGTTTCCGGCAAAGCCAAAAACAAGCCCGCCAAAAGAACTGATGCGCCAAATATAACTTTAACTGTCATATTTTTTCTTGTCCTCCGTAGCTTTATGCGAAGGAGGAATGTTAATAATAATGTCTGGTTATATTCTAACAAAAATTGAACAAATCAAAAAGCCAGCTTATGCACTTTCCCGTTTTTAATGTCGATTTCAATTTTATCGCCATCTTTCAAAACTTGCGTTGCGATTTTGGTTTCGACAACGCATGGAATTTTTAATTCTCTGGCCACAATAGCGGCATGGCACAGTATCCCGCCGAAATCGGTAATTATGGCTTTTGCCTTGAGCATTGCGGGTAAAAAACTAGCATTAGTTTCTTTAGCTACCAAAATATCGCCTTTTTTAACTTTTGAAAAATCTTTCTCGCTAAAAATAATTCTGGCTGTTCCGGTGATATTTTTAGATTTGTCGCCAGCGCTGGCGACAGCGCCTTTTATTTCTGATTTCATGATGTTTCTCTTAAAAATTGTACTACAGTATCTATAAAAATAACTTTTTCATTCAAAGTTTTGGCTGAAGAGCCGAATTTATGGATAGCTCGGGCCTTTTTAGTCCAATCACTGTATTTTTTCATTAATAATATAGCCTCTTCAAGCGCTGAAAAAATTTTCAAAAATAGGGGATTTATCAACTCCTGATTATGCCGACCATAATAGTTATCTTCAACAATCTTATCCAAATCGCTCCAATAATCTTTTAACAAATAATCCAAACCGGCACCCCAGGCTCCAGTCCCCTTCTTTTTTCTTTTAAAAATGATTTTTGCCATTTGTTTTAATAATAGCACATCTATTTTAGTAATAAAAAAGGGCCGCTTTTAGCGGCCCAGTTGCAGGGTGTTTTTCTCTACACCTCGCGACACTACATAAAATTTACGATATTCGCCAATGTATCATTGTTTCTTTTTTGGAGAAAACTGATGAGCGCATCGGTTTCCGGAGCGTGAACGTTATTCACCAAAACCATGGGGCTTCTCGGAAAGAATCTGCGGAAAAATCCTACCTGACCGTTCAACCCGTCAACCATTCTCCGGGCCACTGCCGATTCTTTCTGCCCCCGCAAAGATATGAATTGCTCCATGGGCAGAGGAAAGTCAATAATGGCTCTAGCCTCGCCATTACCGATATAGCCGATGCGCATTGAGATCTCTTTCAGGGTGTTCAATGATGAATCGAACGGCTTGGAGAAAATGATATCCTTTTCGCTCCCCAAAGTCCGACGCAACTCATCGGTAAAAACCATCAGAGTTGATTTGGTCCGAATAGCTTTTGAACATCCGCCCAAAACGATAACAGAACCGCCAGGTAATCCGCAAATCATTTTCGCCAGCATTTTGGTCTTTTCCCGGGCTTGTTCTTCACCTTTTATGGTGATCCCCGGATACCTTTCCGATTCCTTGCCAGCCGACCTGTCCGCCCTCTCCGCATGGTGACACAACACAAACTTAGTCATCTCATCCCTCCTGTTTATGCAGTTGTCGTTGTTAGAGAACTTTACTTAATATCCCTATGGTAGCACAATAAACTACTGAAGTCAATAGCCTATAAGGTCGTAATCGGCCTTGATTGGAGAATATAAATCTTGCCTTTGGCGATGGCCCATTCTATGTCTTGGGGGTATTTGAAGAGTTTCTCTATTTCCAGGCAAAGTTTAGCAAGCCCCGATAGGTTTCCGAAACCTATCGATTTTTTGTTTATGATGTAGGTTTTGGGGGTGATTTTGCCGCCGACAATCGCTTCGCCCAAACCCTGTCCGGCTTCAATAACCATTTCGTTTCTATCCCCTGTTACCGGATTAGCTGTGAAACAAATGCCCGAAGTTTCCGATTGAACCATTTTTTGAATAATTACCGCAACGGATATTTTTTTCTTATTTAATTTCTTTTGTGTTCTATAAGCTTTCGCTCTAGGCGAATCTATTGACGCGCGGCATTTTTCGATTGATTCCAAAAGATTTTTTTCAGTAACGTTCAAATAGCTCTCCAATTGCCCCGCCCACGAGGCCGACAAAGAATCCTCCGCTGTCGCGCTTGAGCGGACGGCGACATATTTTGTTTTAAGTTTTTTAAATTCCGCCAAAATTTCTTTTTTGTCAAAAGCGCCGGCCGGAATAATAAAAAACGGTGGGACGGGAATTCCCGCTCTAGTCATTTTAACTAAAGACGCTCCCTTGCCTCCCAGAGTAGCGATATCTTTTTTCATATAATAATTACTTTTTTTCATTATAATATATAGCCGACAGCATTAAATTAAGCCTGGGGTTTTGCGGAAATTTTTTTAAAGCGTTCTCCAAAAATGTTTTGGCTTGGCCGGTTTCCTCCATTTTAATAAGAAGGCCGGCCATATTTTCATACGCGAGATAGTAATCGGAAAAATCAATGGACTTTTGATACGCCTCTTTCGCCTTTTCCAAATCGCCTCTTTTCTCGTATACCGCGCCTAAATTATTATGAGGCGGAGACCAATTATTTTGAAGTGTTATTGAATTTTTAAAATGTTTTTCCGCTTCGTCAATTCTTCCGGCGCGAAAAAGCTCAACTCCGTAATTGTTTTCCAGATTAAAACTTTCTTGGGAATATTCGATATCGCGTCCGTACAGAGTCAGACCGTCTTTCCAGTCCCCGTTCCTGATTATAGTCCTAAAAGACAATAATACGATAACCGCGCCCAGAAAAATATAGGCAACGTTCCTCCAATTCGAAGAAGTTTTCTTTACCGCTTCCATCAGCGAAATAACAGCAAATGACAAAGCACCTATCATGGGAAAATAAAGCCAGCGTTCCGCCGCGGTCATATCCAGCGGAAGAACGATATTAAGCGCCGGAAAAATACCGATAAAAAACCATGATATGAAAAACAGATGCGGCTTTAGGATTTCTTTCTGTCTTGTCGCTAAAAACAAAATAAAAACACCGATTAACAGCAAGATAAAACCCAGGCCCCAAAAGCGGATATCGGAAGCGCTGTTAACGACAAAATGCTGGGAGGTTGCCAGAATGCGCGGGAAAAAAATAGTTTTGATATAAACAAAAATTTCCGCCGGCAATGTCAGCAGCCGGGTCAAAAAATTGCTTTTGGCGATAGGCGAAAATTGGGGCTGATTGAAAGAAATGCCGGCCAGAAAAATCCTTAAGATTAAACAGAAACCGATAACAAAAAGAGACTGAGGGATGAAACGCTTCAGCCAGAACTTCCAGCCGGGTTTGAATAAAAGATACAGATACAGAGCCGCGATTGGAAAAATTACCGCCGCGCTTTCTTTCGCCAAAAGTCCCAAAAAGGCAATCGCGAAAAACCAAAAAAAGCGCGCGCCATTTATTGTTTCTTTTTCCAAATTAATACCCGAGACAAAAATATAAAAAGCCGCTAAGACAAAGAATCCATATAACACGTCCGCGATGCCTCCGATATAAGCTACCGATTCAACATTGGCCGGATGAATCGCAAAGATGAGCGCCGTTAAAAACGCGGCGCTTTTGGCAAAGTTAATTTTGAAACTGAATAAGATTTTTTCTAAAAGAAAATAAACCAAAACGACATTTATAAGATGTAGAAATATCTGGAAGATATGAAATCCCCAGGGTTGGAGCCCCCAAATTTGATAGTTGACCAAATAAAACAAAGACACCAATGGCCGGTAAAAACTTCCGGAGAGGCCGGCGCCGCCGGCATAAAAAGTGCCCGAAGTTAAAATCATCGGGATATTGGAAGCGTCCTGAATGACTTGATTATTAACAACCTGTTCTTCATCATCCCAAACGAATTTATTGGAAAGAGCATTAACATAAACCAAAAAACCGGCAATGATTAAAATCGCAATGATTATTTTTCGTTGATGCTTCATAGTGGACCCGGGCAGAATCGGACTGCCGTCTCCTCATTGCAAATGAGGTGTTCTACCACTTAACTACGGGCCCAGTGTGTTTATTCTATAAACAAAACTACTCCGATGTCCATCGGAGTAGTTTTGTTATCTACGCTAAAAAATAATACTTATTTCTTTGCGCTCGGTAAAATCCTGAACATTTTGGTGTCGCATTTTTCGCAGGCACCGGTCATCGCTTTTCGTTCTACGTTGCCCTTTCCCTTAAAAGACGTTTCGTGCTCGCCTTTCATCATTCTTTTGGCTTTGCACTTAACGCAATATCCTTCTGTTGCCATAATTTTTGTTTACCCGCCTTCGGCGGAAGTTAATAATAAACTTATCAAGTAGTGAGACTTTGACAACGTTTTCACCATAGGTGAAAACGTAATCGCCGTAGGCGGTCAAAGCTCTACTACTCGACTTATCCACAGTTTAGCTCATCTAGATTTAAATGTAAACCCCGAACAAATCGGGTGTGGATAAGTCAAGACTTGGTGGGCATGGAAGGAATCGAACCTTCGACCTCTTCATTATCAGTGAAGCGTTCTACCACTGAACTACATGCCCGGACATACCAAAAAATTATCGCAATATTCGCGATAAAAATCAAGATTAATTTCTTAAAGCTGCCACTATCATTCCGCTTATAGGTCCGCGGTAAACCGGTTTCAATTTGGGGTTTAGAAACCAATAACCCAATCATGTTTAGAATTCTAAAACACGATTATCGACACCTCTAAGAAGATAAACTCCCTAGAAAGGAGATGATCCATCCGCAGCTTCCGCTACGGATGCCTTGTTACGACTTCACCCTTGTCACCGAGCTTGCCGTGGTCCGACATAAAGTCAGAATTAAGGCACTCCCGGCTCCCTTGGTATGACGGGCGG
>JAUSKX010000016.1 GCA_030646675.1 Candidatus Azambacteria bacterium | reverse complement strand
GCCACGATCTTGTACTTCCCTGCCGATAGGTTTCCGAAACCTATCGTTCGGGCGTCGGCTTGAATAATTTTTACATTTTTATAATCGGCTAGCGTTTCTTTAAGGATGTCAAGCATTGGCCCGTCTTTTTCAATGGCGATTATTTTTGCGCCAGTTTCCGCCAATTCTTGAGTAAGAGTTCCTAGCCCCGGTCCGATTTCGATAACTGTGTCGCCTTTCTCAATTTCCGCAACGGCAATCATTCGAGCGAGCGCTTTTTTTGACAAAATAAAATGCTGGCCAAGTTTTTTCTCTGCCGTTGCTCCGTACTTTTTAAGCAGGGCTTTAATTATCGGTTTTTTAGTTAAATCCATTTTTTATTCTAGTTCAACTTTAGGCAAATTATAGCCATCCGCTAAGGAACGGAAGTTTACCAAATGTTGGGGTAGTTCCATTATAAAGCGCGATGGCATTGCCTCTTTTCTTTCGCCCCACAAAAAACGCTGTTTGGCGAACAAGAGCCACAGATATTTTTTCGCTCGCGTCATTCCCACATAGCAAAGCCGCCGCTCTTCTTCCAATTCTTCCAGTGAATATGTCGCGCGCGAATGCGGCATTAAATTTTCCTCGGCGCCGGCGATGAACACCGCGTCAAATTCCAGTCCTTTGGCCGAATGAAGCGTCATCAAATTAAGTTTTTTGGAATTGTCGGTATCCCTTTCCTGCTGCATTAAAGTTACTTCGGTTAAAAAGTCGCTAAGATTGTCATGCGTGCCGGCCAGCCCGCTCAGTTCTTTTATGTTTTTAATTCTTGATTCCGATTCCAGTTCGCCATCGGGACTGAAATCGGGGAATTTTCTGGCCAAATAATCATAGTAGCCGGTTTTTTTAATTACTGATTTTATTAGTTCTTTTGGCAGCAGACTCTCAGTCTGGGTTTTGAAATTCGGAAAATCTTCCATAAATTTTGCGAATGACTTTTTTCCCAAAATTCCGGTAATTCTTTTCAAACTTATCTCGTCGCTCTGATTCTGGAGAAGCCGCAAATACGCCAGAACATCTTTAATTTCTTTTCTTTGATAAAACTTTACGGCGCCGACGACGCGGTATGGCAGGTTGGCATAAAGGCAGGCCTCTTCAAGAACCCGCGATTGGGCGTTTGTCCGGTACATTACAACGATTTTATCAACGCTTAGTCCGGCTTTATTTAATTCCAATATTTTGTCCAAAATAAATTCCGCTTCCGCCCTTTCGTTATTTACTTCAACAACCTCAAGCATGGCGCCGGCCGGGTTTTCGGTCCATAATGTTTTCTCTTTTCTTTCAATGTTTTTACTGATGATTTCGTGGGCGGCGCTTAAAATATTTTGGCTGGAGCGGTAATTTTGTTCAAGTTTCACGATTTTTGCCTCGGGATAATCCTTTTCAAAATTCAAAATATTTCTGAAATCAGCGTGCCGCCAGCCGTAAATCGCCTGGTCCGGGTCGCCAATGGCGAAAATATTTTTATTTTTTTTCGCCAGCAGATTTATAAGAACGTATTGGGCGCGATTGGTGTCCTGATATTCGTCAACCAGAATATATTTATATTGGTTTTGGTATTTTTCCAAAATTTCCGGATGTGATTCATAAATTTTTACCGGCAAAGTTATTAAATCGTCAAAATCAACTGCGTTGGACGCTTTTAGCCGGCGGCTGTAGATATTGTAAAAATTAGCGAATTGATTTTTATAAAAATCACCGCTGTCTAAAGATTCCAAATCAGTCAGTTCGCTTTTAATTTTAGAAATCAAATTCAAAAAAGAGCCGGGTTTAAATCTGTCGCGGGACAAATTCATTTCGCCTATTATATCTTTCGCCAAAGAAGACGAGTCGTCTTCGTCATAAATTACAAAGGATTTTTTATAACCCAAACATTCGATTTCTTCTCTTAAAATTTTCGCTCCCAAAGAGTGAAATGTTCCGATAAACAAATTAACATTTGACATTTGATATTTGACATTCCCGAGTAAATTTTTTACTCGGCTTCGCATTTCTTCCGCGGCTTTGTTTGTGAAAGTGACGGCCAGGATATTTTCGGGGTTTACGCCCTGTGAAAGAAGATGCGCGATGCGGTGAGTCAAGGTTTTTGTTTTTCCGCTGCCGGCGCCGGCCAAAATCAAAACAGGGCCGTCTATTGCCTTCACGGCCTCTATTTGTTTGTCGTTTAATCCGTCAAAAAGTTTCATATCCGCAGTATGATAGCATGCGAGAAACAATAATAAAATCATTTTCCTCGCGCGCTCATTGCGCCAGCGCGGGGCTTCGCTGTCCGATGGAAGCATTTTATTCAAATTGCATGTTTATTTCCGATCGGTTCTAAACATGCAATTTGAAACCAAGCTAAAATGCTTTCATAAGCTTCGAAAAATGATTTTATTATTGTTTATCAAAGTATATCTCCTGTTGATAAACACCTTGACCATTTTCGCGTACCTTGCTAGGCTTAAAATAGTGTCTATTTTGCTCTCAATTTTACTCTTAATTTTGGCTTATTTATACTGTTTTAAGACAATTTCTGGCTATAGGAAGAAAATTCCCTTTGGGGGTTTCTTTGTTTTTGGTTTTTTCTCTTATTTCCATTGCAAATTTAGCCAGTCCGGACGCATTTTTCGGTAATGTTTCTGGCCTGAACAGGGGCGAGGTAATTGGCGGGGAGATTACAGAAATCGTGTCGGCGCCAGAAGCAATTACTAAGGAAAATTTGGTTCCGCAATCGGTGTCGGTAGTTTTAGCGGCTGAAATAAGCGCCAAGCCGGATATCGATATGGAAAGCGCTCCTTATGAATACGACAGAGAACCGTTAATTACCGGAAATGATTCAATTATGCAAAATCAAAATCCAACAACCGCCATATCTCCGGAACCAGCGCTAGCGCCGTCCAAGCCATCTTTGCCATACTATGCCGCCGGGCCGTATCTCGACGGCTATTTTATTTCTCCGACCACCGGATATAATCGCGGCGTGCTTCACGCGTATAACGCGGTCGATATATCGGCAGGAAGCGCCTGTGTTAATGAAGACATTCCTATTTATGCCACGGCTTCTGGAGTCGTAACCACGGCATATACGACGGAAAGCATCAATCGTTATGCCGCCGGCGGTTATGGGAATAATATAATGCTTCTCTTCCCTAATGGAGTTTCCGCTAGATATGCCCATCTAAAAGGTGTTTTGGTAACTGTCGGCCAGTATGTTAACCAAGGCAGTATAATTGCTTACATGGGCGGCTATCCGGGGATGGGCGGTTCCGGTAATTCAACCGGTTGCCACTTGCACTATGAAGTTCGCGGCGCCAAAAACCCGCTTATAAGGTACTAGAAAAAGCCCAGATATAATTTTCCTCGCGCGCTCATTGCGCCAGCGGCAACCTCATTGTCCGATGAAAGCATTTTATTCAAATTGCATGTTTATTTCCGATCGGTTCTAAACATGCAATTTGAAACCAAGCTAAAATGCTTTCATAAGCTTCGAAAAATTATATCTGGGCTTTTTACCCTAACTATCAAACTTCCTCTCGCGGCCTGTATTGCAACGCCTCGGCCAAGTGCTGGGGTTTTATGTTAACGCAATTATCCAAATCGGCGATGGTGCGGGAAATTTTCAGCAGACGATGATAAGTTCTTGTTGAAAAACCCATTGAACTGACCGCGCTTTTCATCATTTTTTCCGCGGTTTCATCTAAAGCGCAATATTTTCTAATGTGGCGAATCGACATTTCACGGTTGGTGAAAATTCCTTCATTTTTGAATCGCGTCGTCTGGATTTCACGCGCTTTTTCCACTCTTTCTCTGACGGCCTTACTCGATTCGCCGTAGCTTTCTTTGGACATTTCTTCATATTTTAATCGCGGGGCTTCAACGTGAAGGTCTATTCTGTCCAAAAGCGGGCCCGATAATTTTCTTTTGTATTTTATAATCTGCCCCGGGGCGCAAACGCATTCTTTCAGCGTGTCATTCAAATAACCGCAGGGGCAGGGATTCATCGCGGCGACCATAAGAAACTGCGCCGGAAAAGTCAGGCTGCCCTGGGCGCGGGAAATAGTTACCAGATTTTCTTCAAGCGGCTGGCGCAAATTTTCCAAAACATCGCGGGAAAATTCGGGAAACTCGTCCAGAAATAAAACGCCTCTATGAGCTAGAGAAATCTCTCCCGGCCGCGGCCACGCGCCGCCGCCGACCAGTGACACGCCAGAGGCCGTATGGTGCGGCGCCCGGAACGGCCTTTGAGATAAAAACCCTACTCCTTCCTTTAAAAGGCCGGCGGCGCTCCATATTTGCGCCACCTCAATCGCTTCTTTCAAGCTTAGTTTGGGTAAAATCGATGCCAGCGCTTTGGCCAGAAGGGTTTTACCAGAGCCCGGCGGGCCGGAAAAAATTATATTGTGGCCGCCGCTGGCGGCGATTTCCAAGACCCTTTTGGCTTTTTCCTGTCCGCGAATCAGGGCTAAATCGATTTCAGGTTCTTCTTCAAGATTTTTTTCGAATTCTTTGCCGAATTCCTCATTTTTATGTGGAGCAATTAATTTTTTATTTTCCAAATGGTCCAAAATTTCTGTTAAATTATTCGCGCCGATGATTTCGAGATTATCAACCAACGCCGCTTCGGCGGCGTTGGTTTTGGGCACAAATAAAGTTTTGAAACCGCGGTTTTTCGCCTCGATGGCGATTGAAAGAACGCCGCTAATGGGTCTTAAATTACCATCGAGCGCCAGTTCTCCGGCAAAAAGTTTTTTTTCCGCGTCAAATTTAACTTGTTCCGAAACCAAAAGATAGCCCAAGGCGATTGGCAGGTCGTAAGCCGGACCTTCTTTTTTCAAATCGGCCGGCGCCAGATTGACGGTTACTCTTTTGTTGCGCCTTGACGGCGGTGAAGCGCCGGAATTTTTCAAGGCCGAAGAAACGCGGTCTTTTGATTCTTTAACCGCGGCGTCGGGCAGGCCGACGATGGAAAAATTAAAAAGGCCGGGCGCCAAATCGCACTCGACCTCCACAATTTTCGCGTTTATGCCGCGCAGAGCGGCCGAATAAAGCTTAGCCGGCATGTTCCATATCGGTTTTTGCCGCCGGGTTGGCTCTTAACCGTTCAATAGAAATTTCTTTTTTGCAAAAATCGCATATTCCGTATGTTCCATTTTCTATTCTCACCAAAGCGTCGTTAACGTCTCTCAACCGCAATTCCAAACTATCGGAAAGCGACTTGTTTTTCATATCTTCGTCGATTTCATTAACGCTTTCGCCGCTCTCAAGCTCTTCCTGGCTTGTAATCTGGTTCTCTCCCCACTCGGAATGTTTAATATCCCAATCGCCTTTGACATTCGGGTCGGGCGTGGCGATGGTTTCCAGTTCTTTTACAAGCAAATCCCGCTCTTTTTCCAAAGCGAGTTTAAATTCTTCCAAATTTTTTTGTTCTAACATATTTTCAGAATAACAAAAAAGAGGCGCTCCTGCAACCCCTTAAAATTTTATTAAATGGGTGTAGCGCCCCTCGTGTAGATTCGCATCTGCATTTGCGAACTGATTGATACGAACCTCGTATCCATTCTATGGCTTAGAGCCATATTAAATTGTGTTGAAAAGAGCTAATCAAATGTGGCCAGCAGATGGCCATCGGGTACGAATACCCGAAAGATTCATAGAACAGAAACAAGGACCTGCACCTATTTTCTTACAATGCAGAACTCCCGTCAATCCCAAGTTGTCCACAAGGGATTATTTGATAAACTCGTTAATGGAGGCGTTCAGGTTTTCCAAATAACTTTGGGAGATGGCCTGGCCGGTCAAATCTTGCAAAACAACAAACATTCCGGCGCTTGAAGTGGTGAAAACCAAGTAATTATTATAAACGGCATAATTTAGTGAGGCGAAAGAAGCGCTGATATTCAAAAATCGTACCGGCTGATTGACGAAAAGATACGTTCTGAATGACGGCAAATATTGCGGTAACTTGACATTATTCAAAAACAACGGCAAAACATCATTTGCTAGCGTGGTTTTTTCCCATTCTGTCATTTGAGTATTGGCTAGTTCTTTATTTTTTGTTTTAAGAATCAAAATCGGCCTCGCGCCTTCTTTCTGGGCGAAAAAGGCGAAAGCGAATTCATTTTCATAATTGGACAGGAAATCTTTGGGAATAAAAATTGAAAACAGGTTTAAAAATTCTTCTATTGCCAATGGAATTCCTTTATAAGTTATTTTGATTTGTTTAACTGATGCTCGTGTTTCCACGATTTTTGCTTCGGATTTTAGCGCTTGCGCCAACGCTATTGGTGTTTTTGCCGGTAAATCGATTGTTATTTCTTTGTTGGGAAGCTTATTGAAAAATCCCGCCGAAACAGCGTCCGGAGTGGTACTCGGAATAGTGCTTGTTGCCGATGGCGTAAATGGCAAAGTCGGAATTGTTGATGTTGATGCCGGAGGATTGGCAGATGTCGCCGATTTGCTTTGTATAAAAATTTTCCAATAACCATAAAGCCCGGAAAGCGCGATGCCGATGATTATTAGTCCGATGCCTCCCAATTTAAGCCACGCCGGTGTCGCTTTATACAATGGTTTTACCGGTATTATAGGAATTTCTTTCGGCGGGATTATTTTTGGCGGTACGATTAAAACAGGCGGCCGTTCCAATGCCGGCGTTGCATTTCGTTGAGTCTCATCCCGTTTTTCCATTTTTGGCATTGGTGGCGGAGGCGGTGGAAGAATAACAGGAGTCACGGGTGCCGGCAACTTCGTCTCAACGGGCGGCAACTTCGGCGCGGGGACGTTCGGCACGGGGACACCAAGGTCGCCTTTCATGGTTCTTATAATAATATCTTCGGTTTGTTTTGGAGTCGGTTCTTCCATTTGTTTTATTTAGTTTTATTCTAACATAAAAACACTCTGATGAGCATCAGAGTGTTTTTATGTACTTATCCACACAAACAATTTACAGCGCGTCTTTGAGTGACAAACTAATTTTACCTCCCTCGATTCTTTTTATTTTAACTTTGACTTCGTCGCCTATAGCGACAACATCGGTTACTTTTTCCACTCGGCGATTGGCCAGTTCGGAAATATGAATCATCCCGTCTCTTCCCTTGCCGAATTCAACTATGGCGCCGAAATCAAGAATATTGACAACTTTGCCGGTAACAATTTCTCCGACTTTATATTCTTTTATTATGCCCATGATAATTTCTTGAGCCTTGAGACCGCTTTCTTCATTTTCGGCGGTAACGAATACGAGCCCCGATTCTTCAATATCGATTGCGGCGCCGGTCGTGGCAATAATTTCATTAATAACTTTGCCCCCGGGGCCGATGACCTCTCTGATTTTATCAACCGGAATCTGGATAGTGATTATTCTTGGTGCCAATGGCGACAACTCGGGCCGCGGTTCGGCAATTGTTTTTGAAATATTATCCAAAATTTCCAGCCGGGCTTTCTTTGTCTGTTCCAGGGTTTCTTTAAGTATTTTGATGTCAATGCCGTTTATTTTAACATCCATTTGCATCGCGGTGATGCCGTCTCTGGTGCCGGCAACTTTGAAATCCATATCGCCGTAGTGGTCTTCGGTTCCCTGCACATCGGTAATAATTTTGTAGTCGCCTTTTTCATTGGACATCAATCCCATGGCGATACCGGCTACCGGTTTTGTAATCGGAACTCCGGCATCCATCATGGCCAAGGTTGAGCCGCAGACAGAGGCCATTGATGAAGAACCATTTGAAGACAAAACTTCGGAAACAATTCTGATGGCGTATGGGAATTTTTCTTTTCCGGGAACAACCGGTAAAAGCGCTCTTTCGGCTAGCGCCCCATGGCCGATTTCCCTTCTTCCCGGAGCGCCCATCCGTCCCGTTTCTCTTACCGAAAACGGCGGGAAGTTATATTGGTGCATAAAATGCTTTTTGGTGGAAATAATCATTCCTTCAATAAGCAGCTCGTCGGAAGGCGAACCCAGTGTTAGCGCCGACAGTACCTGCGTTTCTCCCCTTTGGAAAAGGCCGCTGCCGTGAGTTCTCGGCAAAACTCCAATTTCGGAAGAAAGGTCGCGAAGTTCATCCAGTTTTCTTCCGTCCGGGCGCTTTTCTTTTTCCAAAATATTTTTATGGACGATTTCATCAAGAGCTTCTTCAAGAAACGGTTCTGCCGCCCTAACTTTTGTCGCGTCAATTGCCGCGATATGTTCTTCAAGCTTGTTTTTCAATTCGCTCAAATTATTTTCTCGCTTTGTTTTGTCTTTTTCATAAATCGCTTTTTCAAGCGCGTTGTCGGCGTTAAGAAATTTCATAACTTCATTTCTCAAATCGGTGTCAACTTCGGCGATAGCAACAGCTGTTTTGGGCGCTTTGAAATCATCGGCTATTTTTTTATTGAATTTAAGCAGTTCGTTCAACGGTTCGCGCGCAAACTCTATCGCCTCAACTATTTCTTTCTCGCTTATTTCCGCTAAAGGAGCGGTCTCAATCATATTTATTTTTCCATCGGAAGAAACGGAAACAACCAAATCTGCCACACTGCCTTCGCGCTCGGCAAAAGAAGGATTAATGACCCATTTATCTCCAACTCGGCCGATTCTTACGGCGGCGATTGGGCCGTTCCACGGAATATCGGAAACGAGTAAAGCGACCGAAGCGGCGTTCATCGCCAAAACATCGGGGTCGTTTTTTTCGTCAACCGACAAAACGGTTGTGACAATCTGGGTTTCGTTTCTTATGCCTTGGTTAAAAAGCGGCCGGATAGCCCGGTCAATAAGCCGCGCGTTCAAAATCGCCTCTTCCGACGGACGGCCTTCGCGCCTCATAAACCGCGAACCGAGTATTTTGCCGCGGGCGTAAAATTTTTCTTCATAATCAACGGTTAGCGGGAAAAAATCGCCTCCGATTTTGGCGTCTCTGGACATAACGGCCGTTGCCAAAACAACAGACTCCCCCAATTGGGCGGTAACGGCGCCGTTCGCCTGATTGGCCAATTTTCCTATTTCTATTTTTAAAGTCTGTCCGGCAAAATCTAACGAGTAATTTTTAATTTCCGACATTGATTTTATTTCTAGGGGTTCTTAATTTTTTTATTGGAATGGTAAATTTTTTGGGGTTGGCCGACATATCAATGAATTCATCCGCCACTTCTTTTAACTTGGCTGAAGTTGAACGGCCGAAAGCGATAACTTCAACTTGCCGGCCGCGATTTTTCAAGTATTCAACTAAGGGTACGAAATCGCCGTCGCCGGTGCCAAGCACCAAAGAATCAACCGATGATTCTCCAAGCCGTATGGCGTCAACCGCGAGACCGACATCCCAGTCGCCCTTTTTTATGCCGCCGGGGAAAATCTGCAAATCTTTCATCTTGGTTTCGATGCCCATTTTTATTAAAGCTTCAAAAAAAGCCGTTTCTTCGCCGGTTTCTGTTTTTATGACATAGCCGATGGCGCGAACCAATTTGCGTCCGCTTAAGGACACTTTCAAAATTTCATTAAAATTAACCCGCGCGTTATACAGGTTCTTGGCGGAGTGATACAGATTTTGCACATCAAGCAAAATAGCGACGCGTTGGTCTTTGTGTTTTATAGTCGGCACTTATTTTTTCAAACCTATCTTTTTAATTAAACTATTGTATCTTTTTTCGTCTTCTTTCGCCAGATATTTGAGAAGCCTCTTTCTTTTGGAAACCATGCCCAAAAGGCCCCGGCGGGAGTGGTTGTCTTTGGCGTGTTTTTTCAAATGTTTGGCAAGCTGTTCGATTTGCTCGCTTAAAATAGCCACCTGAACCTCAACCGAACCGGTGTCGGTATCGTGAATCTTGTGTTCCTTGATTATTTTAGTTTTTGCCTTAGTTTTAAGCATTATGAGGCAACGATATCACATAATCACGGCAAAGTAAAGCCTAGAAAAATAAAACAGCCATTGCTTTAGCAACAGCTGTCGTAATATTAATTATGCTATTAGGTCATTTATGTCTTCTGGCCCCAATGGGAGCTCTTTTCTTGAATTGGCGATATCTCGTTTGGCGAGTCCCGGCCCGCCGTTCTTGGCGCGAGCCATAACCAACAATAACTGGATTTCACAAGGAATTGGGTCTTTCTCGCAGAGAAAGAGCCACTGTTCAATAAATTCAATATTTGTGAAACATTTTTCAACTCTCGGCCTGAAAATTTTATCCAGAATTTCTTTTTTTTCTTGGGACTCAAAAGTTTTTATCAGAAAACGAAACGCAGTATAACTTTCACGGCATACCAATTGTTCCCATCTTTGTGCCGCATATTCCAACATCTGAAATCTTGTTCTTTGCATAATTATTTTATGGCTTTT
>JAUSKX010000002.1 GCA_030646675.1 Candidatus Azambacteria bacterium | reverse complement strand
TGAAGTCCGACCAGAAGTTCAACGCCGAGCAGCAGGCGGTCATCAGCCGGCTCGCAGAATTCGGCGATGCCACCCAAGAGAAGGACTTCAAAAAGATTTGCACGGATTACCTCTCTGAGGAGGCCGCCAAGCTCGGCGGCGACTGCGAAAAGACGCTCAAGAAGTCCGGTGACAGCATCAAGACCTTCAAGATCACCGTCACCGGCGTCAAGCTCGGCAAAGACGGCAAGACGGCCACTGCTGACACGATCACAGACGTCAACGGCGAGGCCGGCACCAGCCAGCCCATTTCACTCGTTAAGGACGAGTCCGGCGAGTGGCGGGTGACCATTCTGGGCGAGTAGTCGCCCCGGCGCTGCCTGCGGCCGCTACTCGGCGGCCGCGCGTTCGAGCAGCGCGATCAACTCATGCAGGCCGGGCGCGGGAGCGTGCTCGGCCAGCAGCTTCGCCGCCGCGCGACGTCCACCGATCGCACGCAGACCGCGTTCGCCGCATTCATGGATGAAGGCGTCGAGCGCCGCCGCGCGACGCGACGCGTCGCGGTGGGTCGGCAGATCGAGCGAGTCATGATGAGCCTCGACGGCGGCGATCAACTCGTCAACGCCGCTCGACGGCGGCAGCGAACTGACCAGCCGTACCGGCGTGTTCGACCCCAGCGTCTTCACGGCGGCCTGAAGCTCACGTGCCGCGCGCATTGCCGGCGGGCCGAGGTCGGACTTGGTCACGACCAGTAGATCCGGGATCTCCATAACGCCGCTCTTGATGAACTGCAGCACGTCGCCGCTGGCCGGTTGCACGATCACGACGACGGTGTCGGCGAGTTCGGCGATGTCGGTCTCGGACTGGCCGACGCCGACGGTCTCGACGATCACCACATCGAAGGCAGCGGCTATCGCGAAGGCGGCCTCGCGTGTTGCCGGTGCCAGGCCACCGAGCCGCGTCGCCGTGGCCGTCGAGCGGATCAAAACGTCGGTATCGCCGGGCTCGACGCGGATCCGCGCACGGTCGCCCAGCAATGAGCCGCCCGAGCGTTTGCTGGAGGGATCGATCGCCAGCACCGCCACCGACCGCCCGCGCTCGCGCCACTTTGCGACCAGCTCGGAGAGCAGGGTGGACTTGCCCGCGCCGGGCGGGCCGGTGACGCCGACGATCATGCCCGGAGCGTCGCCGCCGAGCTTCTCGGGGGCGACCTCGGCCAACAGTGCCGCCACGTCGGCGGCGTGACGCTCGCCGGACTGCTCGATTACGT
>JAUSKX010000029.1 GCA_030646675.1 Candidatus Azambacteria bacterium | reverse complement strand
GGGATATTGGAAATCTAATGAAAAAGGCGAGCGATAATCTCAAGAGTTTCAATGGGAAAAATGAGCATGCACTCGAAATAACATTTAATGAGGAAGAACTTGACCCCAGCGTAATAATTCAGGCTCTCATTAAAGACATTTCAGGAATTGAAAATGGAGTAAAAAGAGGACTTAATGAGTTGGGTCAGGGGACGCAAAGAATAATCGTTGCGTCGATTTTAAAAGCGTATTTGGATATTTTAGTTGAACGTAAAATCCATACCGAAAATCCAGTACTCATTCTTTTTGAAGAGCCTGAAATTTACTTACATCCTAGATTAAAAAGGACACTTAATGCGACATTGGAAAAGATTGCAGAACAAGATAATCATCAAGTCATAATAACAACTCACGATCCATATTTTGTGTTTCAAAATTTTGAAGAAAAAAAGAAAATTGTTTCCTTTGAAAAAGGAGAAGATGGACTCACAAAACCATTTTCAGACAATATTATTTTTGGTATAGAAGATGAATTGCTTTTTATATTTTTATATTCTAAATTAGAAAAAATTGGTAAAATTAAAGAAATAAAAATAGATAGTATCGATGGCGTGAAAGATAGGATATATATTGATAATGATAATAAAAAACGGGAAGGATGTAATGGGTTGGAATGTATAAGACATCAGATACATCATTGTGGCGATAATAATAATACATTTAAATGTGGCGTTTCAAAAAAGGAACAAGTTCCTAAGGGAAAAAATTATTATACTGAAGAGGAGCTTTCAGAAGCCATAAAAAAAATGAGCGAGATATTGGGCGCGTAAAATATACGAACGAAGAAATAATAATGACTCAAGATAAATATACGGCAATATGGGTGTCGCACTCTTCCATGGGGGACTTTTTGAAATGTCCGCGAGCTTATTATCTGCGCAATGTTTATAAAGACCCCAAAACAGGCAGAAAAATAAATATTGTAAATCCAGCGCTTTCGCTTGGTCAGGCGGTTCACACAACTCTTGAATCACTAAAAAATATTCCTTTCAACAAAAGAACCAAGTGTGATCTTTTAGCGGATTTTGAACAAGCTTGGGCGAAAGTTTCCGGCAAAATGGGAGGATTCAAAAATGAAATGGAAGAATCTGAAGCAAAGATTCGCGGCAGGGTCATGGTGGAACGAGTTATAAAAAATCCGGGACCGATTGCTCAAAAAATAATACGCCTCAAAGAAAGCCACAATGGCATGCCGCCGAATTTTTTTCTATCTGATGAAGAAAATATAATTTTATGTGGATTAATTGACTGGTTGGAATACGTTGAACAAGACGATAGTATCCGCATTCTTGATTTTAAGACAGGCAAACATGATGAGGGCGGGGATTCTCTTCAGCTTCCAATATATCTTCTGCTTTTGAACGCCTTACAAAATCGTAAAGTTTCCGGCGCGTCATATTGGTATCTCGATAGAAATGACAAACCTGTTGATATGATTTTACCCGATATTGATGAGGCAAGAAAAAAAGTGTTGGCGATTGCTTTGCAAGTGAAAGTTGCTCGGGAGAAAAAAACTTTTAATTGTCCTCGCGGAGATAGAGGTTGTTTCGCTTGCAAACCATTTGAAGCCATTTTAAAAGGAGGGGCGGAATATCTTGGCGTTGGAGATCGCGGACAGGATATGTATTTTTTGTAATAAAAATAAATTTTATAATTAGAAAAATTTTTATGAAAAAAAGCGATGCGGCAAATATCTTCATTCACAACACTCCTGCATTTTCCCATTCACAACACTCCAACATTCTGCAGAATGTTGGAGTGTTTGTAATAATATTGTAGTATGGGTATATGGAGATAAAAACTGCCAAACAATTGGAAAGACATTTCAAAGGCGTGGCCAATCACCGCCGTATTGATATACTGAATTTAATTGCCGGTAATGACGGCATTTGTTTAGAAAAGATTGCCGATAGGCTGGATTGTAATATGAAAACTATTTCCGAACATACCAGAAAATTAGTTCAGGCCGGCTTGGTTGATAAAAAATATCAGGGCAGGGAAGTCGCTCATTCTCTTTCGCCTTACGGCAAGACCTTTTGTAAGTTTATTAAAACCTTTCCCAACTAACAACACTCTCACATTCTGCAGAATGTGAGAGTGTTGTAGAAATTAGTAAATAAAAAATAAAAAATATGAACAGCGCGTATGGTTGGTATTCGACTTTAATAAAGCCCACATGGGCGCCGCCATCGTGGCTTTTCGGTCCGGTGTGGACTTTTCTTTATATTTTAATTGCAGTTTCTTTCGGTAAGGTATTTTATATGGCTTGGCGGAATCAAATTCCGTTTTTGGTCGCTTTGCCGTTTATTTTAAATCTTATTTTCAATTTTTCTTTCACTTATTTGCAATTCGGGCTCAAAAATAATTTATTAGCGGCGATTGATATTTTATTAATTTTAGGCACGCTTATTTGGGCAATGGCGGCCATTTATCCGCACGCGCGCTGGATTGCTTATATTCAAATCCCATATTTACTTTGGGTTTCATTTGCTACCGTTTTGCAGCTCACTATTACTTATCTAAACAAATAAAGACAGTTTATTAAGCGGAATGATGGGTGGGGAATAAATTTGACTTTTTGGGTCAAGATTTGTACTCTAGGGGCAGGATAGAGGGCGGAAAAGACCTTTAACAATGAGGGGGAGGTGATTGAGATGAATGCAGAAGAAGCAAAACGCTATTTCGCAATTTTTATACTGATTGTTTTTGCGGTATTTGTAGCTATGGTGCTGATTTTTGTGCTTATCCCGGAAACAAAAGCAGGGGAACTGGGGTCGGAGTTGCGGGTAGATATCAATATCATTCATGATGGCTACGCCGAAACGCAGGCATACAAAGCTTTTTTCGTGGTATTCAGCGAGGAACTTCTGCGATTTATGAAAGAAAATCGCGACAAAATCTCCGGTCAGCACAGAGTGTTTGTTTTGGAGTTCTACAGGGTCATGGACCCGGATGACAAAATGATTTTTATATACTTGGATTTGAATAAAAGTTTGAAGGAGCCTTTATTAGTCCATCGTGAGAGAGTGAGTAAATTAATTGATGTCAGGTCGGTAAGGATTTTCGCCGGCAAAACCGTTGAAAATCTTATCCGGATTATCGGCGAAAAGGGGCCGAAAAATGACGAAATGTAAAATATTCCCGGGAGAATTCCCGGGTTTTATTTTTTGACAAATAGCACCAAAAGTGCTATTTTGTTTTTAGCTTTTTAACAACTTTTGATTAAAAATAAACAATCTTATTGAAAGGGATTAGGTGGAGAATATGACTGAGAATAAAGGGAAAGATGATGATTTGTTCGGATTGTTGGTTCCAGCTATTTTTGTGATGTTTATGGTTATCGGTGGTAGCCTCTTTTTCTTTGAGGATGGATGGTTGCCGGCTTCAGCCGCTTTAATCGGCGGACTGTTCTGGGCCATTTTAGCGTTCAGAACCGTAAAACCGGCCTTCGCCGGATTGATGTTTCGGTTTGGCAGCCGGGTGATGGTCGGCGATAATTATCTGGTAAAAAAGGAAGGGTGGACATTTATTTTTCCGATTTTGGAAAGAATTGTGGAGATTTCTTTGCGGCAACATAAGGAAGAAATAAACGCAAAGAAAATCGACGAAACCGAAGACGTGTATTTGAACAGGGCGGAATCGTTTTCCACCGCCGAAGGTATAAATATATTTCCCGAGATTTTTTTCAGCTATAAAATCGTAAATCCGGGAAAAGTATTTGAACTTGGCGGTGGCATTGATGCAAACGGCGATTCGCCATTTCTTTCCGAAATGTTTCATGACCTTGTTATGGGCGGCACCAGAGGAGTTCTGGCAAAAATGGAGCTCACGGCTATTCTAAGCCGTACAACGGAAGAAAATGGAATAGCCATACCGATTGGCGAGAAAATCAGGAACGAGATAATCTGTATTCCCAATTTTGAAAGACTGGGCGCGGAACTTCTCATTTTGCGGATTGAGGACATTAAGTTTAAAAAAGATGCCCAGGATGTGCTTGACGCTTTGGAGAATGTTAAGAAGCAAAGATTAGCGAAGGAATCGGAAACAATTGAAGCCGAAAAGAGATTGGCAATCCAAGAATTTAATTCCAAAACCTTGATTAATAAATCAGAGGCCGAACTGACAGAATCGAGAAATAAGGCGCTGGCCAAAAATGCCGAAATAGCCGCTTTTGTCGGAAAGAAACAGGACCAGCCGACAACAGCCGAAGACGGCAAGGCCTACGCCCAGTTCCAAATTGGCCTAGAAGTTGCCAAGTCATTCGCGACGGGGACCAAAGTTATCATTCCGGCCGGAGATGTATCAAAGGTAATGGCTGGCCTGGTGAATGTTTTTGAGGCTTCCAAATCGAATTAATACATAACCCCCGCCAAGGCGGGGGTTTTTAATTTTTAAAAATTCTGTTAATATAAACAGTATTATTTAATAAAAAATTAAAAATTTTATGAAAGGATTTAACGCGAATATTGAAAAAGAGACTTTAGAAAATACTGATTTCCGCAAGGTGTTATATACCGGAAGGCACAGCCAGTTGGTATTGATGAGTTTGAAACCCAATGAAGAAATTGGGATGGAAGTCCACACGGACAATGACCAATTTTTTCGTTTTGAAAAAGGACAGGGGAAATGCGTAATTGACGGCAATGAATACAATCTTGAAAATGGCTCGGTTATTGTCGTGCCGGCCGGCGCCCGGCATAATATTATCAACGTGTCCGGCGCGGAAGATTTGAAACTATATACCATTTATTCCCCGGCGCACCACAAAGGCGGCGTTGTCCGAACCACCAAAGAAGAAGCCGAAGCCGACAGCCCGGAATTCGACGGTGTTACTACGGAGTAATTAAAGCCAAATAATTGACACCGTGGGGGGATTCGTGATATCTATTTTTTGGAGGTGATGGAAATGGAAAAATTGGCATTTTTAGATGAAAAGATAATTGGCGCCATTTTGGAAAAACTGCGCGAGGAAAGAAATTTGAAAATTATTTCTTTTTCGGAATTATATAGGCTTTTAAACGAATTCGAAAACCGCCTCGTCCAAAGCTTTATAAAACTGAATCCCAGAGATTTTGGATTCAATGGGAAGTTTATAGGCGTGGGGGCGATTCCCAAAAATCTGATAAGAATCAACGGGCATTTCTTGCCTAAGCAGGTCTTTTTGGTATTTTGGGAAATGAACAGAATTTTGGAAGACGATATCGGAAAAAGATTAGCAATTTTTTCCGGTTATAGGTCGCCCGCTTACCAATCAATTGTTTTCTTGCGATACTTGAAAGATAACAAGTTTGACCTTTTAAGAACGGTAAAAGGAGTTGCTTTTCCCGGTTATAGCGAACACGGGGACGCTAAAAATCAGGCGATTGATTTCTGCGCCATGGGCGGTGATTCGTCGAATATTGGACCGGCGAATTTTGAAAAGACAATCGAGTACAAATGGCTGACGCAAAATGCCAGCAAGTATGGTTTTTATTTATCTTATCCGGAAGGGAATAGGGATGGGATTATGTTCGAGCCGTGGCACTGGCGGCTCAAAGGTTAGAAAATTATTTTCACCGCTTGGTTTACCAAGCGGTTTTTGTTATTATAATCAATATGAATAAAACTCAAATTATAGCTTTTGCAACAGCGACAGTTTTAATAGTTTCCGGTTTTTTTATTTTTTATGATAAAAATAAAAATGATACCGGCACAGTAAAACAGGATGAAATAATAGACTTAAAATTAAACAATCAAAAAATGAATAAACAGGGCGTGGAAATAGAAATCTTAAAAGAAGGGGCGGGAGCAGTTGCCAAAAAAGGCGACACGGTTTCCGTGCATTATATAGGTATGTTGGAAAATGGAACGAAATTTGATTCCAGCGTTGACAGAGGGACTCCGTTTGAATTTCCCTTGGGGGCGGGCAAAGTTATTCCGGGCTGGGATATCGGAGTTGAGGGAATGAAAATTGGAGAAGCGAGAAAATTGACTATCCCTTCGGAATTGGCCTATGGTTCCGGTGGCGCGGGTAATGCAATTCCGCCAAACGCGACGCTGATTTTTGAAGTCCAGCTTTTGGGGATTAAATAAGTTTATGAAAAAAATAATTATTGCCATCGTAATTTTAATAATATTAGCCGTTGTTGGCTTTGCGCTTGCCGGTAAATTTTCTCGCAATGAAGAAAAATTAACTGTTTTACCTGCCGCTGATTCCCTGAAAGTATGGGTAGAGGTCTTAACTCCGAAGGCCTTTGAATTGGATGCTAAAAACGGCAATCAAATCAGAGAATTGCAAACAGGCGATGAACTTTCCGCCGGCGCCATGATAGAAACTTCCAAAGAGGGTTTTATCAATCTTTATTTTCCGGATGGTTCAATATTGCGCGTTTCGGAAAACACAAAGTTTGTACTTGAAAACAGTTATTTTGACATCTCTAGTGGAAAATTAAACGTAAAAATAAGCCTTCTTTTGGGAAAAGTTTGGTCGAAAATTCTTTCTTTGGCCACGCTGGATTCTTCGTGGGAAGTTGAAACTTCCAACGCGGTTGCCACGGTTAGGGGAACGGCTTTCGGAATGGAGTATGTAAGCGGCCAGTCCAGCGTTATCGGTTCGGAAAACAAAGTTGAAGTTGCCGTTTTGGACCCGGAAACGAAAAGGGCTATTAAAGATGCCATGGTTACGATTGAACCGGATAAGCAGGTAAGTATTGCCAAAGAAGATGTTGAAAAAATAAAAGCCGGAAAAAAATTATTAATGGCCATAGCTATTACTGTTGAAGTGAAAAAGGAAGATTGGATTGTTAAAGCAAAGGCCGCGGACGAAAAAATAAACCAAAAAATTGAACAACTAAAAGAAAACCGCCTAGAGATGCCAGAAATAAAGAAAGAACTTAGACAGGAAATCAGAGAAACCATAAAAGAAAAAATTAAAGAGCGGATAAATATTTTGGAACCAAAGAAAAATATAATAGAAACACAAGTCGAAAAACAGATAGACACAAAACTTCCCGCCCCACAGCCAATCCAGAAACAGGCAATCACTCCAATCACTTCGGGAGTGAATTCTATCGCCATTGTTCCGGACCGCGCTCTTGGGGAAATTACCGAGGAAGAGGTGGTAAATTTTAAAGCTATGATGATTAGTAATGGAATAAAACGCGATGTCACAACGGAAGTGGAATGGAAAGTCGTGGGATTTATCGGTGATATTAATAATCAGGGGGTTTTTACGGCGAAACTTGCTCCCGATGTCGCGGAATACGGAGAAGTCCCCGGAACTGTTGCCGCTATTTGGAAAGATACCAAAACTAACGAAGTGCTTTTAGGTAAATCAGCAATTTTTAAAGTCAAAGCCAAAGTTATTCCCGATGAAAATACCGCAGGCTAACATCAGCGTCGCATTATTGGCTGGTTTAATTGTCAGCGCGTCTTTTAATTTTGGGCTCTTTACCGGGTGGGAATATTTTTTGGAAGATTCTTTAGTTTCACCTAAACCGATAGATAAGAGTTTGGTTATAGTGGCGATAGATAACGAGTCCATAACCCGCTTAGGCCAGTGGCCATGGCCCAGGGAAATTTTCGCCAAAGCGCTTTTAAAAATGCAAGAAAATTCGCCTGCCGCGGTTGGCCTTGATGTTGTTTTTTCGGAACCGTCAAGAATCGGCGCCGAAGATGACTTTGTTTTGGCAAAGGCTTTAGCTAAAGTTTCTTATCCGGTTGTTTTGGCGATTGAAGCAAAAAATTTAGTTATTTCAGAAAATAGGCCTTTAGCTTCCGGTGGATTTTTACTTCCGATAGATAATTTTAGGTATTCAAAAAATGTTTTTTTGGGCCATGTTAATTTAATGATTGATAAAGACGGAATTGTAAGGAAATTTCCTTTTGAAATATCTCCTTACAAATCTTTTTCTTACGAAATTGTTAAAAAATCAGGTATAACCATTTCCGGCGGGGAATTATCGGAGGCATTCCCGCGGATTGTTTTTTCGGTTCAGTCCGGTTCAGTGCAAAGAATTCCTTTTTGGCGGGTTTTGGAAGGCGACGCCGCGAAGTTCCTGGAAAACAAAATTGTTCTTATCGGAGCGACGGCGCCGGACCTTCACGATGAAAAACCCACCCCTTTTTCGCAAGGCACGGAAATGCCAGGCGTGGAAATACAGGCAAATATAGCCAACATGCTTGTTTCAGGCTATCGTTATTCTTCCCTTAACCGCTGGGTTTTTTTCCTATGGATTTTTATGGCGGCGCTTATTCCGGCTTTATTTTTTATAATTACAAAGCGCTCATTAGTATCGGTAATGTTGAGTCTCTTTGTGGGTTTTGGCCATTTAATCGCTGTCATTTTGCTTTTCGATAAAGGTATTACGGCTAATATAATTCACATTAATTTTTCCTGGATTTTTTCAACAGCTCTTCTATTTTCCTGCAGATATTTTTTTATTGAAAAAGAAAAACGCCAAATAAGAAATATTTTTTCAAAATACGTTTCTAAGGAAGTTTTAGAAAATATTCTTAGCAGTGACAAAGTAACTTTAGGGGGAGAAGAAAAAGAAATCACGGTACTTTTTTCCGATATCCGGGGATTTACTTCGCTTTCCGAAAAAACAACCCCCACGGAACTGGTCGCTATTCTTAACAAATATTTTACGTTAATGACCGGCGAAATATTAAAAAATAAAGGAGTGCTCGATAAATATATCGGCGATGCCATTATGGCTTTTTGGGGAGCTCCGCTTAAAGATGAAAATCAAGCCGATAACGCGATAAAAGCGTCTTTAGGCATGATAGAAAAATTGAAAGATTTGAATCGTGAATTAATCTCTTTGGGCAAGTCGGAAATAAATATAGGCATCGGTCTTTATAGCGGTCCGGCCGTTGTTGGCAATGTCGGCTCGGAATTAAGATTTGATTACACTGCCATGGGCGATACCGTTAATGTCGCGTCGCGGTTGGAGAGCCTTAATAAAGAGTACAGGACGCAATTAATAGTCGGCGAAAGCGTTAAAAATAAAGCCAAAGAAAATTACAATTTTAAATTTTTGGGTAAAGTTAGCGTTAAAGGAAGAAAAGAGGAGGTTAATATTTATGAAGTTCAAAATCAAACGTAAAAAATTTTTAACCATTTTGTTCTTTGTCGCTGGCATTATTATTGCGGCGTCTCTTTTTTTTGCATGGAAATTTATCGAAGGGCCAAAGTTGGTATTTTCCGGCGAAAAAATTGAACAAGGGGATGTGCTGGTTGTCCGTCTTGACGGTGTTTGGCGCGCTCCGGCAGAAGCCCGGCTTGGCTCAAAGCCGGTTTCATTTTTTCGCCGTGGGTTAAGTTATTTCGCGATTATCGGGATTGACGCAAAATCAAAGCCGGAAAAAATACCATTTTATGTTAAGCTTGCATCCGGAGAAGAATTAACCAGCCAGTTAACTATTTTACTTGGTCCGGTTAAAAAGACAAAACTTGTTGTTTCCAAAGAAATGACTAAACAAGGAATAGGCGCCGCGGCTCTTATCAATAATATTATTTCTAACGACAAACCGACTCTCGATTCGATATTCAAGATATTTACTCCGAAAATCGGGTTCAGCGAGTCTTTTATAAATCCGCTCAAAAAATGGACTGATGTCGGGAATTTTGGAACTTTGAGACAATCTTCGGGCGGAAGCGTGCGCCACTTCGGAGTTGACTTAAAGGCGGATTTGGGCGATTCTGTTTTCAGCATTAACGACGGTGTCGCGCAGTTTATCGGAGAGCTCCCGGATTATGGGAAAACCGTGATAATTGACCACGGTTTGGGAATATTTTCCGGATATCTTCACCTTTCCGAAATTAAAACCGTTGTAAATTCTAAAGTAAAAAGAGGAGAAATTATCGGCCTTGTCGGTTCAACCGGCTATTCTCTTGCCCCGCATCTTCATTTTACTGTTAAGATTAACGGAGCCAGCGTCAACCCGAGAAAATTTTTGGACACGGTAAATGAGTTTATAAAATAAATTTTTAATGCTTATAGACGACGTTACAATTGAAGTGAAAGCCGGAAATGGCGGCCGCGGAGCCGTGGCTTTTAATAATACCAAAATGAACCTCGGGCCGGCCGGCGCCGATGGCGGCAATGGGGGAAGTGTCTATTTTGAAGGCGTGTCGGATTTGGGCGCGCTTAACCAATTTCGTTATCAGAAAAAATTAAAAGCGGAAAACGGCGAAAACGGAAAAAAACAATTTAATGACGGCGCCGATGGCAAGAATCTTATTTTAAAAGTGCCGGTTGGCACGGTAGTGCACAATTTATCTTCTGGAGAAAATTTGGAAATTATGGCAATCGGCCAGCAATCATTGATTGCCAAAAGCGGCATCGGCGGAAAAGGAAATTTCAAATTTCGTTCGTCAACAAATACGTCTCCGAAAGAATTTGAAGAAGGCACACAGGGAGAGGAACATCAACTGCGGCTCGAATTAAAATTAATAGCCGATGTGGGGTTTATCGGCTTGCCGAATGTCGGGAAATCAAGCTTGCTTAATGAATTAACCAGCGCCAAAAGCAAAGTGGCCAATTATCCTTTTACCACGCTTGACCCGAATCTTGGTACTTATTATGAATTAATTTTGGCCGATATCCCGGGGCTTATTGAAGGAGCATCAGGCGGAAAAGGTCTTGGCATAAAATTCTTGCGCCATATTGAACGCGTAAAAACTCTCTTCCATTTTATTTCCGTGGAATCGGTTAACCCGGCCAGGGACTATCAAATCATCAGAAACGAACTTGGGGCATACAACAAAGAACTTTTGGAAAAAACCGAATACATTTTTTTGAGCAAATCGGATTTATTGGAGGAAAAAGAAATTGAGAAAAAAATAAAAGCGCTTGAAGCAACAGGTAAAAAAGTCTTGGCCATTTCCATAAACGATAAAAACAGCATCAAGCGCGTTGAAGAAATTCTGCGTGAAATCATCAAGCAAAAAACAGTGATCATATGAAAAAATATTGTTATTTTAATGGCAAAATTGTCACTCTGGATAAGGTAGGCATTAACCCGTATGATATCGGCTTGCTTCGCGGCTATGGTGTTTTTGATGTTATGTGCACTGAAAATAAAAAGCCTTTTCTTTTAGATTTGCATTGGGAAAGACTTCAAAACTCGGCCAAAGAATTAAATCTAAAAATTCCAATCGCCAAAAATGAGTACAAAAATATTCTGCAAAAAATCATCAAACTTAATGAATTTTCAAAATCAGTTATTAGAACTATTTTGACCGGCGGCCCGAGCGATAATGGTTTTAGTCATATTGGCGGAAACGAAACATTTTTAATTCTGATTGAAAAATTTATCGATCTTCCTAAGGAAATTTATTCAAAAGGAGCAAAAGTAGTGACACTAAAATACAACCGGCAATTTCCTTTAACAAAAACCACCAATTATGTGGCGGCTATAAAACATCAGAAAATAAAAGAGAAAAATAAAGCGATTGAAATTGTTTACTTCCAAAACGGAAACTTTCTGGAAGCATCAACCAGTAATTTATTTATTGTAAAAAATAATAAAATTATTACTCCGAAAGAAAACATACTTTCAGGTATAACCAGAAATTTTATTATTAAATTGGCAAAACAGAAGGGATAGATATAGAAGAGCGAGAAATTCCAGAAAAAGATTTTTTTGCGGCTTCGGAGATATTTCTGACGGCAACCAATAAGGGCATCGTTCCGGTTGTTGAAGTAGATAACAAAAAAATTGGTAATGGCCAAGTCGGCGAAATGACCAAAGTATTGATTAATGCTCTTAATGATTTTAGTAATAAATACTAAATATGAAAATTTTTGTTAAAGTAAAACCGAATTCCAAGGAAGAGAGCATAAAAAAACTAAGCGAAACCAATTTTGAAATTTGCGTAAAAGAACCGCCGAGTAAAGGAAAAGCGAACGTGGCGGTTATCAAAGCGCTGGCTAATCGTTTTGGCGTTCCGCTTTCGTCCGTAAATATTATTATCGGCCACACCTCCCGCCAAAAAATCGTTGAGATAAAATAAATCCGGTTGTGTTGACAGCCTAATCTTTTAATGGTATTTTCTGTATATCGTCGCAGACGATAAAAAATCAGTTCCTTGTAAAGGAGGCAAAAATGGAAGAGAAGAAAGTTGTGGGGGTTGTAGATTTTCCGGTTAGACGAACAGGAAAAGCGGGTATGCAAACAGAAGAAGTAAGATGGGGGTTTAAAGATTATAGAGAAGCATTTGATAACATGCCAATCAGGGAAGTTAGAGAAGCATGTTTGAGTGAGATTAATCCGGATTGGGAAGACAATGTGAATTGGCTTATTAAAAGGGTTGAAGCATATCTCAAAATAGATGATTATGAAACGGTCTGCATGCTATTTAGAGAGTTGTGCCGGCATCAAGGGTCGCAAAAACAAAGAATATTGGACTTGATGGTTGATTCCATAAGATCCGGAATGGGTAGTAGTTATGCCTACAACAATATAAAAGACATGCTTGTTATCTTGTGCGGTAAGTTGCTACATGAAAAAAATCTGTACAACGAAAACGCGCGAAAACTTTTCAGGGAGATTATAGAAAAATTCCACGAACAGTGCGTTTTTGGTTCCGATGATAGAAAAGCTCAACTGATATCGCGAATTCTTTTTGTGATAGCGGCCGTTAAAGATAGAACCTTTATCCCCATATTGAAAAAGATAAATATAGATAAAGAAAATCTGGCGCATTTGATGGAATACGTTTCTATTAGCAAAGAAAGAATCAATCTTGAAGGATTAAGAATGATTGTTTTGAGATATCTTAAAGGCGAATAAGAAAATATAAAAACAGCCCTGTAACTATGGGGCTTTTGTTTTTGACTTTTGGGATTTTTTATGGCAAAATAGAGCCGCTGATTAAACGGCTTTTTATTTTTATGAAAATCAGGAACATCGCTATTATTGCCCATGTTGACCATGGGAAAACAAAATTAACAGATGCTTTACTTCGCCAGACAGGAATGATTGAAGAAGGCATAAGCATGGATTCAAACGCTTTGGAACAGGAGCGGGGGATTACTATTTATTCAAAAAACGCTTCTATTTTTTATAAGGATACCAAAATAAATTTGGTGGACACCCCAGGGCACGCTGATTTCGGTTCGGAAGTCGAGCGCGTTCTGCGTTCCATTGATTCGGTGCTTTTGGTTGTCGACGCGCAGGAAGGGCCGATGCCTCAGACAAAATTTGTTTTGAAAAAATCATTGGAACTCGGATTGAAACCGATTGTGGTTATTAACAAAATAGACAAGCCGGCGGCCCGGCCGGAATGGGCGCATGAAAAAGTTCTGGAACTTTTCATGGCTCTCGGCGCGAATGACGACCAGTTGGATTTTCCCGTGATATACGCAATCGCCAAGGAGGGAATTGCCAAACTGAATTTGGCGGACGATTCAAAAGACCTCACTCCGCTTTTGGAAATTATATTAAAAGAAGTTCCCGAAGCATCATCGGAAGAATTGAATAAAAAACCTTTCAGAGTTCAGCCGTTTAATCTCGCTTACGACAATTTTATGGGCCGTCTTGCCATAGGCAGAATTTACGACGGTATTATCAAAACCGGCGGAAATGTTTTTATAAAAAATAGCACTGGAGAAACGCGCCCGGGCAAAATAAACAAAATATTTACTTTTGAAGGATTGAAAAGAAAAGAAGTTTCGGAAGCGGTTGCCGGAGATATTGTTATGATTGCCGGATTGCCCGACATTTTTATCGGCGAAACAATTTGCGCCGATGTCTCGCAGGAGGCATTGCCGGCGATTAGTATAGACGAGCCGACAATTTCGCTTAATTTTTTGGTAAATAATTCTCCTTTCGCGGGACGGGAAGGCAAACTTGTAACCAGCCGCCAAATACGAGAACGATTGGAAAAAGAATTGGAGGTTAATGTTGGATTGAAAATTGATTTTTCATCCTCGGAATACTTTAAAGTATACGGCAGGGGCGAATTGCACATTGCCATTTTGCTTGAAAATATGCGGCGTGAAGGTTACGAACTTCAGGTTTCCAAGCCGCAGGTTATTTATAAAGAAGAAGAAGGGAAAAAATTGGAACCGTTTGAAGAAGTTACAATTATGGTGCCGGCTAACATGATGGGGACGGTTATAGAAAAAATGTCCAAAAGAAAAGGCAGTATGATTGATGTCAGCCAAGACCAAACCAACTCGCGAATTATTTTTGAAATTCCGACACGGGGCTTGCTGGGCTATCGCGGGGAGTTTGTTATAGACACAAGGGGCGAGGGGATAATGTATAGCCGTGTTATCGGTTTCCGGCCGTTTGCCGGAGAAATTAGCAAGCAAACGCTATGTTCAATGGTTTCAATGGCCGACGGCAAAGCGCTGGGCTTTTCATTATATAATTTGCAAGACAGGGGTGTTTTATATATCGGCGCCGGCGTGGAAGT
Organism: Candidatus Azambacteria bacterium; assembly: GCA_030646675.1. Lineage (GTDB taxonomy): Bacteria > Patescibacteriota > Minisyncoccia > UBA10092 > UBA10092 > UBA10092. The sequence goes on along the minus strand of JAUSKX010000029.1, from coordinate 21,752 downwards.
TTACACGGGAATGGTTATCGGCAATGCCTCCAAGGGCAACGACATGTCCGTTAATCCGACAAAAGGCAAGCAATTAACCAATATGCGTTCTAAAGCGTCCGACGAAGCGCTGACATTAACTCCGCCGCTGGAACTTACTCTTGAACGCGGTTTAGAGATTATAAACGACGACGAATATTTGGAAGTGACGCCAAAAAGCATCCGCTTGAGAAAACAATTTCTGACGGAATTGGCGCGTACTCGCGCCAAAAGGCAAAAAGAAGTATAATAAACACATGAGCGGAGTAAAAATTACTTGGTTTACAAAATTAATCTTCAAACTTTGGCCGGGTTGGGCGATGCTCAGAATGGCCAGAAAAATGGGCATCAGCGACCCGCTGTTTAACGAGGCGCAGGAACTTTTTTCCAAAGTCAGACGGATTGATATTTTGCCCTCGGCTTCGGGACTACGTGGCTTTATCGTAGTTCTGGACAGAAAAACAGCGCTTTATTTCGGCCAAGACGGCGACCATTTTATTTACGACGGATTTGAAATGGGACGATACGATAAGGGCGATATTACTATATTTGATAATTCAAAACGCAATGTTTGACGCCGTTGAATCAATAAAAAAATATGTCAGGGCAACAAATTATCTTGCCGCTACGCAGGTTTATCTTAAAGACAATTTTTTATTGAAAAGAAAACTTTCTTTCGGCGATATCAAGCCGCGGCTTTTGGGCCATTGGGGCACTTGCCCGGGCATAAATTTTATTTACGCCAATTTAAATTATTTAATAAAAAAACACCGCGCCGATATTCTTTTTATAATGGGTCCCGGGCATGGATTCGCGGCGCTTCAGGCAAATTTATTTCTTGAAGGAACGCTTGAAAAATATTATCCGGAGGCGGCGCGCGATGAAAAGGGCGTTGGTTATGTCGTGAAAAATTTCTGCTGGCCGTACGGATTTCCCAGCCACAGCAACCCTGGCGCGCCGGGAGTTATTTTGGAAGGCGGGGAACTCGGCTACGCGCTTTCCACCGCTTACGGCGCAGTTTTGGACAATCCCGATTTAATCGCCGCCTGTGTCATCGGCGACGGCGAAGCTGAAACCGGCCCGCTCGCGGCCTCTTGGCATTTGAATAAACTTATTTCTCCGGTTGGAAACGGCGCCGTTTTGCCTATTTTACATTTGAATGGCTATAAAATTTCTGGGCCGACAATTTTTGGCAGAATGACAAACCGTGAATTGAAAGCGCTATTTACGGGCTATGGCTACGAACCGATTATTGTTGAAGGCTCCAATGTTTATCCAAAAATGATTGACGCTCTTGAAAAAAGTTATCAATCAATAAAATCAATTAGGGAACTAGCCAGAAGCAATAAGTTATTTAACGGCGATGGTAAATTTCCGATGATTATTTTAAAGACCCCAAAGGGATGGACAGGCATAAAAAAACTTGGCGATATAAAAATGGAAGGAAATTTTCCTTCCCACCAGGTACCGGCGCCGAATGCCAAAATGGATAAAATAGAATTGAAAGCGGTTGAAAAATGGTTTCGTTCATACAAATTTGATGAACTTTTTTCTGCCGAAGGGGGATTTATAAATGAAATAAAAGAATTTGTTCCGGAAAGCGGTTTGAAAATGGGGGAAAGTAGGCATGCGCTTGGCGGTAACATGAAACCGCTTGTTCTTCCGCCGGCGGAACAATTTTCGGAAGACGCGGCGGCGCCGGGCGCCGCCGGCTCCAGCAGTATGCGCCGCATCGGAGCGTACTTGAACGAAGTTTTCAAATTAAACAAAGAAAACAAAAATCTGCGGTTGTTTTCTCCCGATGAAACTTATTCCAATAAACTAGACGCGGTTTTCGAGACGACCGCCCGCGCTTTCACGATGCCCCAAAAAGAGTGGGATAAAGATTTATCACCCGATGGGCGAGTAATGGAACTTTTAAGCGAACATTCGCTCCAAGGAATGGCGCAGGGGTACGCTTTGACCGGCCGCCACGCCGTTTTCGCTTCCTATGAAGCATTTATCCAAATTGTCGCGAGCATGGCTGACCAGTACGCGAAATTTTTAAAAACGGCGAAGGAATTTCCATGGCGCGGTGATATCCCGTCTTTTAATTATATTCTCACTTCATCCGGCTGGCGGCAGGAACACAACGGTTTTTCGCACCAGAATCCGGGGTTCATCAGCGACATGCTCCAGAAACCCGGCGGTTTTGTCCGTGTCTTTTTCCCGCCGGATGGCAATAGCGCGCTGGTTGTTTTGAAAAAATGCTTGGCGTCAAAAAATAAAATCAATATCATAGTTGCCGGGAAAACATTGGAACCGCGATGGCTGACGCCGGAACTTGCCGAAAAAGAATTAAACAGCGGCATGATGATTTGGGATTTCGCGAGCGAAGAAAATCCGCATATTATTTTCGCCGCGGCGGGGGATTATTTAACCAAAGAATCCTTGGCGGCAATCGACATAGTAAAGAGCGAAGCGCCGGAAATAAAAGTCAGGTTTGTTAATGTCATGGAACTTTCGGCTCTCGGCAATTCTGTTGATTTCGTAAAATATTTTACGGACGATAAACAGGTTATTTTTAATTTTCACGGCTATCCCCAGACGCTTAAGCAATTTTTGTTCGATTACGAAAAAAACGAGAATTTTTGTGTTCACGGCTATATTGAAAACGGTTCAACCACCACGCCTTTTGACATGCAGGTAAGAAACGAAACCAGCAGGTACCATTTGGCGATTGATGCGTTTGCTCGAATGGCAAAGCGCGGTTTTTTGGAAACAGGCAAAGCGGAAAATTTGATTAAAAAATACAGACAAAAATTGAACGAACACCGCGAATATATTAAAATTAACGGCGTTGACCCCGAAGAAATAGAAAATTGGCAGTGGAAGTCATTTAAATGAATAAAATTTTTATAGTTAATGTCGGAAGCGAATCAAGAAAATACGCGCTATACCAAGACGGTGAATGCGTATTTTCCGCGCATTTTGAAAAGGAAAACGGCAAACTTATTGAAAATTCCACCGAATATGTTATTGGCCAGCTTTTGGAACAAAAATTAATCGGCGCTCCAAATGAAATTTTCGCAATCGGTTTTCGCGTTGTCGCTCCCGGAAGTTATTTTTTACAAAATAAAATTATAGACGGAGAGTATATGGCAAAACTGGAGGCGGCGAAAGAACAGGCTCCGCTTCATATAAACCCGATGCTTGCCGAGTTGAAAGCGCTTGAACAAATATTGCCGGGCATTCCCGTTGTCGGAGTTTCCGATAGCGCGTTTCACGGCTCGATGCCCGCCCGCGCGAGGCTTTACGGCATTCCCAAAAATACAGCCGAAGAACTGGATATTTTTAGATTCGGCTATCACGGCATTTCGTTCGAATCCGTTGTCGGCAAATTGAAAAATATTTACAGCGGCAATCTGCCGGAAAAAATAATAATTTGTCATTTGGGGGGAGGTTCAAGCATTGTGGCAATTAAAGAAGGCCAAAGCATTGACACTTCGATGGGTTTTACTCCGCTTGAGGGCGTTGTTATGGCAAACAGGGTAGGCGACATTGATGCCGGAGCGGTTGTTTATTTATCAAAAAAATTCGGCTACGAACCGGATGAAATGGAAAATTATTTGAATACTCAATGCGGGCTTTTGGGGCTATCCGGGAAAAGCAACGATGTGAAAGAACTTTTGGAAATGGAAAAGAATGGCGATGAAAATGCCAAACTAGCGCTGGAAATTATGGTTTATAAAATCAAAAAATATATCGGTTCTTATTTTGCGGCGTTAAACGGCGCCGTTCTTTTGGTATTTTCGGCGACAATCGGCGAGCGTTCGGCGATTATGCGCGCAAGAATTTGCTCGGAACTCGAAAATCTGGGGATTGTTTTGGACAATGAAAAAAATAACAAAACTATTAGTGTAGATGGCTTTATCGGTAAAGACGAATCGCCGGTAAAAATCGCCGTAATCACGACAGACGAAATGTCCCAAATCGCTGCTGAAGTTGCAGTAATGGTCAAATAATGCTAATATACAAAATATCTATGAAATCTCTCCTAACAATTCTAATAATTGCCGGTCTTGCGGGCGGCGTCGTAATCGGTCTTTTGACCATGGGCGAACATGGCGATTGCGTCGCGTCTTACGCCGCGGGCACGGCTTGTCCTCTGTTTAATGTTCTGGCCTACATAGGCATGCATGTTAATTTTGTCAGGAATTTTTCCGAAGCTCTTCTAACGGCGGCTTTGGCGGCAGTTTCCATTTTGGCGGTTTTTATTTCTTATGTTTTTTCCGCCGGAGATTTTTACACAGATAAACGTTTTTTTGGGCGCGGAATTTTGGAAAATACCACCGTCAAAAAACACAAACAAATTTCGTGGCTTTCTCTTTTTGAAAACAGTCCGAATACCGAATAAAACGCAGATATAAAATTCGCTGGTCGGCGGCTTTATGTCTGCGTTTTTGTATCCCTGATTCAGGGATTTTTTGTTATTAATTAAGAAAAATATGAAAGAACAAATTAAACAAGTATTGATTTTACTGGGAATTATAGCAGTTATTGTCGCCGGTCTCGCGTGGCTTACCAATAGTGTTGGGCAAGAAGTTCCTGCTGTTATCGGCGGAGAATTGGGTGGGACACTTTTCGTTATTGAAAACAGTTATGATTTCGGGACGGTATCAATGGCAAAAGGAAAAGTGAACAAAGAATTTTTGCTGGAAAATAAAAGCGATAAAAATGTTCAAATCGGCGAAGTGTTTACTTCCTGTATGTGCACCGAAGCCGAATTAAAAGTAGGCAATAAATTTGCCGGTCCATTCGGCATGCAAGGCCATGGAGGCGGGCGCAAGGCCAATTTGGTCGTAAAACCGGGTGAAACGTTAATAGTGAAAGCGATCTTTGACCCCGCGGCCCATGGCCCGTCCGGCGTCGGCCCGATTGAAAGACAAATTGTGGTTTCCACAGGCGCTGAGCAAGAACCGATATCGTTGCAGTTTAAAGCAGTTGTAACGCCATGAAAAAAAGATTATTTTGGCTGGTTTTAATTGCCGTTGTTTTTGCCGTTTCGGCATGGTTTTTGGGTTCAATGAAAAGCGCGCCGCTCCTCTGGCAAATATCCGGCGGGGGAAAATTTCTTTTTCCGCTGATTTTGGCGGCGTCTATTGTAAACAGCATTCATCCGTGCGCCTTCTCCATTCTTCTTGTGACCATTGCTTTTCTTTTCAGCATCGGCCGGTTGCGCGCCAATATATTGAAAATCGGAGGCATATATGTTTTCGGGATTTTTTCGGCGTATGTTTTAATCGGCGTTGGCGTTCTTCAGGCGTTCCATCTGTTTGATGTCCCATTCTTTATGGCAAAGTTCGGAGCGGCACTACTTATCGCGCTTGGCGGTCTAAACCTAATTAATGTATTTTTTCCCGGATTTCCGCTCAAGCTTAGAATCCCGCAAATTGCTCATCAAAAAATGGGCGGACTTATGGAAAAAGGTTCGCTTGCCACCGCATTTCTCTTGGGCGCTTTGGTCGGCATTTGCGCCCTGCCCTGCAGCGGCGGTCCGTATGTTATGATTTTGGGTCTGCTTCATGACCAGGTAACTTATTGGCAAGGGCTGGGCTATCTGATTTTGTACAACTTTATTTTTGTTCTGCCTTTGATTGTGATGCTTCTTATCGCCAGCGACAGAAACGTGCTTGATAAAGTTCAAGAGTGGCAGAAGCAAGAAATGGGGAACATGAGATTTTGGAGCGGTATAGCCATGATTATTTTAGGAATTATAATTTATTTAGTATAAAAAAATGGAAAAAAGTTATCTAATACCCGCAAGCATAATACTTTCAACACTGGTTGTCGTTTACGGCTGGACAAATGTAAATCAAAAAATAGTTTCGAATGAAGAAAATAAAAACGAACGCGCACCAAGTGTCGTTCAATCGGTTGAATTGCCGGTTGCTTGGAATAATCTTGGCGCACAAATGATAAGCGCGGGCGTAATCGACCGCGCGCAGTTTGAAGCGATTTATGAAAGTCGGGGCGGATTAAGCGCCGCCGATAAAAAACTTCTTGACGGCTTGCAAAATGGCAATTTAACGGTAAATCAGGAAAATTCCGGCCTTCTGCTTAATTTATTTTGGGCGTTGGGGCTTGGCAATAAAAATGAAATTCTTGAAAAAGGACCGATGAACGACCCGCGTTACGGCGGCGCCGGCGGATTTGCCTCAACCGGAGGATGGACATTGGCCGATGGCAACGCGATGAATCATTATGGCAAGCATTTGTTCGTCGTTCTAACACCGGAACAGCAGGCGCTGGTTGAAAAAACAAGCAAAAATATCTATCGACCATGCTGCAGTAATCCGGCGTATTTTCCCGATTGCAACCACGGCATGGCCATGCTGGGGCTTTTGGAGCTTATGGCGTCGCAGAGCGCGAGTGAAAGCCAAATGTATCAAGCAGGGCGCCAAATGAACTCATTTTGGTTTCCTGACCAACCCCAAGAAGGCGGAGGATGCGCAGCTTGACAATCATGATATAATAGATATAAGCATTATAATTAGAATAAAAAATATGTACTCAAATATGATGGGAGATTGGGGAACAAGCGGTGTTGGGTTTTCTATTTTTAGTGTTATTGGGCCGATTTTTATGTTGGCGTTTTGGGTTTTGATTATCGTTGGAATAGCAGTTTTAATCCGCTGGTTGATTAATCAATCCAAATCCAGAATTTCCGGTAAAATACCCTTGGAAATTCTTAAAGAGCGATATGCTAAAGGCGAAATCAACAGAGAAGAATTCGAAAGAATGAAGAAAGATTTAGCCTAATGAAAAAAGAAACTTTTGCGATTCAGGGGATGCATTGCGTTTCCTGCGCGCTTACGATTGAACAAGCGCTAAAAAAAGTGCCGGGCGTCAAAAGCGCCTCGGTAAATATGATGTCGGAAAAAGCGGTTATAGAATATGAAGAACCGGCAACGCCGGAATTGATGGAAATCGCTGTGGCGAAAACCGGCTATCACTTAATTATTCAAAATGGCGAGCCCGCCGCCGCCAAATCTGCAGAGGGCGAGCACGACCATCATAAAATGCTGAAAGAAGCGGAAATCGCGCTCTTGAAAAAGAAATTTACCATCGGCGCTATATTATCCGTTTTAATTATGATTTTCAGTTTTACAGAAATAATCCCCGGCCCGTGGCGATACGCGTTGCTTTTGATTTTGACAACACCGATTGAATTTTGGATTGGCTGGCAATTTTGGCGCGGCGCTTGGTTCGGCTTGAAAAATTTTACCGCCAATATGGATACTCTAGTGGCGCTGGGTACTGGCGCGGCGTTTATTTACAGCGCCATCATAACGATTTTCAAATTGCCGTTAGAGGTCTATTTTGACGTTGCCTCTGTAGTTGTGACATTGGTTATTTTGGGCAAGTATTTGGAAGCGAAAGCCAAAGGTTCGGCTTCGGAAGCGATTAAAAAATTATTAAAACTTCAAGCGAAAACCGCCCATATCATTCACGAAAATGGCGAGGAAATGGAAATGCCGATTGAAGATGTGAAAGTCGGCGATATTATTTTAGTTAAGCCGGGAGAAAAAATTCCGGTTGACGGCATTATTATTGAAGGCGCGTCGGCGATTGATGAGTCGATGGTTACCGGCGAATCAATGCCGGTTGATAAAAAAACAGGCGATGGAGTTATTGGCGCGACTATCAACAAAACAGGCGCTTTTAAGTTTAAGGCAACCAAAGTGGGCAAAGAAACTTTTTTAGCTCAAATAGTTAAATTGGTTGAAGAAGCTCAAGGGTCAAAAGCGCCGATTCAAAAATTAGCCGATACTATAACCGGATATTTTGTGCCGGTTGTTTTAGTAATTTCTATAGGTTCATTTATTGTTTGGTTTTTTTGGGGCGCGCAATCTTCTTTAAGTTTTGCGTTGATTAACGCGGTGGCAGTTTTAGTGGTGGCTTGCCCTTGCGCTTTAGGGCTAGCCACGCCGACTTCAATTATGGTTGGAACGGGCAAAGCGGCGGAACGCGGCATTATCATAAGAGACGCCGAAGCGCTTGAATTGGCGGGAAAAATTAATGCCATTGTTTTGGATAAAACAGGAACTCTAACAAAAGGCGAACCGTCAGTTACCGATATTATGGCTTTCAGCGAGAAAATGGGCGAAGATATTTTGCATGTTGCCGCTTCGCTTGAAAAATTTTCTGAACATCCGATTGCCAAAGCTGTCGTCGCTTATGCCGCGAGTCTAGGAAAAGCATCCTCTCATCCTCTTGATAAAGCTATAAGAGAAACGGCCGAAAGCGGAAAAATAGAGCTTTTCAAAGTTGAAAATTTTTTGGTTACTCCCGGTAAAGGACTGGAAGGCGACATTGCCGCTGATAGCAAAATAAATAAATTCTTTTTCGGCAACAGGGCTTTGCTTGTCGAAAAAAATATAAAAATTTCTCAAGAACAGGAAAATAAAATTCAGAAGCTTGAGAAAGAAGGAAAAACAGTAATAATTTTGGCATCCGATAAACCGCTTGGCGCTATTGCCGTTGCGGATACATTAAAAGAAAGCGCCGTTGAAACTATTAAATTATTGCAAAATTTGGGATTGGAAGTATGGATGATTACGGGAGATAATGAAAGAACAGCCGAAGCCATCGGCGGACAAATCGGCATTAAAAATATAATGGCAAAAGTTTTACCCAATGAAAAATCGGAAAAAATTAAAGCGCTTCAAGCCGAAGGCAAAAAAGTGGCCATGGTCGGCGACGGCATCAATGACGCGCCGGCGCTTACTCAAGCCGAAGTCGGTATTGCTATCGGCACCGGCACCGATATCGCCATTGAATCCAGTGACATTACTTTGATTTCCGGCGACCCGATGGGAGTTTACGAAGCAATAAAGCTAAGCCGACAAACTTTACGGAATATCAAACAGAATCTTTTTTGGGCATATGTGTATAATATTATTCTCATTCCGGTGGCGGCCGGCGTTTTATACCCCGTTTGGGGCATTGTTTTGAATCCTATTTTAGCCGGCGCCGCGATGGCATTTTCTTCAATTTCAGTCGTCCTCAATTCTTTGCGTCTTAAGGGATTTAAAGTGTAAAATTAAAATCATTTTAATTTCTGCACAATCTCTGTTATCATGTATTAATACATCGATACAGGGATAATTATGAGTCAGGTTTCTCGCAATCCATTAAGCAAAGAAAGCAACTATGAAATTCAAGCCACTTTGTGGTGGTTATTGGCAAGATTGGACAACGACTCTGATATTAGGAATTTTTTGAATAGTCTTTTAACTAAGACGGAAAAGATAATGTTGGCAAAAAGATTAGCCATCGCCTTTTTATTAAACAAGAATTATAGCCAGCGCGACATCAGCGATGCTTTAAAGGTTAGCACCTCAACTGTGTGTAGGATAAAAGAAGTAATGGACAAAACAGAGGGGGATTATGAGATTTTTATTAAGAAATTAGAAAAGCGAAGCGAACTGAAAAAACTTGAAAAACAATTTGATAAGTTTATCGGGAAATTAGTCAGTATTGTTCCTCCCCAAAAGAATGACATAAAAGGAAGAACAAAATGGTTGAAATAAAAAATAACTTTTATTCACCTTGTACCTATGTATCAATACATCGCTACAAGGGTTGGCATGGGAAGTTTTAGTTGACTTATTTGGTTAAAGTATGTAGACTATATGAAGTCAAAAGGAATGTTCTATAACAATTGAATAGGAAGGAGAAAATCGCAAAATGACTGATGCCAATATTTCTGCTGTTTTTGACAATGTGCAATCTGATGTTGAAAGAGAAAGGGTGAATAAAAATCAGGAAAGATTACAAACGGAGTTGTTGTCAAAAATTAAGGAAGATGAAAAAGAAATTGAAAGGCAGGAAAAAGTATTAACTGTTAAAAGATTACTTGAAATTGCACAAAGTAATTTTATTAAAATGGTAAGAAATCCCAAAATCGGTAAGTTTTTTGATGACAAGTTTCAAAAACGAGCAAATGAGACGGATTCGAGTTTTGTTCCTTATTTTAGATATATATTGGGCAAAGATTATTTTCCTGGTCATGTTGTGATAACTAGACAACTTGAGTTAAAAATAAACTGGCTATTAACGGACACGGAATTAAATGAAGCCATTAGAGTGCTTACCGCTTTAAGCAATGAAGGAAAATTATTTATTGAATTTTTATTGAAAGACTGGGATGAAAGAGCAGAATTTATTGGAAAGGTTTCTGGTACAAATCTTTCGGAAGCATTTAACTAAGTTTTAATTAAACGGGACCGTTCCCGTTTTTTTTGTGTTTGCAACTTATCTTTGTGTCTTAAGAGATTTAGGATATAATTAATCTATTAATATAAATTAATAGATTTAATGTTTGATTTAACGGAAAAAGTTGCTTTAGTAACCGGCGCGAGGCGGGGGATGGGCAAAAGCCATGCAATAGCTTTAGCGCGGCAGGGCGCGAAAGTGGCGGTAACGGACATTAGCCAAGAAGAATGCCAAGCAGTTGTTGATGAAATAAAATCCGCCGGAGGAGAGGCGGTCGCTTTTAAGATGGATGTTTCAAACAAGGCAGAAGTAGGCGCCGTTTTTGACGAAGTTATAAAGCAATTCGGGCGGCTGGATATTTTAGTTAATAATGCCGGAATTTATACCGATAAACCGGCCTTGGAAATGTCTGAAGAAGATTGGGACAAGACCATTAATATAAATTTGAAAGGCGAGTTTTTGTGCGCCCAGAGAGCGGCAAAAGAAATGGCTAAAAATAACTGGGGCCGGATTATCAATATCGCCTCGATTGCTTCAGGCGGTGTTGGAGTAGGTTACGCTGGCGGAGCGCACTACACAGCTTCAAAAGGAGGGATAATTGGCATGACAGAGACCCTAGCGGTAGAGTGGGCGCCGCTCGGGATTAACGTAAATGCCATCGGACCGGGCGCGATAGATACGCCGATGATTTCAGCTTCTCAAGTTCCCGAAGAAGAAATGAAGGAAATGCTGGCAAGCATTCCTCTTAAGAGAATCGGCAGGCCGGAAGAAGTTTCCGCGGCAGTGGTTTTTTTAGCATCGGAAGAAGCGAGCTATATCACGGGCGCCACGCTTTATATTGATGGCGGCCGATTATCACAATAATAATTAAAAATAAAATTATGAATGAAATAAACAATCAACAAAAAAGCGGCATGGCGGAAATATTCGTCCACTTTATGTCTTTTATTTTGCTTGGGATTGTCGCGACCGCAACGGGTATTTTATATTTTCAGGTAATCAATAAGTATTTTACGAATTATCAATTTGTTTATTTTGACGCCTCGGGCATTCATTACGCGGTTGCGTCTTTGATTATCGGTTTCCCTATATATATTTGGGCGTTGTATTTCTGGTTTAAAAGTTTTGAAAATTTGCCGGAAAAAGCGGAATCAAGACTGTCAAAATGGCTCACATATATAGTTTTATTAATTGCCAGCGGGTTGATTATCGGCGACCTTATTGCCGTAGTATTCAATTTTCTTCAGGGTGAATATGGCGCGAGATTTCTGCTCAAAGCGCTGACGATTTTAATTATTGCAGGCTTAGTTTTCGGTTTTTACTTTTTTGAAAGAAAGAAAATTCAATATAAAAAAGAAATTTATTCAAATTATTTTATTTTACCGGCAATTATTTCGGCTGTATTCGTAGTTATTGCGATTATTTTTGGGTTTATTGTAGGTGGGACGCCTTTGGAAGCGCGGCTTAGAAACCAAGATACGCAACGGACGAATAATTTGCAGGAACTATCCTCTTGCGTCAATTCGTTTGCTTATGACAATGGCCGCCCGCCCGTGGACTTAGGTGAATTGAAAAGCGGCGTCAGATATACTTATTGCGCCTCAAGTACAACAGACCCGGAGACGCAGAAAGAATACAAATATCGCGTAGTTTCAAATAATCAATTTGAACTTTGCGGAGAATTTGCGCGGTCAACTGTAAATGAATTTCCAAGCGCCGACTATTATGGAAAATGGCAGAGACATGATAAGGGTCAAATATGCGAAACTCAAACCGTAACTTTTGACAAACAAACATATCCGTCAGGAAAATCGATACCAATGCCGGCGCCGGTAAACTAGAATATTTTTTGAGTGATTAAGTTTGAAATTATAAAAAAATCAAAAAAGAGCGGAGCGCGGCTCGGGCTTTTGAAGACGCCTAATGGGCTGGTTGAAACGCCGGCTCTGGTTCCGGTGGCGACGCAGGCGGTTGTCAAAACTTTAACCAGCGAAGAAGCAAAGGCGGCGAAATGCCAGATTCTTATAGCCAACACTTTTCATTTGCATTTGAAGCCGGGCGAAAAAATCGTAAAAACATCTGGCGGACTTCACGAATTTATGAATTGGAGCTGGCCGTTAATGACGGATTCGGGCGGTTTTCAAGTTTTCAGTTTGGGATTTGGCCATGATTTGGGAGTGGGTAAAGTTATGGGATTTTTCCCCGGCCATAAAGGCGCAGTTATAGATAAAAATGCCCAGCCGAAAAAAGTCCGAATTACATCGCAAGGCGTATTTTTTAAATCTCCGATAAATGGGGAAGAACTATTTATTGGGCCGAAAGAATCAATTAAAATCCAGGAAGCGCTCGGCGCCGATATTATTTTTGCTTTTGACGAATGCACGCCGCCATTTTCTACTTATGAATATGTAAAAAAAGCGGTAAAAAGAACCCACGACTGGGCAAAAATTTGTGTTGATGTTCATGGAAACCCTTCTTCGCCAAGGCTACGAAGGGCGAGGCAAGCATTATTTGGGATAATTCAAGGTTCGAAGTTTGAGGATTTAAGAAGTGAGAGCGCCAAATTTATCAATTCACTTAATTTTGACGGCTTCGGCATCGGCGGAGATTTGGGCGAAACAAAAAAAGATATGGCGAAAATTTTGTCGTGGATTACTCCGAATCTTGACGAAAAAAAGCCGCGGCACATGCTGGGTATCGGCCGGCTTGATGATATGGAAAATATTATCAAAAGCGGAATTGATTTATTTGATTGCACCGTGCCAACGCATTACGGAAGGCGGGGGATTGCTTTTACAAATTCTGGCGAGTTGAATTTAAATAAATCGGTTTTTCTAAAAGACAAAAAACCTCTGGACTCAAAATGCGGCTGTTCCGTCTGCCAGAATTACAAACGCAATTATATCGCTCATCTTGTGAAGGCAAAGGAAATAACCGCGATGCGTCTTTTAACTTTCCACAATCTTTATTTTTTCAACACTTTTGTCGAATCCCTCCGCCAAAAAATCAAAAACAATCAGATTTAATTTTTGATTTTTGGGGGGATTTGTGATATTTTTTATACATGGCTAATAGGCACCTTTCCCGTTCAATAGTGATGCAAACCCTTTACGAATGGGATTTTAATAATCGCAACGATTTAAAAATAAACGAGATTTTAGATAGGAATCTTGAAGAGTTCGGCCCCGGCTTGGAAGACAGCCAGTTTGTTCATGCTCTTATAAAAGGCGTTTTGGAAAATAAAGATAAAATTGACGAAATTATAGTTAAAACCGCTCCCGAATGGCCGCTTGAGCAAATCAACTTGGTTGACCGCAATGTTTTGCGCATTGGCATTTACGAGCTTTTACTTGGCAACCGCGAAGAAGTCCCACCCAAGGTGGCGATTAACGAGGCTATCGAGCTGGCGAAAAGCTTTGGCGGGGAAACATCCGGCAAATTCGTCAATGGCGTTTTGGGAACAATTTATCGGGCGATAGGCGAACCGGGAAAAGAAGAGGGAAGCCCAAGGAAGGGGAAAGAAAATGGATAAAGATTTTAACAGTTTAAAAAAACAACTTAACATAAAATTTAAAAATGAAAACCTGCTCAAACAGGCCTTTGTTCACCGTTCATATCTTAATGAAAATCCGGCATTTGAATTAAATCATAACGAGCGTCTTGAATTTTTAGGCGACGCGGTACTGGAACTTGTCGTTACCGAATATCTTTATAAAAACTATCCTGACTTGGCCGAAGGAGAAATGACCAGCCTTCGCGCGGCCTTGGTTAATTCCCAGATGCTTGCCCAGATTGCCGCTCAATTGGGATTTAACGATTACTTGTATTTATCAAAAGGCGAAACCAAAGAAACGGGCCGCGGCCGCCAATATATTTTAGCCAACACGTTTGAAGCGTTTACCGGCGCCTACTATCTTGACCAGGATTACCCGGCGGCCGCGGAATTCATTGCCAAAAATCTGCTTCCCGAACTAAAAAATATCATAGACAAAAAACTATGGCGCGACCATAAAAGTCTGTTTCAGGAGGCGGCGCAGGAACGGGTCGGCGTCACTCCGAATTACGAAGTTTTATCCGAAAGCGGCCCAGACCATGATAAAAATTTTAATGTCGGGGTTTATTTGGGCAAAGAATTAATTGCCCAAGGGGAGGGGGCTTCAAAAAACGAAGCCCAGCAGCAAGCGGCCGAAAACGGTTTGAAATTAAAAAATTGGTAAAGAATGCGGCTTAAGAAATTAGACAGATCGGGATTCAAATCATTCGCCCACAAAACGGCGCTGGAATTTCCGACCGCCGTAAGCGCCATTGTCGGGCCTAACGGTTCCGGCAAATCCAATGTTGTCGATTCTGTGCGCTGGGTTTTGGGCGAACAAGGATTTAAAAATTTACGTTCCAAATCGGGCGCCGATTTAATTTGGGCCGGTTCGGCGGCAAAGCCGTCCCAGGGCAAGGCCAGCGTCAGTTTGCATTTTGATAATCGTGACGGTTTTTTCCCCGTTGATTTTGATGAGGTTGTTATAGGCCGCAAGGTTTATCGCGATGGCGCCAACGAATATTATTTAAATGACAGCCAGGTGCGGCTCAAAGATATAACCGAGCTTCTGGCGCGTTCAAAATTGGGGCTTAGGGGGAACTCAATTGTAAACCAAGGTTCGGCCGATGAAATTTTAAAAGCCGATCCCGCGGAAAGGCAGGGGATTTTGGAAGAAGCTCTCGGCCTCCGCGAATTTCAGCTTAAAAAATCCGAAGCCGAATCCAAATTGTCGGAAACCGGAGCGAATTTAGAACAAACCGCCAATTTGATAAATGAAATATCTCCGCGCCTGCGTTCGCTAAAACGCCAAGTTGAGAAATTTCAAAAAAGAGAAATTTTGGTCACTGATTTGAATAATTTGGAAAATGAATTTTTCAAAATAAAAATCCGGGAAATATATTCTCAAAGAAACGACAATCAAAAAGCGCGGGAAGAAGTCGACGCTAGAATAACAACGGCGAAAGAAAATTTTGAAACAAACGAAAAACTTTTTGAAGAACAAATAACAAAATTTTCCAAAGCCGGAGAAAAAAATGGCCAGTTTGAAACCAGTCTGGAAAAACTAAATACCGAACGGCATGACATTACAAGAGAGCTTGGCCGCATTGAGGGCATTATTGAATCGGCAAAAAGAAATAATGCCAAAAACATAAAAACGCTTGAAGCGGTCTTGGCGATTAAAATAAAATATTGGGCGAAACGTCTTGATGCCGTTTCGCAACTGGCCGACGCAGTTGCTATTAAAGAAACCATTAAAAATCTTGCCGGCGAAATCGGAACCGTCAGCGACTGCCTGGAGAAGAACGATATTTCAAAAATACTTTCGCTTGTTGATTTGGCGGACATTGAAGAAAAAAACGAAAGCCCGTATGAAAAAGACAAAGAAAATTTTAAATTGAAATTTGCCAGAATAGACGAGCAAATAAATCAGAACAAAAAAGCGCTTTCAAAAATTCGTTCGGAAGAAATGGAATGGAGGGGCAAATATTCGGTTTTTCAAAAAGATTTGGAAATGGCGCGGCGCGAATATATGCTGGCGCAGGAGGCGGCGCAAAGATTTAATCTGGAAGAAGAAAAAATCAAATTGAAAGAAGCGGACTTGAAATCGGAATTATGGGGTTCGGGGAAAGATTACGAAGAATTAACGGCTACTTTTGCCACTGCCGACACAAAATTTGTTTTACCGGAAACCGAATATTTATCCGGGCTGGAAAATAAAATTATAAAATTAAGAAGAGAAATTGCCGAAATTGGAGGATTTGATGAAGAAATAATGCGCGAGTATGAAGAGACCGATAAGCGTCACGTATTTTTAACAACAGAATTTTCCGATTTAACAAGCGCTGTAGGTTCGCTAAAAAGTTTGATAGAAAATTTGACGGGCAGAATCAATAGCGATTTCAAAATGGGATTGGCGAAAATAAATGATGAATTCGAGCATTATTTCAAACTGATGTTCGGCGGCGGTTCCGCGAAATTGGAAAACGAATCGGGTGTAACCATAAACGTTAATGTGCCGCGCAAACGCATCCGCGACCTTGCCGCCCTTTCGGGCGGCGAACGGGCGCTTATTTCCATCGCTCTTTTGTTTGCCATCGTTTCTGTCAGCCGTCCGCCGTTTTTGGTTTTGGACGAAATTGACGCCGCGTTGGACGAAGCCAACGCGGCGCAGTTTGCTAAAGTTTTGAAAGATTTGGCGGAAAAAACCCAATTTGTCCTAATAACTCACAATCGTTCAACAATGGAAATTGCCAATGTTCTCTACGGCGTTACCATGGGTGACGATGGCGTTTCCAAATTATTCTCCTTGAAATTGGAGGACGCCGTGGTATAATAGAAAAATTAAAATAATAAGAAAAATATGAATATTTTATATATATTATTAGGCGTTATCGCCGCAGTTGTTTTGTGGCTTATTTTCGCTTACAATCGATTTATTGTATTGAGAACGAGGGTCAAAGAAGCATGGTCGGATATCGACGTTCAACTCAAAAGAAGGTACGACCTGATTCCGAATTTGGTTGAAACTGTAAAGGGCTATATGGAGCATGAAAGAAATGTTTTTGAAAAAGTTACGGAAGCGCGAACCCAAGCGATGGGCGCCAAAAGCAAAGATGAAAAACTTGAAGCAGAAAACGCTTTGTCCGGCACTTTGAAAACGCTTTTCGCGGTTTCCGAAAATTATCCGGACTTAAAAGCCAATGCTAATTTTTTGGAATTACAAAGAGAACTGGCGGACACGGAAAACAAAATTCAGGCGGCAAGAAGGTTTTATAACGGCAACGTTTTGGAATACAATACTAAAATTGACACTTTTCCGTCCAATTTAGTCGCTGGAACATTTGGATTCAAAAAAGAAGAATTTTTTGGACTGGACGATGCGGCGGAAAGAGACCCGGTAGCGGTTAAATTCTAAATAATATGCCGACGCTTTATACCCAACAGTCGGCCAATATCAGGCGGACCTGGTTGCTTTTTACGGCATTTCTTATTGTCGTTATCGGTATCGGTTGGGCCTTTTCAAGGATTTACGGAGACCCGTCGATTTTATATTTCGCGGTTATTTTCAGCGTGCTGATGAATGTCGCGGCGTATTGGTATTCGGATAAAATAGTTTTGAAAATGGCGCGCGCGGTTCCAATCGAACACAATAGCGCCCCCGAACTTTATCACATAGTTGAAAATTTAAGCATTACCGCAGGATTGCCGATGCCCAGAATTTATTTAATCCGAGAACGGCAGCCGAATGCTTTTGCGACTGGCAGGGACCCAAAACACGCCGTAGTTGCCGTAACCGAAGGATTGCTTGAAAAACTGGACCGGAGCGAACTTGAAGGGGTTTTGGCGCATGAATTGTCGCATGTCGGCAACCGCGATATATTGCTTTCAACGGTTATAGTCGTTCTTGTCGGTTTTGTTTCAATTGTTTCGGACATATTTTTAAGGTCGGCTTTTTGGGGCGGCATGGGAAGGCGCGATGACAGAGAAAATGGCCAGGCCGGAGCGATTTTAATGATTGCAGGCATAGTTTTATCAATTTTAGCGCCAATCAGCGCTATGCTGATTCAACTGGCGATTTCACGCAAGAGAGAATTTTTGGCCGATGCTTCCGGCGCTTTACTTACACGTTATCCTGAAGGGCTGGCTTCGGCTTTGCAAAAAATTTCCGGAGACGCAACTCCTATGCGCGTTGCCAATAATACCACGGCTCATTTATGGTTGGACGACCCGTTCAAAGGCCAGAAAAAAGCTTCTTGGCTGCGCAAACTTTTTATGACTCATCCGCCGATTGAAGAAAGAATTAAGCGTTTGCGGGAAATGCCGGTGTAATATATTTATATGACCGAAGAACAAAAAAGAATTAAAGAACTGGAAGAAGAGGTATCACGGCTAAAAGGGCTGGCCTATCAGGACGAACTAACAACTCTTTACAATCGCCATGGTTTTAAGGAGGAGTCGGCGAAATTTATTGACGAAGTTAAAGGTTATTTGGAAAACCCGTCGCGCCGGGAAAATTTTCTTATCAAAAGTTTGAGCCTGGGAATTTTTGATATTGATAATTTTAAGAAAATTAACGATACTTACGGCCATCAGGCGGGGGATGAAATTTTGAAACAGGCCAGTAAAATCATCAAAGAAAAAGTGCGCGGAATCGATATAGTGGCGCGCTGGGGAGGAGAAGAAATTATCGTGGGATTGGTTGGGTCCGACGAGAATCATGCTTTTGAAATTTTCGACGATATCAGAAAGAAAATAGAGGAAAAAACAAAAGTCACAGTTAGCGGAGGCGTGGCCAGCTTTACCGAAGGAGGGGATTTTGACAGCTTATTTAAGAAAGCCGACGAGGCGCTTTACAAAGCCAAGCAAACGGGCAAAAATAAAATCGTCAAAGCATCGGATTTATAATTGGAGGGTTCGCCCATAATATGGAGAGGTCGCATAGTGGCCTAGTGCGCTCGCTTGGAAAGCGGGTATACCGAAAGGTATCGCGGGTTCGACTCCCGCCCACTCCGCTTTAACACAAAACATTGCCTTTTTGGCAATGTTTTGTGTTATATTGAAGGCGGAAGTCGAAGGGTATCCGAAACAAGCCACGTTGTGGCTTGGTGAGGAACCCAGGCTTTGAAGGAGGAGCGAACCGGAACCACGAAGTGGTGGTTCGCGACGGGTGAAAAGGACTCCCGCCCTCTCCGCCAAGTTTTAACTTCGTACTATATGTTAATAAACAAATTTTTTTTAAGAATCTTAATTTTATTAGTAATACCATTGGCACTTACTCTTTATTTTTCCTTTTATTTCATACCAAATATTACGCGCACATCTTTAGAAATCACTAATTTAGTAAAGGCTAAACAAGATCAAAATGCTTGCTTTCTAGTTTATAATGATATGAAAAAATTTACTGACGGCATAAGTGCCGTAAAAGATAAAGAAAAAGAACTAAGCTCATTATTAAAGCTACCCGGAGATTTATTTAGATATAATTTATACTTGAAAAATAACATCAAGGCCAAAACAGAGGATGCTAGAAATGTAGACACAACAATAAGAATAAATATAAATGGCAACTATAAAGAAATAACTTCAGGTAAAAATAAAAAGATTTTAAATAATTTTGAAACAAGTAATTCAATAGATAAATTTGAGTATTCTTTCATGGGATACTATGAAGACACGAAAGAGGAAATTTCTGAAAATGCAAGAGTAAGTTTAGAAAAATCTATCGATTTATATTTAAAACCTGAGTTTTTTGTTTCCTTGTTTATATTCATGTTTTTATTAGCAACATGGTATGGTATTTTGTTGTTGCTCAGCGGTTTTTATAAATTTATAGCCTTTGGCGAACCCTTTTGTAAAGGACGACTTTAGAGTCCTATAGTTTCTGTATATTTGGAGTAATTAACCCGAGTATCCTGCCTATAACACCAAGCTTAAACTAAAGTGAAATAAGAGTTTTGCACTACATAAAGTAGTAAATAGTTGGTATAATATCATTATGTCAAAAAATGAACGAATAACTGAGAATATCGTTCGCAAAAAGTTAGGGTCAGTTGGAATTACAACTGAAAATGGTTTTTTGATTGAAGAACAGAAAAGCGAAAATCCGCTTATTGAAAAATTACTAAAAAGCGCGAGTAAATCTGGTGATGGAATTGGCAAGCCGGAGTTTCTGGTTTCCAAAAAAGAAGACAAAGAATTTTTACTTATTATTGAATGCAAGGCGGACGCTAAATTTCACGAGTCGCCAAACCAAGACCAATATGCCAGTTTCGCTGTTGATGGTGTTCTTTTATACGCCTCAAAATTATCACAAGAATACAATATAATCGCGATTGCAGTAAGTGGACAAACGAATGAGGAATTAAAAATTAGCACATTTCTTTTTCCTAAAGGTTCTGGCTCACATTCAATCCTTGCTGATACAAAAAAGGTTCCGGTAACCGATATTATTTCTTGGCAAGATTATATTCGTTTTGCCACTTATGATGAAAACCTTGCCAATACCAGAAAAAAAGATTTAAGTCGCTTCTCTCGAGATTTACATAACTATTTGCGAGATTACGCAAAAATTACCGTGGCGCAAATGCCATTGCTTGTGAGCGGGGTTCTTATCGCGCTTATGGAAAAAGGGTTTAAGGTCGCATATCCGAAATATATTGGTTCGGAACTTGCTCAAAAAACGTTTCAAGCGATTAAAGATGAAATTAGCCGAACAACGCTTGGAGTAAATCAGGATGAGAAAAAACGAGCGATTATAAATGCCTTTAGTTTTATTGAATATCACCCCGAATTACAGAAAATTGACAAAAAGAAAAACGAGTCGCCATTAGAACATATCGTTCGCGAAATAGATTCGGAAATGAAACCTTTTACACATGACCGTTTCGATTTTGATATAATCGGTAATTTTTATGGAGAGTTTATTCGATATACTGGCGGAGACGCGCAAGGTCTGGGCATTGTTTTAACGCCAAAACATATAACAGAATTATTTGTTGAATTAGCAAAATTGGATAAAAACGATAAGGTTTTAGATACCTGTTGCGGGACAGGCGGTTTTCTTATTTCGGCGATGAAAAAGATGACGGAGGGAGTAAGCGAGGAAGAAAGGAAGAAGATTTTGGAAAAATCTCTCATTGGCATTGAACAAGAACCGTCAATGTTTGCGCTTGCGGTTTCCAATATGATTTTACGAGGCGATGGTAAAACCAATCTTTATCAAGGTTCGTGTTTTGACGAGGAAATTTTTAACCAAATAAAAAATCAAGCCAGTATTGGTTTTATCAATCCGCCATACTCACAAGAAGGCGAGAATTTGCACGAGTGGAATTTTGTAATAACTTTACTTAATGCGCTTCAAAAAAACGCTACTGGCATTGTGATTGTGCCGATGGGCTTAGCAATCGCGCCGCATCCGTTGCGAGAACAAC
This sequence comes from Candidatus Azambacteria bacterium, assembly GCA_030646675.1. Taxonomy (GTDB): domain Bacteria; phylum Patescibacteriota; class Minisyncoccia; order UBA10092; family UBA10092; genus UBA10092. The sequence goes on along the minus strand of JAUSKX010000029.1, from coordinate 509 downwards.
TTTTAAAAGAACATCGACTTGAAGCGGTAATGAGCATGCCTAATGATTTGTTTTATCCAATCGGTGTCGTTGCTTGTATTATGGTTTTTACCGCTCATGTCCCGCATAATAGCGACCCACATCACGAAAGTTGGTTTGGCTATTGGAAAGACGATGGATTTAAAAAAGACAGAGTAGAGGGAAGAATACCAACAGAAAGATGGCAAAATATTCACAAGGAATGGCTTGATATGTTTCATCGTAAAGAGATTGCTGGTAAAAGCATTTGGAAAAAAGTTGACGTAGATGATGAATGGTGTGCAGAGGCATATCTTGAAACCGACTATGAATCACTTACAGAAAAAGGTTTTGAGGAGGAAGTGAAAAAATACTTTATGTTTAAATTGCTTAATGATAAATAAATTATGAATCTTGTCCCACTCAGTCAATTATTTGAAGTCAGCTACGGAAGCAAATTTGATCTTAAGAAAATGTCTATTAATGAAAATAGTAGCATTGCTTTTGTGGGG
>JAUSKX010000028.1 GCA_030646675.1 Candidatus Azambacteria bacterium | reverse complement strand
CGGCGAGCAGGCGCTGGAAATTGTTGAAAGTTTGGTCAGGTCAAACGCTTGCGACGTAATTGTTGTTGACTCTGTTGCCGCGTTAACCCCAAGAGCTGAAATTGAAGGCGAAATGGGCGACCAGCATATGGGTCTTCAGGCTCGGCTTATGTCGCAGGCTTTGAGAAAACTTAACGCTATTGCCGCCAAAAGCAATACGGCGATTATTTTTATAAACCAGTTAAGAATGAAAATTGGAGTATTTTTCGGTAATCCGGAAACCCAGCCGGGCGGAATGGCGCTTAAATTTTACTCATCGGTTCGCCTAGACGTCCGCAGAAGCGCTCAGATTAAAAAAGGCGAAGACGCGGTCGGCAACAGGACCATTGTTAAAGTAGTTAAAAATAAAGTCGCGGCGCCGTTCAAAATTGCCGAGTTTGATATCATGTACAACGAAGGAATATCGAAAGAAGGGGATATAATAAATTGCGGATTGAAATCGGGGATTTTGACAAAATCAGGCACTTGGATAAACTATGAAGACAAAAAACTGGGACAGGGCGTAGAATCCGCCCGCCAGTTTTTGAAAGAAAACGGCGACATACTGAAAAAGCTCACCCAAGAAATCAAAAAATCGGTATTTGTTTAGAATTATCTTGAAGTAATCGGGATTAGCGCCATGAAGCGGGCGCGCTTGATGGCGGCCGCTAAGTGGCGCTGGTGTTTGGCGCAAAGATGGCTTCGTTTCCGGGGCATTATTTTTGCCTGGGCGGAAATGAAATGACGCAGCAAGTCGGAATTTTTATAGTCGATTTCTTGGATATTCTGGGCGCAAAAGTAGCAGACGGTTTTTTGATTTTTTAATTCTGGTGTATTTTGTTGCATATTAAAAAGGTATATTTTCCACTTTTATCTCTTCGTTTGCCGCGGGAGCTTCATTAAATTCTTCCAATTGCACTTCCGGCAACGGCGCTGGTTCTGGGGATTTTGAGCTCAATGCCGGAGCAACACCGGGCACGGGGACGGCTGGCCGCGGCCCAAGCTGCATAGTTTCGGCGACAATTTCGGTGCGGCTTTTCTTTTGGCCCGTTGGGTCCTGCCAGGTGCGCGTACTCATTCTTCCTTCAACGAGAGCCAGGCGTCCCTTGGCCAAATACTGATGAGCGATTTCCGCCAATCGGCCCCAAACAACGATATTATGAAATTCAACTTGGGTTTGTTTAACGCCCGATTTATCCGTCCACGCTCGATTTGTAGCGATACTGAAAGTGGCCACATTCTGGCCGGACGGAGTTTGTCTCAGCTCCGGATCGCGGGTCAAATTGCCCAATATGAAAACTTTGTTTAAATTCATGCCCGGTATATCAACTTGCCGCACGCAAAATAATGGCGAGCAATGTTGCCTTTCTGTTTAGTTATTAATTTATCTATTAGAATAATCATATTTTGTTAGTTAGATATTTTGCGAGCGAGCCGTTCGGCAAGTTGTATATCCGGGCATGTTTTTAACTATTTAATAAACTTTCCAGCCTTTGTTCAAAAGTCTGCGCTGTCGGCGACTGTATTTTTTCCGGTTGCGATTCCAACAAGCTAACCGGTTTTAATTTTGTCTCTTTGTTTAACAATAAATATCTTAAAACTTTTTTATAAAAGAGCAGCGCCTTTTTAATGCCGTCTAAATTTTCCACACTTGCATTAAAATAAACGACTCCGAAATAAGAGAAGTTTTCTTTTTTAACCGGATAGGCGAGGCGTCTTTTTTCCGGTAGGTTCGCTTGAATTATGTCGCCGCCATTCTTGGCAATTAAATCTTTTAATTCCGAAACCTCGGAATCGATTTTCTCCTCGGAAATTTCAGATGTCAATAAATATGCCAACTCGTATTCTTTTTTATTCTCAGCTTCATTCATCGAGCATAATTTATCACAGAGCAGGGGATGCTGTCAATCTAAATTTTGAATTCTATTACGTCGCCGTCGCTGACGATATAATCCTTGCCTTCGGTCCGTAAAAGCCCTTTTTGGCGGGCATTAGCCCAACTGCCGCACCCCAGTAATTTTTGCCAATTTATAACCTCGGCCTTAATGAATTTTTGTTCAAAATCGGTATGAATCGCCGAACCGGCTTGCGGCGCGGTTGACCCGGCCATAATCGTCCAGCCGCGCGTTTCATCTTCGCCGGTAGTGAAATAAGTTATAAGATTCAATAAGCTGTAGGCCTCTTTTATCAAGTTCGGCAAACGCGATTCATTTTCAAATTCTTTGGCCTCGTTTTCGCTCATTTCCGCGATTTCCGCTTCAAATTGCAAATTAAGCTCCAATCGATTTTTAACATCGGCATTGCCTGAAACATTGTAGACAAACAAAAAAGGCTTTAAAGTTAAAAAGTGCAGGTCTTTTATAAGTTCAAGTTCCAAGCCGGAAAGATTGGCTTTTGTCGCCAAGTCGCCGGCTTCCAAAACACTTTTTATGTTTTCCAAAATCATTTTCTCTTCCTGTGGCTTTTTTTGGCCGCTTCGTATGTCTTTTTCAATTTTAGAAAGATGTTTATTCAGAGTTTGCAAATCGGCCATAACCAGTTCCAACTGAATGGTTTCAATATCGCGCGAAGGGCTGACGCTTCCCTCAACATGAATTATGTCAGGATTTTCAAAATCCCTAACAACCTCGACAATAACATCAACTTCCCTTATGCGGGCCAAAAACTGATTTCCCAGTCCCGCGCCTTCATGAGCGCCTTTAACCAAACCGGCGATGTCAACAAACTCTATCGCCGCCGGAACTATTTTTTTTGATTTGGACATCTCGGCCAGTTGATTAAGCCGATTATCCGGAACATTAACAATCCCGACATTAGGGTCGATTGTCGCGAATGGAAAATTCGCGATATTAACTTGTTCTCGGGTCAATGCCTTGAAAAGCGTTGACTTGCCGACATTGGGTAATCCTACAATTCCTATTTTGAGACTCATAATAATTAAAGTATGTTATACTTGATAATAAGTTCATGTCTATCAATCCGTCAATTTTTAGAGCTTACGATATTCGCGGAATTTATCCCGGAGAATTGAGTGAGAAAGTTGCTTATAAAATAGGCCGAGCCTTTGCTGTTTATCTGAAAGAAAATAATGCCGAGTTTTCTAAAATTGTTGTCGGACATGATGCGCGGATTTCGTCGCCGATTTTGAAAAGAGCGTTTATAGAGGGCGCCGTCAATGAAGGTGCAAATATTTGGGATATCGGTCTTGCCACGGTTGATATGGTTTATTTCGCTTCGGGTTTTTTTCATCTTCCCGCCGTTATGATTACGGCCTCGCATAATTCGAAAGATTGGAATGGTTTTAAATTGATGAAAAACGATGTTGATTTTTTCCCCGTCAAAGATTTAGAGGCAATAATCAGCGAAGAGCGGAAAACTTCGCAAGAAAGGGGTGCGGTTACGGAAGAAGCTATTAAAAGCGATTACATCAGCCATGTTTTGGAAGTTGTCGATACGGAAAAAATAAGGCCGATGCGGATTGCGATTGATGTTAGGTCCGATGCGGTCGGCCGGATTTTTAAATCAATTGTTGAAAAACTGCCGGTTGAAATAAGCGCCGAACATTATCATTTCGGCTGCGCTTTTGACAGCGATGGCGACCGCGCCAATTTTACGGATGAAAAGGGACAGGCGATAAATCCATCAATCATCGGCGCCTTGTTTACCAAGTATTTTTTGAAAAAAAATCCCTATGGAAAAATTGTTTATAGCGCGGTTGTGGGCAAAATCGTTCCTGATGTTATCGGCGTTTATAATGGCGAAGCGATTCGCGAAAAAGTAGGGCACTCGTTTATTGAAAGGCGATTGAAAGAGGTAGGAGGAATTTTAGGCATTGAGGCTACGGGCCACTATTATTTTAAGAAAAACTTTTACGCCGACTCGGGCATCATCTCTTTTTTGGTAATGCTGGAAATTTTAAGCAATGAGAAAAAAAGCTTATCCACATTAGTAGGAGAGTTCACAAAATATGTTTCTATCCCGGAAATGAATTTTAGAATAGAACAATCGGAAGAAGTTATAAAAAAAGTGGCTCAAAATTTTGAAGGCTATGATTTGGACTGGCTCGACGGATTATCGGTCAGAACGCCCGATTTTTGGTTGAATTTAAGGCCATCAAACACAGAGCCATTGCTCCGCCTCAATATAGAGTCTAAGAGCGAAATTATCCTCAATAGAGTAAAAACCGATTTAGTATCCCAGATACACTCTTTTATTATATAATTAAACCGATTTTGGTTCTGACTTCGAGAAGAGTTTTTGAGGCGATGGCGGAAGCCTTTGCGGCGCCGTCGGCTAAAACTTGTTTAACATAGTCCGGATTTTCGGAAAGTTCGGCGCGCTTTTTGCGGTAATCGGCGAAGTGATTGGCGATGAGTTCGGCCAACGCCGGTTTAAATTCGGCGTATTTTAGCGTTCCGTCTTCATGGTATCTTTTATAATTTGAATAGTCGGATTTTTCTTCTTTCGTTTCCGCGAAAGCGTTAAAAATTACCAACAAATTATCTCCGCCCTTGGTCGTCCGAAGCCTTGGCGAAGGAGACTTACCATTATCGCCTCCGGCGTCGCTAACGGCGGTTTTAATTTTTTCTTTGATGACTTCCGGAGAATCGGAAATAGCAATGTAGGATTTTTCTCCGCCCGATTTGGACATTTTTTTATCCGGAGCGGTTAAACTCATAATCCGCGGCGTTTCAGTCAACAACGGCTTCGGTTCGGGAAATACTTTACCGAATTTGTCATTGAAGCGACGGGCGATTTCTCTGGTTAATTCCAAATGCTGGACCTGGTCTTCGCCGACGGGAACGGCATCAGATTTATAAATCAAAATATCGGCTGCCATTAAAACCGGATAATCAAAAAGACCGACATTGATATTTTGTTTTTGGCTGGCCGCCTTATCTTTATATTGCGTCATTCTTTCGAGCTCGCCGAGCGGAGTGATGGTATTAAAAATCCAAGTTAAATCGGCATGGCCGGGGATTTGCGACTGCTGGAAAATTACCGATTTTTCTGGGTTAAGCCCCAGTGATAATAAATCAGCGGTTAAATTCAAAATTTCTTTAGGTTTTTCTTTCGGGTCGTAGTTTTCGGTAATTGAATGATAGTCAGCGACAAAAAACCAGCATTCGTTTTTAGAATCATTTTGCAATTTAACCCAATTTTTGAGCGCTCCCAGATAATTTCCGATGTGGAGTTCTCCGGAAGGCTGTATTCCCGAAAGTATTCTCATATTTTTGTAGCTATTATGGGGGATAAAATATAATTTGTAAAATTAAATCTCAACAATAACGGGAAGAATCATCGGGCGGCGGCGGGTTTTTACATACAAAAACTTTCCGATTTTGTCTCTCAAACTATTTCTGATATATGGCCAGTTTATATCGGTTCCCGGAATGACCGTCTTGGTAATTGTTTCTTTTATTTTTTTACGGGTCTGATATAACAAGTCTTTGGATTCTTTCATGTATATAAAACCGCGAGAAATTATATCCGGTTCGCCCTTAACTTTCCCCGTTTGACTGTCAACAACGGCGATTATGACGAACATTCCATCGGCCGACATTAATTGCCGGTCGCGCAAAACAATTTCACTGACATCGCCGACGCCGAGTCCGTCAACCATTATTATATTGGAGTCAACAAAATTTTTGGTTACAGTAATTTTATCTTGTGTTAGCTCGACAATCTGGCCGTTTTCCGCCAGGGCAATATCGTCTTTTGTCATTTTCAAAACTTCTTCGCCGAGCTCGGCATGCCGCGCCATCATTGAAAGATAACCGTGTGTGGGCATTAAGAATTTGGGACGCAATAATCTCAACATTTCCCTTAAATCTTCGCGTTCGCCGTGACCAGAGGCGTGAATATCCATCATTTTATAATGGAAAACATGCGCTCCCCGTTTGTAAAGATTGTCTTTCAGGGCTTGGACCGAACGTTCGTTGCCGGGAACGACGGAAGAGGAAAAAATAATGGTGTCGCCCCTTTTAAGCTGGACTTCTTTATGTTCGCCATTAGCGTAACGCATCAAAAATGCGTTGCTTTCGCCCTGGGCGCCGGTGCCGATAACCGTGAGCCTGCTATCGGGATAATTATGCATTTCTTTAGCTTCTATAAGGGTATTTTTTTCCGATTTTATATATCCCAGTTCTTTGCAGATTTCCACATTGCTTTTCATCGTAAATCCTTGAATAATCACTTTTCGGTTATACGCTTCGGACAAAGTGATTAATTGTTGGACGCGGTTTAAAAGAGAACCGAAAGTCGCGGCTATGATTCGTCCTTTGGATTGTTTGAAAATTATTTCCAAATTATCCTTGATGGTTTGTTCCGAAGTGGAGTGTCCTTCTTCTTCGGCGCCGGTGGAATCTTCCATGAGCATCAAGACGCCTTTGTCGCCGAATCTTTTAAGCTGTTCCAAATCGGTTGGCTTATCGTTAACCGGATGCGGGTCAAACTTAAAATCGGAAGTGTAAATAATCGTGCCGATGGGGGTTTCCACTTTTATGGCGTAGTCGTCGGGAATGTTGTGATTGACATGGAAAAAACTCACTTCAAACGGAGCGACTTTTATCACATCGTCTTCTTTTATTGATTTCAGATTAAGTTTGGGCGAGTTGGGAAAATCGATTTGACGTTTCTTGATTATGGCGGCCGTTAATGGCGAGGCGAAAAGGGGGGGGTTTCCTATTCTTGCTATCAAATACGGAACGGCGCCGATATGGTCGTAGTGTCCGTGAGTGAAAAAAATTCCGAGAATCTTATCTTTTTTGTCTTCCAAATATTTGGTGTTCGGAATGGTGAAATCAATTCCGGGCATATCCAATTCGGGGAATCCTAGTCCCATATCAATAATGATAATTTTTCCTTCGTATTCCAAAACGGTCATATTCCGGCCGACTTCGCCGAGACCGCCTAAAGGAATAATCCTTAATTTTCCTTTAGAACTAGGCCTTGCTGATGCCACTTCTGGCGGCGTTATTTTTTGTCTTAACATATTTATTTTTATTTTTTTAATATTTATTACAGGTGCGCGCACTGCGAAGCCTTGGCGAAGCAGTGGGCGTGGAGGGAGTCGAACCCTCAATGACTTTCGTCCATACGCTCCTGAAGCGTACGCGTATTCCAGTTCCGCCACACGCCCATATCTTCCTTTTCAGCCGGAACCTTTTTTAATTCCGGAACCGATTCATAATTCGGATTTTTAACAATATCAACCAAATTGCCGTTGTTCAAAAAATAATAAGAGGCGCCATGCATATTTTTATACGATTCATAATCGTCAACCACATTTTCATCTACCAGAGTCGCGAATACTAACGGCTCGTTAAAAACATTAATAGTATTGTGTCCGAAATCGCGGGGAATAAAAACCTGTTCTCCAGCTCCGGCCTCTGTCAGATAAGCCGATTTTATCGCTTTGGGATTTTCATTATATAATTGAGTTAAAATATATGCCCGGCCATAAAGAATAAAATACATTTCCGGATATGACAAATGGTAATGGCCGGCGGTTTTTACAAATTCATTGCCAATCTTGCCCGGCGGCATTATAACCAAATCAAGACGCAGGCCGGAATTTTTGACACTTTCTTCTTCAGCTTTCAAACAAACGCCGCGCCATACGCGATAAACCGGGTCGGGGCCGCTCTTTATATTCGAATTTTTCAGAAAGGGCATTAGCTCATTCAAACTTCTCTCGGTTTTTCTCATGGGCGCGAAATCGCCGTCGAATTTTAAATCAAGATTTTTTTCATCAAACAAAATCGGCAGCTCCAGTATTTTGGAAAAGTCTATCATTTCCAAATTCTTTCAGTTTCGATATCCCAATTATTTATTCCGGAAAATCTATTGGAAGGAATAACCAATTTGTCCAAGGTTATATTTTTAACCGTATTTCTGACAACGTAAATATAATTTGGCGAATAAAGAAAAACTGCCGGAGCATCTTTTAAAATCAATTTTTGAAACTCCGCTAACTTTTTGGCGCGGCTCGTTAAATCGGTTATTTGACGGGTGTCTTCCAAAAGTTTATTGACGCTCTTATTGCTGTAAAGCGATAAATTGAGACCGGGGTCGCTTATAGTGGCGCCGTGCCAAAAAACATAGGGGTCAACAAAATTGGTGTAGGATTCGCCGATTAAGATGGCTCCATAATCTTTTGTTTTCAAATAGTTTTGCTGGAGGTCGTTCAAAGTGACAATTTTTAATTCAGCTTCTATACCGGTATTTTTTAAGTAATCGCGGATTAAAATTGCCGCAAGCTGCATTGATTTTGTGCTGACTAGGGTGAATTTTAAGGGGGTCGCTTCTTTATCCTTGCCTAGTTTTTTCTCGTATACTCCCTCTTCATTTTTTACCCATTTGTTTTTTTCTAAAATTTCAATAGTTTTTTTAGGGTCGTAAGAATATCCAACGATGTCCGGACTGGAACCTAGAGAAGCGGGGGGAATCGGGCCCACGGCCACCTTGCCTTCGTCCGAGAATAATTTATTTAAAATTTCCTTGCGGTCAATGGCATAATTTATGGCCTCTCTTATATATTGCGCTCCCAGCAATTTGTCATTGGTGTTGAGAAATAAGCCGTAAATTCTTAATGATGGGAGAGAAAACACGGAAGAGTTGTCCAAGCCGCGCAATTGGTTTTTATTTTGAGCGGTTTGAAGAAGTACGCCATCGGCCTCTTTTCTGTTGAAGGCCGAAACTGCCTCTTCTTCGGAAAGATAAAATTTCAAAACCAGGTTTTTTATAAATGGAGCGGAAGCAAAATATTCGGTATTGGCAGTTAGATTAACGGAAATAATTCTTCCTAAGGAATCTTTTTGCAATTTTACAAAACGATATTGGCCGGTGCCGATGGGATTGAAATTGAAATCTGCCAAGGGAAAACTTTGGGGGGCGACATTTTCCCAAATATGCTTGGGCAAGATGCCGAGCAACGCCAGATTCTCGGTAAATGCTCCATAGGGTGTTTTTAAGGTTAAAACAACTGTAAATTCATCAGAAGCTTCGGCTTTTACTCCTTGCCAGCTGGCTCTTAGAGGGCTGTTATATTCCGGATTTTGCGCCGCGTTAACTGTGAAAACAACATCCTCGGCGTCAAACGGCTCGCCATCGTGCCAAAAAATTCCACTTTTTAATTTTATAGTATAAGTTTTTTTGTCCTTGGAAACCGTATAACTTGCCGCCAAATCAGGCGCCAATTCACCCTTTTCGTTATATTTTAGAAGTGAAGAAAAGAGCAGTGTAGAAATGTCCCTGTCGGAATCATTAGTTGACAAAAGAGGGTTAAGATTATGGGGTGATTCTGAAATTGCCTCGACATAAGTGCCGCCAAAAACAGGTACCGCCATAGTTTGGCCGCGATAAAATTTTCCTACTAAATATGAAGTTGAAAAAAGAATAAGAACGCAAAAAATGCCAAGCCAAAGCTTTTCGCCAATTCTAAGACTGTCCCAGATTCTGGCCCAGTTTTTAATTTTTATGAATTTATTAATAGTGGTTTTAGAGCAAAAAAGAAGCGATGCTTGTCGCTATGAACAAAACCGCCAAAATTACAGTAGCCCAGAAAATAAATTTTTCTATGCCGCGCCGGGTGTGATAAAAAGTGGATTCTCCGCCGAAAACGGAAGAAAGACCGCTGCCGCGCGCTTGCATAAGAATTGCTCCGGCCAAAAGCGTCGCTATTATTATTTGAGTAATTGACAGAAAATTAGACATAATTTTTTGATTTCTATTTTTTATTCGTTGCGAGTTAAAGCGGAGGCCGCAAAATTAAACAAATTTACGATAATCATTATCCAAAAATAGGCGGTGATTCCGATAATTGAAAGCTCCGGCGCGAAATATGCCGCGAGCCAAACCATAAATACGTTTATAACTATAGTAAAAAGTCCCAAAGTTAGCAAGATAAGGGGACTGAACAACAATTTTAATATCGGTTTTATAAGGGCATTGACCAAAGCAAGAATAAGAGCGATTTTCAATAAGCTTATTGGTTCGTAGCTATAAATAACGCCAGGAACAAATCGCGCCGCAACCAAAACCGCCAGCGCGTTGGCGACTATTCTAAACAGGAATCCGATAATCATAGCAGTATTATATATTACATATACGCTAACAGCAAATAGAACTTTTGACAAGAACGTTGACAAAATGGGAAATTAAGCTAATATAGGAAAGAACAAAAGCATATGGGAACAAAACAAATTTCTATAAAACCATTGGGCGACCGGGTTGTAGTTGCGCCGATGAAAGAAGCCGACAAAACCAAGTCGGGAATTATTTTGCCGGAAACTGTCGATAAAGAAAAGCCGGCGCAGGGAAAAGTAGTGGCTATGGGCGCGGGCGACAAAATAAAAAAATCGGGCGTTAAAAAAGGCGATAATGTTGTTTATGAAAAATATGCCGGCGCGGAATTTAAAATCGGCGGCGTTGAATATAAAATTTTAAAAGAGGATGAAATCCTCGCAATTCTTCAATAAATATATTATGGCGAAACAAATAATTTCAGGCGCTGCCGCCAGAGAAGCGATAAAAAGAGGCGTTGACCAATTGGCCAATGCCGTAAAAATAACTTTAGGCCCGCGCGGCCGCAATGTTGTTTTGGATAAGGGCTATGGCGCTCCGACAATCACCAATGACGGCGTTACCATTGCCAAAGATATTGAACTCAAAGACAAATTTGAAAATATCGGCGCCTCGCTGGTTAAAGAAGCGGCGTCCAAAACCAACGATGTCGCCGGCGACGGCACGACCACGGCGGTTGTTTTAACACAGGCGATGATTGCCGAAGGAGTTAATTTAATAAATTCCGGCGCCAATCCGATGGTTTTAAAACGCGGAATGGACAAGGCGATGGCCAAAGTTTCCGAAATTTTAAAGAGAAATGCCAAGCCGGTAACCAAAGAAAAAATAAAAGACGTTGCCATTATTTCCGCTAACGATAAGGAAATGGGCTCGCTTATCGCCGAAGTTATAAATGAGGTTGGCAAAGAAGGCGTAGTTACCGTTGAAGAAGGCCAGACGATGGACGTTTCTTACGAGCTGGTTGAAGGGCTGCAATTTGACCGCGGCTATGTTAATCCATATATGGTAACCAATGCCGAGCGGATGGAAGCGGTTTTGGAAAAGCCGCAAATTTTAATAACCGACAAGAAAATTTCTTCTTTGCCGGAAATAATGCCGCTTTTGGAAAAAATAATAAAATCAGGAAATAAAAACCTGGTGATTATCGCCGATGAAATTGAAGGCGAAGCGCTGGCGACTCTTGTTGTTAATAAGCTTCGCGGCGTTTTTAATGTTTTGGCGGTAAAAGCCCCCGGGTTTGGCGACCGGCGCAGGGAAGCGTTGGAGGATATAGCGGCCGTAGTTAATGCAGATGTTATTTCCGAAGATAAGGGAATGAAACTTGAAAATGCCGAACTGAATGTTTTGGGAGAAGCCAAGAGAGTTATTGCCAACAAAGACAATACCACCATCGTCGGCGGCGCCGGCTCCAAATCGGATATAGAAAAAAGAATAAAACAGATTAAAGTCCAGCTTGAAAAAACCGAATCGGAATTTGATAAAGAAAAACTTCAGGAAAGATTGGCGAAATTATCCGGCGGCGTAGCCGTGATAAAAGTTGGCGCGGCGACCGAAGTTGAAATGAAAGAAAAGAAATTCAGGATTGAAGACGCGGTTTCGGCAACCAAAGCGGCGATTGAAGAGGGCATCGTTTCCGGCGGCGGTGTAGCGCTTTTTGAAGCCGCGAAAGAAATTAAAAGTTCCAAATTGGCGGGCGCGGTTGAATTCGGTGATGAAGCCAAGGGCGTTAATTTGGTGATTAACGCGCTGGAATCGCCGATGCGGGTGATAGCCAAAAATGCCAACAAAGACGATAACGAAGTTATTCAGGCTATAGGCGGAAAAGAAAAGGGCATTGGGTTTAACGCGGTGACGGGGGAATATGCCGATATGATTAAAGATGGTATTATCGACCCGTTGAAAGTTACCCGCACGGCCTTGCAAAATGCCGTATCTATTGCTTCAATGCTTCTGACTAGCGAAGTTTTAATATCGGACTTGCCGGAAAAAATTAATCAACCGGAAATAAATCAACATGATAATTATTAGATTGCAAAGAGTCGGGAAAAAACACACAGCTACTTTTAGAGTGGTGTTAACCGAAAAAACCGCCGGGCCGCGCCGGAAATATTTGGAATTGCTCGGCAATGTAAACCGCAAGATGAAAACGGCCAGTCTGAACAAAGACAGGATTTTGTATTGGATTGGCAAAGGCGCTCAGCCATCGGATTCAATTCATAACCTGCTTGTTTCGCAAGGCATAATTTCCGGCGCCAAAAGAGCTGTCCACAAAACTTCCAAAAAAGCTCCTGTAGTTGCAACTGTGGAAATAGCCCCGGAAGCGACCCCAGAGACAATCCCGGAAGCGACACCTGCTGTTTGACAATCGTAATAGTTTTTGCTATACATCAGACAATTAGTAGCTACCCCTTCGGGGTTAGGTCGACCTACTAAACTTTAACAAAAGATTATTCAAAGAAATGGCTACAAAATCAGTTGACCAGGAATTTCTTGAATACCTTGTAAAATCAATTGTTGACCATCCTGATGATGTCAAAATTGAGCGCAAGGTTGACGAGATGGGAGTTTTGTTAGACCTTAGAGTTAACCAAGAAGACATGGGTATGCTTATTGGTCGCCAAGGCTCAACAGCGAAAGCCATCCGAACTCTTCTTCGCATAATTGGCGCCCGCAACAATGCGCGCGTTAATTTGAAGATTGAGGAACCGGAAGGTTCAACTCGTCCGGTGAGAGAAAGACCGACAATGTCGGCACCGGCGGCACCGACAAGAGACATGGATGAAGTTGTTGACGATTTAAGACAACTATAATCTAATCTAAAACCCCTCCGCCTCTGGCGGAGGGGTTTTGGTTAAAAGTTTTTTAAAACAATATAAATCATTTTCCTCGCGCGGCTCGCCCCGCCAGCGCGGGGCTTCGCTGTCCGATGGAAGAATTTTATTCAAATTGCATGTTAATTTCCGATCGGTTCTAAACATGCAATTTGAAACCAAGCTAAAATGCTTTCATAAGCTTCGGAAATAATTTATATTATTTTTTTAATATGACATTCGATATAATTACAATTTTCCCCAAGATTTTCGATTCTTATTTAAACGAGAGCATTTTAAAACGCGCGCAGAAAGATAAGAAAATAAAAATAAACGCAATTAATTTGCGCGATTTTACGGCCGATAAGCACAGGAAGGTTGATGAAAAACCATATGGCGGGGGAGCCGGAATGGTGCTAATGGCCGAGCCGATAATCAAAGCATTAAGTAAATTCTCCCTTGATAAGGGGAGGAAAAAAGAGGGGTTTAATAAAACCCACCTTGTTGTTTTTTCCGCCAAAGGCAGGCAGTTCAACCAAAAAATCGCCTATGACTGGGCGAAAAAATATGACAAAATTATTTTAATTGCCGGACGCTATGAAGGAATTGACGAACGGGTAAAAACAATTTTGAAAGCCGATGAAATTTCTATTGGGCCCTATGTGCTTACTGATGGCGACGTGGCGGCGATGGTTGTTGTTTCAGCGGTAGGCCGGTTGATTCCGGGCGTTATAAAACTCGAATCATTGGAAGAAGAATCGCACTGGAATCTTTTACTTAAAAAAGAAGCGCAAGTTCCGGAAGGCAAGGGATTGGAATACCCTCATTATACTAGGCCGGAAGTTATCAAATATAAAAACAAGAAATATTCCGTTCCAAAAGTTCTTCTTTCTGGCAACCACGAAAAAATAGCCGCCTGGCGCAAAACCCACCAAAAATAAAAAAGGCTTGACCCTGTAGTGGACTTTGACAGGTCGCTTTTAGCGACCTAGACCCAAATGGTCAAAGTTCTACTACGGGGTTGACGCCCCTTTTTATTTTTGATAGCATATAAGTGTTCGCAGACAGTGGGCAATATCCTCCTTCGCATGAAGCTTCGGAGGACACAGTAAGCCCCACCGAGGACAAGAGCTTTTTAGCTTTATTATCTGCGGACGAAAGTCCGATTTTTTATTGAGGAGAAGAAAATAACTTTTAGAAATTCTAAGTGGGGGCGAGCCGTTTCGCCGAAGGCGAAATGGGGTTAAGGAATTTATAAAAGTTATTTTCTTCTCTAAAAAACATGCCTCTAAATAGAGAACAAAAAGCAAATATTTTGAAAGATTTAACAGATAGATTCAGCCGAGCCAAGGCGGCGATTTTGGTTGATTTTAATAAACTATCCGTAAGCAAGGCGATGGAATTGAGGCGCGCTTTGAAATTAATTAACGCCGAATATAAAGTTGCCAAGAAAACTTTAGTCAGCCGCGTTTTGAAGGCCGGTAATTTTGAAGACGCTAAAATAGACGATTTCAAGACGCAGGTTGGAGTGATTTTTGGCTATGACGACCCGGTGCCCGTGGCAAATTCCATTTGGAAGTTTTCCAAGGTAAATGAAGCGCTTAAAATTTTGGGTGGTTTCTTAGGAATGAATTGGCAGGGGAAGGACGGTATTGTGGCTCTAGCCAAACTTCCTTCACGCGAAATTCTTTTGGGACAGGTTGTAAGAGTAATTGCATCTCCGCTTTCGGGTTTGGTTACCGTGTTATCCGGCAATATGCGTAATTTGGTTGGCGTATTAAATAATATAAAAAATAAAAGGTCGAGTTAGAATGAATAATCCTCCTTCGCATAAAGCTTCGGAGGACAAGTAAATAAAAAATATGGCAAAATTTGATAAAATTATAGAAGAAGTTGAAAAGTTGACCGCGCTTGAACTTTCCGAATTGGTCAAAGCGCTGGAAGAAAAGTTTGGAGTGTCGGCGTCGGCGCCGATGATGGCGATGCCGGCCGGAGCGGGCGAGCCTGCGGCGGCGGTAGAAGAAAAATCAGCTTTTGATGTTGTGCTAGCCAAGGCGGGTGACCAGAAAATCGCGGTTATAAAAGTAGTCCGCGAAGCGACCAATAAGGGTCTTCAGGAAGCCAAGCAATTGGTTGATACGGCTCCTCAGGTAATAAAGAGCGGGGCTACCAAGGCCGAAGCTGATGAATTGAAGAAAAAATTGGAAGAAGCCGGCGCAACAGTAGAATTGAAATAAAACAGAAAACAAAACGTCCGATTGAAAAGTCGGGCGTTTTGTTTTATTATAGCGCCTATAGTATGACGAAGATATTATCGGAACCAACGTTGGATATATTGTTTGATTCACCCGTGAGAACGCGGCTTTTAAAAATGTTTTTTTATAATCCGGAAGAAAATTTTGAATCAAAAATTATATCAAAAAAACTTAATTTAAAATCATACCAAACCAGTGGACATCTTAATGATTTAGTTGCTCTAAAGTTTTTAATCCGTAAAAACATAAAAGATAAAAAAACCTTCAGAGTTAATCAAGGGTTTGAGTTTTATGACGAACTAAAAGAATTGGTGGCCAAAGCCAGCCCGGCTTCAAAGGAAAAAATGCTGAATCGTCTTAAGAGCTTGGGAAAAATAAAATTGGCGCTTCTGGCCGGAGTGTTCATTAATTCCGATACTTCCCGGGCGGATATTTTAATAGTAGGGGACAATATAAAACAGGCAAAGTTCAATGGTTTTATAAAAAATCTGGAAGCGGAAATCGGCAAGGAAATCAATCACGCATTGATGACAACGAAAGAATTTTATTATCGCCACGACATGTGCGACCGCTTCATCCGCGACCTTTTGGATTTCAAACACGAAAAGCTCATCAACAAACTAAAGATTTAAGAAGGGCATTTAGCTCAGTGGTAGAGCGTTCCGTTCACATCGGAAAGGCCGCTGGTCCGATTCCAGCAATGCCCAATAGTTAAATTTAAACTTATCCACAGAAAGGCCTATTGCGGGCCTTTTTAATTTGTACTAATATAAACATGTCGGTGGGGGAAAGTGGGTAAAGATGTGGATAAGTATATCAAACAGGGGATAACTTTATGCTATTAGGAGAATTTAAGCACAATTTGGATTCTAAGAATCGACTGACAATTCCATCCAAATTGAGAATGGAATTGGGCGAGAAGCCGGTTTTAACGAGAGGATTGGACGGATGTTTGTTTGTTTATCCCAACCGCGACTGGCAGCTCTTTTCAGAAAAAATAAGCAATTTGCCGCTCGGGCAGAAAAAAGCCAGGGATTTTAAAAGATTTATGCTTTCCGGCGCTTCTGAAATTGAGATTGATGAAATGGGAAGAATTTTAATTCCCGACCCGCTTAAAAAATACGCAAAGTTCGGAAAATCAATTGTAGTAATCGGAGTTCAAGACCGGATTGAATTATGGGATGAAAACGCTTGGAACAAATACATCGCGGAATCGGAAAAGCTGTCCGGAGATATTGCCGAAGGGCTAAGCGAGTTTGGGATTTGATATGGCGCACGTTCCTGTTCTTTTAAATGAGGTAATGGACTTTTTGGCGCCGAAGCCAAACCAGAATTTTATTGACGCAACGGTTGGAGACGGCGGCCATGCTAAAGCGATTTTGGAAAAGACATCGCCGAATGGAAAATTGATTGCAATTGACAGAGATATTGATTCAATAATCCGGGCCAAAAGCAATTTAAAAGAATTTGGCAATAGAGTTTATTTCATCAATGATTCTTTCGGAAATATTTTAAGAATTGTTGAGGAAAATGGATTCGGTTCTGCCAATGGCATCATATTTGATTTCGGTATGTCAACCAATCAGCTGGAAAATTCAGGCAGGGGGTTTTCATTCCAGAAAGACGAAATTCTGGATATGCGTTTTGACCCTAAAAATCCGCTAACGGCCGAAGTTCTTGTAAATGATTATTCCGAGGCGCAACTAATTGCTCTTTTCAATAAATTTGGCGAAGAACCGAAAGCTAAAATAATTGCTAGAGCCATAGTTGCTTCCAGAAGAAATCAAAAAATAAAGACAACAAAAGATTTAGTAGAAATTATAGAAAGAGTTGTAAAACGCCACGGCAAATTAAATCCTGCAACCCTGGTTTTCCAGGCGATAAGAATTGAAGTGAATCAAGAACTGGCTGAAATAGGAAAAGCATTAGCGGGTGTCCCTGAAATTTTATCAAGCGGCGGAAGAGCGGCGTTCATCTCATTTCATTCACTGGAGGACAGGTTAATAAAAAATTGGTCTCGAGACTTAAACAAGAAAAATATAGTCAAAATTTTGAATAAAAAACCGATTACAGCCTCAATTGAAGAAATAAAAATTAATCCCAAAAGTCGCAGCGCTAAATTAAGAATAATAGAAAAGGCATGACAGAAATGTTGATGAGAATAAAGGTATTAAAAAATGTTAAAATAGAAACTCTAAATAAGATTGCGATTTTAAGCATCGCGTGTTTATCGCTTTTCTATTTATTTATTGCTAATAATATAGTCTTGGCAAGTTACCGGGAGAACATGATTCAGAAAAATATCGATGGCATAAGAACGGAAATCAGGAATCTTAATTTAAAACTATCGGAGAGGCGAAGCGTTGGCTTTCTTAAGCAAGCGGTTCAAAACTTGGGCCTTATAGTAAACGACCAAATTCAATACATCAAAGTTGCCGGTTCAGTGGCAAAGAATCAGTAGTAATGAAAAAATATAATCCGGAAAATAGAATTATTGTTTTAATTTTTGCGTTTGTTTTATTGGGGCTCTTAATTTGGGGGCGTTTTTTTTATTTATCCGTTATTCTTCACGATTACTATACGGCCAAAGCAAAAAATATAAACGACAATAGCGGAGTCGTTATTCCCCGCGGCAGTATTTTTTTAACCGATAAAAATAATCTTCCCTATGCGGCCGCGCTAAATAAGGAATTTTCTTTTATTTATGCCGTTCCCCAGGAAGTTAGCGACCCGACAGAATTGGCAAAAAAATTAGCCCCGATTTTGGAATTGGACGAGTCGGTTTTGACCCAAAAGTTATCAAAAAAAGACGACCCATACGAAATTCTGAAAAGAAAAGTTTCCGATACAACCGTTGAAGCTATTAAAGCTCTAAAGGAAAAAGCGCTTGGTGTCGATAGCGAAACCTTAAGATATTATCCCGAAGGATTGCATCTTTCTCAAGTTATAGGATTTTTGGGATTTAATAAAAACGGCCAAGCCGGCCAATACGGGCTTGAAGAATATTACGACGAAGAATTATCGGGATTGTTTTCCAGCGCTGATTTGATTTTGACGATAGATTCGGCAATACAGGTTAAGGCCGGAACATTGCTCGTCGATGCCGTTAAAGAATGGGGCGCCGATAGCGGTTCTATTATAGTAATGAATCCTAAAAATGGAGCCCTTTTGGCTATGGCTTCTTTTCCGGAATTTGATGCCAATAGCTATTCCGCCGTTTCCGATAAAAATATTTTTATGAATCCGGCCACCTTAAAACGCTATGAACCCGGCTCGGTATTTAAACCGCTTACCATGTCTATCGGAATTGAAACCGGAGCTGTTACGCCGGAAACGGAATATTACAATACGGGTAGCGTTAAAGTTGCCGATAGAATAATGTCCAATTCAATCCCCGATAAAATTTTGGGCTGGCAAACAATGACTATGGTTTTGGAGCAATCGTTAAATACCGGGGCGGTTTTTGTCCAACAAAAAATACCCAAAGATGTTTTTCTTAAATATCTTAAAAATTTCGGCGTCGATAGTAAAACGGGGATTGATGTTTCAGAGATGCCCGGGGATATTTCGCCGCTTTTAACCGGCCGCGATGTCAATTTCGCCACTGCTTCATTTGGCCAAGGCGTGGCTGTTACTCCGGTTGAATTGCTTCGGGCGCTGTCGGCAGTCACTAATGGCGGTAAATTAATCCAACCTCATTTGGTATCCAAAATAGTTTTTCGGGACGGCAATTCGCGTGAATTTAAAGAAACTTCCCAAACGCAAATAATATCTCCTGAAACGTCGGCGAAAGTGGTCAACATGCTGGTTAAAGTTATTGAAAACGGCAGCGGCCGCCGGGCGCAAATTAAAGGTTATACAATTGCCGGAAAAACCGGCACGGCTCAAATACCGGACTTAAAAAATGGCGGGTATCTTGATGAAAATATTCACACTTTTGTGGCTTTCGCGCCCGCCTATGACCCGAAGTTTATCGCTTTGATAAAACTTGATTCTCCCAAAGGAAGTCAATTTTCCGAAAGCACGGTCGTTCCTGTGTTCAAGAATTTAGCGCAATTCATATTCAGTTATTTGGAAATCCCCCCAGATAAGCCAGTTGAACAACAACCTTAAAAGTTTTATACTTGCGAAGTATGTCTAATCCCAAATTAAAAGTCGCGGTAATTTTTGGAAGCCGTTCGGTTGAACATGAAGTTTCGATTGTTACGGCGATGCAAGTTTTTGAAAATATCAACCGCGAGAAATATGAAGTGATTCCGGTTTATATTGATAAATCCGGCCGCTGGCTTATTGATAAAAAATTGGAGAAATTGGAAAGTTATAAGAATTTAAAGCTCAACGATATTAAAGCGCCGGAGTATTTTTTTGCGGCTTCAACAGGAATTAAAGCTTTAATACCAAAATCCGCGCTGAAATTTTTGAGTAAAATCTCCGCGGACATATATTTTCCGGCAGTCCATGGCACTTTCGGGGAAGATGGCACTTTGCAGGGTCTTTTGGAAATGGCCGACGTTCCATACACCGGCAGCGGCGTAGCCGGTTCGGCTGTCGGAATGGATAAAATAATTCAAAAATCTGTTTTTAAAGATGCCGGGCTTCCGGTTGTAAAATCTGTTTGGTTTTTAAAAAGCGAGTGGGAAGACAATAAAATTGCTCTCATAAAGAATATAGAAAGTAATTTAAATTACCCGGTTTTTGTTAAACCGGCCAACTTAGGGAGCAGTGTCGCTATCAGTAAAGCCCATGGCGCCAAAGAACTGGAAGAGGCGATAAATGTCGCTTCTCAATTTGATAAACGCGTTTTGGTTGAAGAGGGGAAGGAAAACATTATTGAAATTAACTGTTCTGTTTTGGGCAATGACGAATTAACCGCGTCGGTTTGCGAACAGCCGCTGAAATCGGAAGATATTCTCTCGTATGAAGATAAGTATATGAAAGGTGGGAAAACAAAAGGAATGGCCGGTCTTTCGCGCCTTGTGCCGGCGCCAATCAGCGAAGAATTGACTAAAAAAATTCAGGAAATGTCCAAAACTGCCTTTAGAGCCATCGGCGCCTCCGGCGTTGCCAGGATTGATTTTCTGGTTGATGACAAAAATAATAATGTCTGGGTAAATGAAATAAACACTCTGCCTGGCTCCCTGTCTTTTTATCTCTGGGAGAAAAGCAATTTAAGTTTTGACGAATTAATCGGCAGATTGATTGTTCTGGGCTTTGAACGCCACAAAGAACGTCAAGGACTGATGTTTAGCTATGATTCGGATTTGATTTCAAAAGTAGCCGGTGGAACTAAGAGCTAAAAGTAGTGGTCGGGAAGGTCGTTTTCCAAAAGAATTGCGGATTTCATTGTAGCAATTTCCGAAAGTTTTTTCTTGGCAGAATCCAAATCCGGCGCCCAAAAAACATTTTTTGCGAAATCATCTTTAAATTCTTCTTTCAATCCCTCTTCCAAAGCGAGTTTATTCGTTTCGCCGACTATGATTACATAGTCGGCGATTTTGGCGGCGCTTCGCGCCGCGTCTTTATTCAATTCAAATTGTCTTTCGCCAAGTTCAATCATTCCCGGGGTTACCAGAATCTTTTTTGAAGCGTTGGTATTTTTTAATATTTCCAGCGCAGAAACAAATCCTGCCGGATTAGAATTGTACGTATCGTCGATAATCGTGATATCGCCTGAAGCTTTTATGATTTGCTGGCGATGTCGTGTCGGCGGCATTGTTTCCAGACGCCCTAAAACTTCTTCTTCGGTTAGTCCGAAAATCTTGCCGATTTTTATAAGTAATTCTTTTTTGGAAGAAAAAAATTCTATATTTGCCGAAAAATGATAATTTTTAATCTGTGATTCCAATTCTTTTGGCAAGAAACCGATGCCGTCTTCGGGCAGTGATTCAATCAATTCCAATTTCGTTTTTAAAATATTTTTCATTGAACCGAATCTTTCAAAATGCATCGGACCGATGGCGGTAACAATTCCGATTTTTGGCTCAACTAGACCGGCGATTTCTTTTATATCTCCCGGTTGATAAGCGGCCATTTCACAGATAAAAATTTCATACTCCGGCTTCAGATTTTGCAATATGGTTCTGGCTATTCCAAGCAAAGTATTATAGTTTCCCTCGGTTTTTAATGTTTTGTGTTCATGTATTAATACATGTGAGATTGCGTCTTTAGTTGTTGTTTTGCCATAGGAGCCGGTAATGCCAATCGATACAAGATTGGTTATTCTTTTTATTTTCACACCGGCCATGTAAACAAAGATTTTTTTAACAAGCCAATCAACCGGCGAAAAAATTAAAACAGCTTTTCTGATGCCGAAAACTTTAGCCAATATAAAAAGCGCGCGAGCCTTTGGAGTCCAGATTAGAGAACTCTTTTTCTCAAAAACAATCCTATTCGGATAGCAATTTAGCCATTCGTCAAAACGCTTTAAATCGTATTCCTCAAGCTGTAGGAGATACAATAAATTTTTTAATTTCATATATAAATTCTAATGGTTTATCTAAAAAAACATGATGACCGGCGCTTTTTATAATCTCAAGTTTAGCGTTAGGAATAAGTTGCGTAATAAGACGGCCGTATTTTAAAGGCGTCTCGGCGTCTTTTTCGCCCCAAATTACCAATGTCGGGACCTTTATGAGCGGTAATTCCGGCGCTAAATTTTCTTTTATCACTATCTTAAACGTTTCTTTCAAGTATGGGTTTTCAATTCGGGCATAATCCGAATTATTTAATCCCAGAAATTTTAAAATAAACGGGTAGATTTTTTTTGGAAAAATTTTCTTTATTATTTTTGCGGGCCTTTCTATAAACTTAATTTTAAAATTGGATTCGCGAATTGCCGAAGCGCCGACCAAAATTAATTTGGAAATAATTTTCGAGTGAAGAATCGCCAATTTTGCCGCAACCGCTCCGCCAAAAGAATGCCCGATAATAATCGGATTCTCAATTTGGTTGTCTTTAGTAAATTTATAAACAAAATCGGCATAATCTTTAAGACCCATCGGTTTTTCGATGTGGGCTCTACCAAAACCCGGAAGGTCGGGCGCGTAAATACAAAAATCATTTTTCAGATAATATGAAAGCGGTATGAACACTTCGGAAGAATTGCCCCAGCCGTGAAGGAAAATAATTGTTTTTTTAGATTCCATTGTGTTGAATAATGACATGATTTGGGCTATAGTATCAAGAACGCCGCTATCGTCTAATGGCTTAGGACGTCGCGTTCTCAACGCGGGAATCGGGGTTCGATTCCCCGTAGCGGTACTGAAATCTATGAAAGAATTTTTGAGAGATATAGCAAATAGAATATTATTGGGTTCAAGCTTGATTTTGAACATCGGACTGTTTTTATTTTTTTGGTTTTTTATAAAACAAGGCAATATACCAATTGTCCTTCATTATAATGTCAATTGGGGGGTTGATATTCTCGGCGAGGTCAAAAGCATATTTATTTTGCCGGTTGCGGGAATGTTTATTTTTCTATTAAATGGTTTCTTGGCGGCAAATCTTTGGGGGAAAAATAAAACATTGTCATATTTTTTCACGGTGATAACATTACTGGTTCAATTTTTCCTCGTCGTAAGCGGTATTGCTTTATATATAATTAACAGGTAATATATCCCGGCAGTCACAAATATGAAACTAGCGGTTATAAAAACAGGAGGAAAACAGCACTTAGTTAAAGAAGGGGACAAACTAAAGCTAAGTAAAATAGTCGCCAACGAAGGCGATAATATTGAGTTTGATGAAGTTTTGCTGGTATCCGATAAAGAGACGAAAATCGGCGCGCCGTTGGTTGAAGGAGCAAAAGTTTCGGCCAAAGTTTTGAAGCAGGGCCGCACCAGAAAAATCATTGTTTTTCATTATCACTCAAAAACGCGGTACAGAAAAAAAGCCGGTCATCGCCAGCATTTTACGGAAGTGGAAATCTCGAGTATCAAGTAAAAAGAGTTCAAATAAGTTTTTTAAAATCGTAGGTGGGGGCGAGCCGTTTCGCCGAAGGCGAAATGGGGCTAAGCGATTTTATAAAAATTTATTTGAACTCTTTTCTCGACTCTAGTGCGCCTGATAGTGTTTGCGCGTCGGCAAATTCCACATCCGCGCCATAAGGCAATCCTCGCCCGATACGGGTGATTTTTACTTTTAACGGTCTAAGCAATCTTTCCAAATAATGCGCGGTTAAGTCGCCTTCATGAGTGGGGGAAAGCGCCAGAATAACTTCTTTAACACTTTTATTGGCATTCTTTTTATTTTCTTCTACCCGGCTTATTAATTCGGGCATTTTCAGGTTTTTCGGAATTGCCGTGTCCAATGCGGAAAATAGTCCGCCCAGCACATGATAAAGCCCTTTATAACCGCCGGATTTTTCGATTGTCGCAAGGTCCGTTTCTTTTTCAACTACGCAGATTGTTTTATGGTCGCGGCCGGGATTATCGCAAAAATGGCATTTGTCATTGCCGTTATTTTCAATGGCGAAATAACAATGCTGGCAAGTTTTTATTTCCTTGCTCAATCCTTCCAGCGACTTTTTCAAATTTTCCCTAACGCTTTTTTCTCCATTTAACAGCCAGAAAGCCAGCCGCGCCGCCTGGCGCGGCCCGACTCCCGGCAACTTGGAAAAATTATCTATAAAATCTTTTATAGGTTTTGGATACATGAATAATAATTTTCAATTTCTAATTTTCAATTTTCAATGGAGTTTGTCTAAGTTTTTAAAGCTAACGAAGTTTTCGTTGAAATACAATTCCGATTTTCCGGTCGGGCCATTGCGGTGTTTGGCCACGTGAATTTCGGCGATATTTTTCCGCTCGGTTTCACTGTTGGGCTTTGCTTTGTCTTCGCGATAAATAAACATAACCACATCGGCGTCCTGCTCAATGGAGCCTGATTCTCTCAAGTCGGAAAGTTTCGGTATTTGGTCGGTTCTCGCTTCCGGGGCGCGGGAAAGCTGGGAAAGCGCCAGCACGGGAATGTTCAATTCTCTCGCCAAGTTTTTTAACGCTCTTGAAATTTCACTGACCTCCTGGGTTCTATTTTCAAACCGTCCCGTTCCTTGCATCAATTGCATATAGTCGATAATCAAAAGGTCGAGGCCCTTTTCCGCCTGCAATCTTCTGGCCATCGTTCTTATTTGCAAAACATTCGGTGAAGCGGCGTCATCTATATAAATCGGCGATGACGACAGGCGGTCCAAAGCGGCCCCTATCTTATCAAAGTCATTGTCTTTGCCTTCATCGGACAATTGGCCGGTCCGGAGCCGCCATAAGTCAACACTTGCCTCGGAGGCAATAAGCCGTTCCACCAATTGCTGTTTGGACATTTCCAAACTAAAAACACCGACTGCCTTTTTTTCATTGACGGCCGCGTGCCGGGCAATATCTAACGCCAGAGAAGTTTTTCCCAGTGATGGGCGCGCCGCTAAAATTATTAAATCGGCTTTTTGCAATCCGGCCAGCCGCTTGTCCAAATCAATAAAACCGGTCGGTATGCCGCGCCAGGTATCATCGCCTTTATGTAGGCGGTCGAACCTTTCGAATGCTTCGGTGAGGTGCGGCTTGATGTGCTGGAATTCTTGGATAAGAGAGGTTTGAGAAACGCCAAAAATTTTCTTTTCGGCTTCATCCAAAACTTCATCAATATTTTTATGTTCCTCCCAGGCCAGTGTTGAAATTTCATTTGAGGCGCTTATCAAATCGCGCAAAACTCTTTTTTGGCTGACTATTTTTGCGTAATGAACAACATTGGACGCCGTCGGCACAAAGTTAACGAGGGTCGTCAGATACGACATTCCGCCCGTATCTTTAAATTGTTTTTTTTCTTTAAGTTTACTGCTGACGGTTAAAAGGTCTATTGGTTCACTTTTGGTATAAAGCTCAACCATCGATGTGAATATCATTTCATGGGTCTTGCGGTAAAAATCTTTCGCGGTAATTATATCGGCAATTTTGATAATGGCATCTCTATCTATCAAAAGAGCGCCCAGAACCGATTGTTCGGCCTCGATGTCTTGCGGCGGAAGCTGATTGGGGTTATACGGCAGTGATTTTTTTGTCTCTTTTGTGTAAGTTTTTATTGGCATAGTTGGTTATTTTCTTATCTCAGAGGCCAGTATAAATATTTATAGGAATTTTCGCAAATAAAAAAGTTGAAAACCTGTGAATTGTATTTTTCAAAAATATTGTTTATATTATTAAACAATGGACAAAGAACTGCATAGAATCACTTCAACGTGTATTATTCACAGAGATGGCAAATATCTTTTGCTTCAGAGAAGTTTAAGTAAAAAGGTATTTCCGGGTAAATGGACGGTGCCGGGCGGGGGGTTAAGCATAGACGATTATATAGATACGCCTAAAACAACTTCCGACCATTGGTATTATGCTCTGGAAAATTCCTTGAGGCGCGAAATTAAAGAAGAGGCGGGCATTGAAGTTGGCAAAATCAATTATCTTTGCGATATGACCTTTATCAGGCCGGATAATATCCCGGTTATCATATTGAGTTTTTACGCGCCATACCAAAGCGGAGAAATCAAACTTGACCATGAAAGCGTAAACCACGCCTGGGCAACCTGTGAAGAATTGAAAAACCATGATTTGATAGAAGGCATCGCAGACGAAATCAAAATGGTTGATGAGATAGTAAAAAGTTGAATTGCATGTTAATAACCGATCGGAAATAAACATGCAATTTATTATTTTCCTTTCAGTTTCGGGCCGGAGGGGGAGTCATCGATTAGCCAGCCGAGAGATTCTATTTTTTTGCGGAGTTCGTCGGACTTAGCGAAGTTTTTTTCTTTTCTATACGTTTCGCGCTCTTTTACCAGCTTCAAAACCACTGCTGGAATTTTTTCGGCTTTTATTTTACCTAGATTCAAACCAAGAACTTTATCAAAGTCCATTATTAAACTATATTTTGTTTTTGGATTTAATTTTTCAGATTTAATTACTTCCCACAAAAGCGCCAGTGCGCGCGGCATATCCATGTCGTCGTTTATATATTTTTTAAATTCTTCTGAAAAATGTTTTTTCAACACTCCAATATTCTGCAGAATGTTGGAGTGTTGTTTCTGGCAGTGTTTTATTGTTATTACATACTCATTCAAAATAATAAGTGCGGTTTGTGAAGCTTGCAAGCGTTCCCAAGTGAAAATTAAATTTGAAA
>JAUSKX010000024.1 GCA_030646675.1 Candidatus Azambacteria bacterium | reverse complement strand
GGGGGGGTGGGTTGGTGGGGGGCGGCTGTTTGATTGGGTTATTTCGAATTCGGAACTCCCCCAATCAGCGCCCAGTCGGCAATTGACAGCCCACCGAGATAGCAGCAAAGCACTCGAACGAAATTCAGGAAATACCTACCTCATGACTCCCGAATCTGCCCAAACGATTGCTGCTTATCTTTCCTTAGCCGTTCCAGCGACCGTTGCGATAGCCAATTTTGCAAAGATTGCAATGGAATGGTTGCAGCAGCGACACAAGATTGGCGAGGCACAGATTCAGCTAAGCCATCAAATCACTACCCACTATCTTGATAGAGCGCTCGACCCAGTTGTTCCACTTGCCATTCGGCACCAACTGCTGCGCTTCTTGGCAACGCCAGACGTTAAGGGAGCGAGGCTAAGCACGTGGGCACGGACGGAACTTGAGCGTGTAGGCGGACAGGTCGACGAAACCAATCGAGCCGTAGTAGTCGCCGAGGAAGGGCTCAGAGCAGCGAAATCTGCAGTTGAACTCGACCGCGCAGAGCGAAAGCTGGCTGAAGCCGTTCGTAAGCAGCGCAGTCTCTTGGAGCCGCCAACAACGCCGCCGGTTAGCGCCGCAGCAATTCGGGCCGGGCTTGTTGATGCAAAAAAACTCAACGGTCTCGAAATGCCTAATGCGGATCTTCGAAATTCTAGCTTTGTATACCGAGAGCTTCGGGGAGCGAACTTCAAGAACACTGACCTTACAGCAACTTCGCTCCAAGGTTGCGACCTGAGGGCCGCAGACATGTCTGGAGCGATTCTTGATCACACTACGCTTTACTTGGCCGACCTTCGTGGCGCTAACCTTTCAAACGTAAAAATGAATTCATGTGACCTCAGACAAGCGCGGCTCGAAGGTGCCGACCTTCGTGGAGCACAGATTGCAGACTGCAGAGTCCTCGCTACCTTCGACGAATCCACACAATGGCCAGATGGATTCGATGCCCTAGCGGCAGGCGCGGTGCATACCGGGCCAGAAGGAGTGGCTGCGGCCACGGTCAATTTGTCCCAATGAGTGCGTCCATGCCACCATTCGCTCAACCGGACCCATTGCGCCATGCGGCAAAGGACCCGCAATTTCACTTTTTCATTCTGGGCTTTTAGTCGCATACCGTAACGGTCCGGTTCGCTCAAGTGTTAGTGCCAGGTTTCGAGAAATCTGACAGACCGTGCCCAGCCTAGAGCACGCATTCACTGGATGGGGCTGAATCGATAGCTCATGTGCGATTTTGGTCATGCTGCCTGCGGTGTGAATCAGAGGCTTGCCGAACATCCCACTAAGCGAAGAAAGCCCTTTACTAAATGGCGTCAGGTGAAAATATCAAGAATACTGGCCATATCGCCCCAGCCTGAAATGGTCATCTTTTGCTACCGAATTAGATGTAACTCCGGGCCCGGTTTGACGAGCCTACCGAGGAAGAGCCTTTCCTGGACCTGACTCAGCGATCTATTGGCCGCATCCGGCGCTACACGCTCTCCAGCCGCGCCACCATGTCGGGAAACTGCGCCACCATGCGGATCAGCAGCGCCGCCTGGGCGTTCGGTTTGGCGCGGCCCTGTTCCCAGTTTTCCAGCGTGCGCGGGTTGGTGCGCAGGTAGCGCGCAAAGACCGGGCGCGACAGATGGAGTTGCTCACGCACGCTCACCACGTCTTGAGGCGAAAGTGTGGGGGCAGGGTTGCTTTTCGCCTTGAACGTGCGCAACGTGAGTTTGCCTTCGCGCTGCGATTGCAGGGCGTCGAAGCCTTCCGTCAGCTCCGCAAAAATATTGCGTTCCTTTTTCATCATGCTCATCTTTCTTTCTGTTGGCGGTGTTCCAGTTCACGGGTCAGCAACTGCTTGAGTACCTTGCGCTGCGGTGCGGTCAGATCATCGACCTGATCCTTGTCGTACACCGTGAAAAGTCAAAATTGGCCGCCACCAAGCCACCAGTAGTAAATCACCCGCAAACCGCCGCGTTTGCCTTTACCGCGACGAAGATCTGGTTGGCGCAACTTGCGCAGGCCACCTGTGCCTTCAATCACTGCGCCGGCTTCCGGGTTGTCCATGAGTTCCTGCTGAAGTTGCCGGTAGGCCTGATCGTCCAGGTAATCCGGTCGAACCCGCTGGAAGGGCGGCAGCTCAACAAAAGTTGCATTCATAAATTTAATTGTACGTTGACTGCGTATGTTTTGGTGCTGGCATCCACTGGGGCAAAGTCGGGGTTGAATCCGGATTTATTTTCCATCAGAAGGTTAAAACCACCGGCTTCCAGCCGGTCAGCTTCAGCTACGAGAATGGAAGCGCTGGAGGTGTGAGATGGACTATAGATACGGAAGCCACACGGTATTTCAAATCGAATACCACTTTGTGTGGGTAACGAAGTACCGCTACAAGGTTCTGACGGGGGAGGTTGCGCAGCGTGTACGAGAGCTGGTGCGGCAGGTTTGCGCGACGTTTGAGATCCGCGCGGCCATCTGAGCGACGACGCATTGCTGGTGCACATCAAGGCCATCCCCGCCGAAGTCCGTGGTGCCTACGGTTGGCCACGCATTTGGAGGGAACTGCTGGCACGCGGCATCCCGGTGGGCAAGGAGCGCGTGCAAAAGCTCATGCAGTTGCACGGCATTCGTGCCAAGGGCAAACGGCGCTTCAAGGTCACCACCGACAGCAAACACGATTCTCCGATCTCGCCCAACTTGCTCAACCGTGAGTTCACTGTGGTCGAGCCCGACAAAGTATGGGCGGGCGATATCACGTATATCGCCACCGACGAAGGCTGGCTGTTCCTGGCCGTGGTGATTGACCTGTTCAGTCGTCAGGTCGTGGGTTGGTCCTTGCGCCAGGACATGACGCGCGACCTCGTGATCGACGCGCTGCGCATGGCGTGGTTCAAACGGCACCCGAGCAAGCAGGCTGGGCTGATCTTCCACAGCGACCGTGGCAGCCAATACGCTAGCCGCCACTTCAGGGACGTGCTGACCGAATACGGCATCACCAGTTCAATGAGTCGACGTGGCAACTGCTGGGATAACGCCTGCAGCGAGACGCTGTTCGGCTCCTTGAAGGTCGAACGGTTGCACGGGCAACGGTTCAAGACCCGCCGCCACGCCAAGGACGAGATCATCACCTGGCTGCTCTGGTATAACCGTGCTCGGCTGCATTCGACGCTGACCTACGTCAGACCGATGCAGTTCGAGCAAAACTGGCTTGCGGCCCAGCCCAAACAAGCCAACTCATGAGCTCGGTTATGGGATACGGATTCCAGGGGCAAGGTCATCCTGATCGGTCAATTTGAAAACGAAATGCTTTCACCCAAACAAACCAACCTAAACCCGCACAAGAGCAGCGCCACGCACAGGATCATCCTCCTGCTCAGCGCCCTGCTTCTAAGCGCCTGCGCCAGCAAGCCCCCGCCCCCCGACTGGCAAGCCAATGCCTTTTCCGCGCTCAAGGGTTTTTCAGCGGCTTACCTGAGTGGCAACAGCCGCCTGGCTGACTTCGAATTTGCCCGCGCCAAATCGGAAATTGCCAGCACCGGCCGCGCTGATTTTCTGGCCCGCGCCGAACTGACACGCTGCGCCGTGCGCGTCGCCAGTCTGGAGTTTGACGACTGCGCCGCTTACCAAACACTGGCGCGCGATGCCCAGCCCGCTGAGCAGGCCTACGCCACTTACCTAAGCGGGCGCTGGACCGGCCTGGACCCCGCGCTGCTGCCCGCGCCGCACCGTGCGCTGGTCCTGAAGGCGGCGGCCAGTGAAGCCAAGAAAGGACCGGCCAACGCCGCGCCAACGCCCGCCATGCTCGACACCTTCGAGGATCCGCTGGCGCGCCTGGTGGCGGCCGGTGTGTTGCTGCAAAACAGTCGCCTGAGCCCGGCCGACATGGCAACCGCGACGGAGACCGCCTCAGCCCAAGGCTGGCGTCGCCCCTTGCTGGCCTGGCTCGGGGTGCAGCTCAAGCGCGCGACGGATGGCGGCGACCTGGATGCGGCGGCACGCCTTCAGCGGCGCATCGACGTGGTCCTGCAGCTTCCCGCGAAAACCCAGTGATCGGGCGCCTCATTCAGAGGCATGACCGACCGTTCTTCCAATCTCCGGCCAGCGCCGATGGACCAGCAACCAAGCGAACAGACCCACACCCAGCATGGTCAGTGAAGCGACCGCCAGCCAGACCGTGGAATGCATGACCAGCGGCGCGATAACCCCCGCCACCAGGCCATTGGCCATGGAGGCAACAAAGGCCTGCAGACTGGAGGCCATGCCACGCCGATCAGGGTGCAGGTCAAGCACCAGCAGGGTCACCACCGGCACCATCATGGCCCAGCCGAACGCAAAAATGGCAATCGGGAAGATCGCCCATGACGCATCGGCCCTGAACAGCAGATTGGCCACCAGATTGATCACGGCGATCAGCAACATGATGACGAATCCGTACTTGATCTGCTGCTTCGGTGCCAGCTTGCCGGCCATGCGGCCACTGACCCAGGCGCCGCTCATGATGCCGCTGATGCTGAGCACAAAAAACCAAAAAAATTGCGTCGGTGCCAGGCCCAGGTGGTCCCCGAGGAAAGCAGGCGCCGACAGCACATAAAGAAACATGCCATTAAAAGGCACGCCACTGGCCAGCGCCAGCAGCAAGAAGCGAGGATCCAACCCCAGTTGCCAATAGCCCTGCAGCAGGTTGCGAGCGTTGAACGGCTGGCGCTGGGTCAGGTGCAGGGTCTCGGGCAGCAATTTGTAATTGGCAACCCACAGCACGACGCCGACACCGGTCAAAAACCAGAAGATGCTGTGCCAGCCGAGATGCACGAACAGCCAGCCGCCCATCATCGGCGCAATCGCCGGGGCGACCCCGAAATAAATCGTGATCTGGCTCATCACTTTTTGCGCCTGGGCCGGTGCGAACATGTCGCGCACCACGGCGCGCGCCACCACGATGCCAGCGCCGGTGCTCAAGCCCTGCATGGCCCGGAAAAACACCAACTGGCCGATGCTCTGCGCCAGGGCGCAACCCGCCGACGCCAGCGTGAAGGCCGCCAGGCCCCACAGCACCACCGGCCGGCGCCCCACGCTGTCGGAAATCGCGCCATGAAACAGGCTCATGAAAGCAAAGCCGAACAGGTAGGCCGACAGGGTTTGCTGCATCTGCACCGGCGTTGCGCCAAGCGACTGGGCGATGCCCGAAAAAGCGGGAATATAGGTGTCGATCGAAAACGGGCCGAGCATGCCCAGCACCGCCAGCAACACCGCCAGCGCCCAGCGCGGCGCGCGCCAGAGTTGTTTCGCGTCCGGATTCATGGGCGGCGCATCAGCTTGATGCGCCCAGCACCGTGACCGCCACAATCACCACGCCGATGCCCAGATTAACCATCACCCAGGTTCGTATGCTGGCCAATGCGGCACCGGCGGCCGGCCAGACAGCATCCGCCACCGCGCGCGTCAGGCGCTTGTAAAGGGCAAAGCGGATGTGGCCCAGAATAACCATCATCACCAGGCCCAGGACCGCCATCGCCATCCATTCGAGCGGCATATTGAACTTGAGCCCGGATTGCGCGGTCTGGCGTGCAATGCGGCCTATCATCCAGATGCCGCTGCCCAGGATCAGTCCGGCGGCCACCAGCACGGCGTTAAGGAACCGGCCCATCACGGCATGCATCAGGCGCACCCGCTCGGGCGGCGCCAGTGTGGCAACAGCCGGGCGCAAAAAGAACTGGGCAAACACCATGCCACCAATCCAGACAATGACGGACAGCAGGTGAATGGTTTTGAGCACGGCGTAAAACATGGATGTCTCAGGGTAGTGGGGTTCGGGTGGCGGGCAAGTTTGATGATGCCACACGGGCACATCGGCTGCCATCCTGAACCGCCCCGGCTATTTCAGCGGGACAGCCTTGTGATGCTCCAGGCGAAAAATGAGCTCCTTGACGATGCCGTACATGATGGCCCGGTCCTTCGTCGGATGGTCCGAGAAGTGGACCACGGTTGACCCGATGGTCGCAAAGTTGCTCCCCTCCTGTCCAGGCTCCTTGCCGTAGTCGATCGCAATGTCGTACTGCGTCATCAACGGCCCGCAAGCATTCCAGTCACGGGTCCACTTGGGCAGGGCCTGGGCGTTATCCCAGAGAGTTCCAGCGCTTTCATAACACTCTTCAATATGGTCATGGCCCAGCAGCCGTGCCAGCTGGCGCTCCTTGGCAACGCAGCTCCGGAAATAGTCCTGGTCGCTGATGTGCATGGCTAGACCCTTTCATGGTTCCATGGCGCCATGGTAAATCCAAAATGGACGATCCGGCCAAGACTTGGTTCGCTGGCGAACAGACATGCCCGCCACCGAGGGCTACGCTGCATGACTTCAACCCCACGACTTGCCCGAGAAAGAAACCATGCTGAATTCACGCGAAGGTCAAAAAGTACCCAACGTCACTTTCCAGATCCGTATCAATGATGAATGGCAGAAAGTCAACAGCGACGCCTTGTTCAAGGGAAAAACGGTGGTGCTGTTCGCGCTGCCCGGCGCCTTCACACCCACCTGTTCAAGCACCCACCTGCCACGTTACAACGAGCTGGCTGGCGTGCTCAAGGCAAATGGGATAGACAGCATTATTTGTCTGTCAGTCAATGACCCCTTCGTGATGGAGACCTGGCAGGAGGCGCAGAACGCCGAAAGCATCTACTTCCTGCCCGATGGCAACGGAGAGTTCAGCACGGGCATGGGTCTGTTGGTGGACAAGTCGGACATCGGCCTGGGCAAGCGCAGTTGGCGCTATTCCATGCTGGTGAAGGATGGCGTGATTGAAAAGATGTTCATCGAGCCTGAGGAACCAGGCGATCCCTTCAAGGTGTCGGACGCCGACACCATGCTGAACTACATCAACCCCCAGGCCAGTCCCCCGCCGCGCGTCACCTTCTTCGGCAAGCCCGGCTGCCCGCATTGCGCGCGCGCACGCAAGATGCTCAAGGACAAGGGTTATCGTTTTGAAGAAATCGAATTGGGCAGCCACGGCATCAGCTACAGCTCGCTGCAAGCGGTGAGCGGACGCGGCACGACACCGCAGGTCTATATCGACGGTGCTCACATCGGCGGCGCCGACGAGCTGGCCCTCTGGTTGTCCAAGTAACTAGGCCTCATCAAGAGCAAACCTGCCGTGAAAACAATGCATGTCAATGTCGCCGTCATTGGTGCCGGCACCGCCGGCATGGGGGCCTTTCTCGCCGCCCGAAAGCATACCGATTCCGTTCTGCTGATCGAAGGCGGTGCCTTTGGGACGACTTGCGCGCGCGTCGGTTGCATGCCCAGCAAATTGCTGATTGCCGCAGCTGAGGCCGCGCACCAGGCGCGCCATGCCGAGCCGTTTGGGGTGCGGGTGAAGCAGGTCACGATTGACGGCGCGGCGGTGATGGCGCGCGTGCAGCGCGAACGCGATCGTTTTGTCGGGCTCGTGCTGGAGTCAGTGGACTCCCTTGCGCCGGGCGACCGTTTAGCGGCCCAGGTGCATTTTCAGGATGCCAGTACCTTGGTCACGGAACAGGGCCAACTGATATACGCCAAGCGCATCGTGATCGCCACCGGCAGCATTCCCATCCTGCCGCCGGTGCTGAAGGAATTAAGCAGCGCGCGCTTGCTGACCAATGAAAACATTTTCGAATTGGCCACCCTGCCAACCAGTCTAGCGGTGTTCGGTCCTGGCGTATTGGGAATGGAACTGGCGCAGGCCATGAGCCGCCTGGGTGTGAAGGTCAAGGTGTTCGGCGTCGGCGGTGGCATTGCAGGCATTCAAGACTCGCAGATTCGCGACTACGCCAACACGGTCTTCAATGAAGAACTTTATCTGGACGCATCGGCCGAGGTGAAATCAGCCAGAGAAACGGCCACCGGAGTCGACGTCAACTACCGGCATCGAGACGGCGCCTGGCAGACCGAGCCGTTTGAGTATGTGCTGGCGGCGACCGGTCGGGCGCCTGATGTCACCAAACTGGCGTTGCAGAACACCGGGCTGCAACTGAACGAACGCGGCGTGCCGCTGTTTGACCGCTACACGCTGCAGTGCGGCAACAGCGCGATCTTTATTGCCGGCGATGCCAGCAACGATCACCCCCTCTTGCACGAAGCAGCGGATCAGGGTCGCATTGCCGGCGAGAATGCGGGCCGCTTTCCCGACATCCGGCCCGGCTTGCGCCGCACACCGCTGGCAGTGGTCTTCACCGACCCCCAAATAGCGTCGGTCGGCATTAACCTGAAGCTGCTCAACCAGAACTTCAAGGACCGCTTTGCAACGGGAGTGGTCTCTTTCGAGGATCAGGGCCGCAGTCGCGTCATGCTGCGCAACAAGGGGATTCTGAAAGTCCATGCCGAGCATGGCAGCGGCCTGTTCCTGGGGGCCGAGATGTTCGGCCCCGCCGCCGAGCACATCGGGCATCTGATGGCCTGGGCGGCGCAAAAATGCATGACGGTTTCCGAGATGCTGGAAATGCCCTTCTATCACCCGGTCATCGAAGAAGGCCTGCGCACCGCACTGCGCGACCTCAACCATCAGCTGCATCTGGGCCCTGAATTGATCGAGCGCTGCATGGATTGCGGACCCGGCGCTTGACTGAAAAACCAGGTTGATACTGCCCGCCATTGTTGCTAGACTTTGTTGATGGCGGGGGGGTAGCTCAGCTGGGAGAGCGCTGCGTTCGCAATGCAGAGGTCGGGAGTTCGATCCTCCTCCTCTCCACCATTCACTTCAAGCCCAACTGTTTCCAGTTGGGCTTTTCTTTTTCAAAATCCCCAAAGTTTTCAACCACTTACGGCCACGGTCTCTTGAGTGTTGCGCACGTGACTTTGCGCCATCTTGGGCATTTTTGGTGCAAACACCCGCGTTTTCTTTCTCTCTTCTCTGTTTGTCTCTTGACTATTTGAGTGGCCATATCCAATAAAATCAAACACTTACGCGGGGGCGGTTTGCATAATGTTCTGCTTGGTTCGAGCGACTACGCACAGAGAACGGCAGAAATACCGACGGCTGCAGGTTGGGCTGCGCACATTTCTTGGGACGAACGCCCCATGTTGCTGCCAGTTGCCCCGGTAGATCTGACCTTGCCCCCGAAAAACGTACTTCTTAGCTGATGGGTAAAAATCAGTTGAAGGAGAAAGCGATGAGAGAAACGAAACGACGGGCCAAGTACACGCTGGAATTCAAGATGGAGGCAGTGCGGCTGGTCAAAGGTGGAC
>JAUSKX010000021.1 GCA_030646675.1 Candidatus Azambacteria bacterium | reverse complement strand
TGTTGCGTGATAATTTCTACTACAGCCAGTTCGATGGGGAGGGAGGGGATGGGGGAGCGCTTGATGTCGTTTTGGGCGGTCATAATTATTTTTACCGCCTGGGCAATGCTGTTCAGAGAAAAAACTTCCGCTTGTTTTTTTACAATTTCCGTTTGGTCGGCGGTCAATTCCTGCGCCATCAAATTTACTAAAGCACTGTCAACTTTTACCAGCATTATTTTCCGCAAATGGCTTACAAGCGCTTTGGCGAACATTTCCAAATCGGTTCCTTTTTCCGCCAGAGTCCCGACATAATCAATCGCGCCTTTCGCATCGGCGCCGCCCAGATAATCCGTCATTATTTTAACCTTTTCGAAATCAACCGCGCCTAAAAGTTCCTCAATATCGGATTCTTCTATTATCTTATCGTCCCAAACCCTCAATTGCTCCAGCATTGATTCGGCGTCGCGATAACTGCCTCCGGCATAATTGGCGATTACCCGCAATGCGCCATCATTGATTTTAATTCCTTCCGCCGAAACTATTTTCTGGAGTTTTTGGATTATTTCCGCCGCCGATAATTTTCTGAAAGCGAATTGCTGA
Source organism: Candidatus Azambacteria bacterium (assembly GCA_030646675.1). Lineage (GTDB taxonomy): Bacteria > Patescibacteriota > Minisyncoccia > UBA10092 > UBA10092 > UBA10092. The sequence goes on along the minus strand of JAUSKX010000021.1, from coordinate 26,056 downwards.
ACGCGGGAAAGAATCGTATCTGGCACTTTATGGGCTTCCGTAGTCGCCAAAATAAAAATGGCGTGTGCCGGCGGCTCTTCCAAGGTCTTCAAAAGAGCGCCGAAAGCATCTTTGGTAAGCTGGTGAACTTCGTCAATTATAAACACTTTATATTTCCCTGCCGATGGGGCGAATTTTACGCCCTCGCGAAGCTGGCGGATTTCATCAATACCGCGGTTTGACGCCGCGTCAATTTCTATCAAATCCAAGTCGGCGCAACCGAGCGATTTCGCCAAAAGACGGGCGATTGTTGTTTTTCCCGTCCCTCTCGGTCCGCCGAATAAATACGCATGGCCGACGCGTTCAAGTTTCAATGCGTTCGTTAAAGTCCGCACAACGTGTTCCTGTCCAATAACTTCTTCCCAACATTGAGGACGGTATTTGCGATATAAAACTAAATTTCCCATATTTGCGGTTTACTTTATCATAAAATCGGCATAAAATAAAGAGATGGAAAAACATGCCGCAAAACACAAAACTGTCGGTTTGGCGCTTGGCGGAGGAGCGGCTAAGGGAATCGCCCATATTGGAGTTATAAAAGCCCTGGAAAAAGCCGGAATTGGCATTGATTATATATCCGGCACCAGTATGGGAGCTTTGGTTGGCGGTTATTACGCCGCAACCGGAGACATTATCGGCCTTGAAAAAATAATGCTTAACATAAAAAGAAAAGATATTTTTTCGCTAAAAGATATTATCAAAAAAAGAAGCGGCGCGTTTTTTAGGGGAGATAATATCGCGGAAAAATTAAAAGAAGAATTGGGCAATTTTAAAATAGAAGATTGCAAGATTCCTTTTGTAGCAATAGCGACCGATGTTAAAAATGGCGACGAAGTCCGGCTTAAAAGCGGGAGTTTGATTGACGCCATAAGAGCCAGCATTGCCGTTCCAATAATTTTTAGCCCGGTTGAAGTTGACGGTAAATTATTGATGGATGGCGGTTTGGTTAATCCCGTACCGGCCGATGCCGCCAAAGAATTGGGAGCGGAGTTTGTGGTGGCTGTTGACGTTTCCAGCCGCTGGCTGGAAACGCCGGAAGAAATGTTAAACATCAAAGATATGTATTCGGTAATAGACCAGTCGTTTTCGGTGCTTGAATGCCAGCTGGCAAAAAATATTTTAAAAGAATCGGCCGATATTGTTATCAAACCCCCGGTGGTCCATCATGAATGGTTTGAATTTGGCGATTCCGCGAATCTTGTTAAAACAGGAGAATCGGAAACGGAACTTTATATTTCAGAAATTAGAAAAAAAACCGGCCATAAAAAGCCGTTTGAAACTTTTTCCGAAAAATTCCTAGACTTTATTTTAAACAAGCCACATTGAAATTTTTGTGGCCGTTTTTAAATTCTTTAATGGATAGTATTTTTCCGCCTTCAAGCTGAAGTTTTTTGATTTCCAATTTTCCATTGCGAACCTCGGCTTCTAAAATTTTCAAGGTTTTTCCTTCCCAAATCGTCCACGCGGCCGGCCAGGGGTAAAATGCCCGAACCATTCTTTCGATTTCTTCCGCGCTTTTTGACCAATTAATTTTTCCGTCTTCTTTTTTTATAATTTTAGTATATGTCGCTTCCGCGTGATTTTGTTCAATGAGTTTTATTTTACCGGAAACATAACCAGGAATGGTTTTTATTAAAAGTTCCGCCCCCAAGAGCGCCAGTTTTTGGCTTAAACTCTCGTAAGTATCATTATCGGCTATTGGTGATTCTTCTTGGGCTAGTATTGGCCCGTGGTCCATTTCTTCATCAAGTTTCATAATTGTCATCCCCGTTTTTTTATCGCCGTTGAAAATGGCATTTTGTATCGGAGAAGCGCCGCGATATTTGGGAAGAAGCGAGGGATGTACATTAATCGTCCCATGATGGGGTATATCCAATATATTTTTAGGAATTATTTTTCCATAAGCGGCAACTATCGCTAAATCAATATCGAAATTCCGTATTTCGTCCAACTGAACAACCGGGATTTTATTTTTTTCTGCCAAGACTTTCACCGGCGATGGAGTAAGAATTTGTTTGCGGCCCACCGGCGCGTCGGGATTGGTAATTACGGCCGCGATTTCATAATCGCTGCTTATCAATGCTTCCAGAATAGTGGCAGAAAATTCTGGAGTTCCTAGGTAAATAACTTTCATATTCTTGTTTCTTTTCCTTCACCTTCTTCAATGGAGAATAATTTTTCCGCCTTGTCTATAAAGAGCGCTCCATTGAGATGGTCCATTTCGTGCTGAATGACGCGGGCTAAAAGACCTTTAGCGCGAATTTTAAACGGCTTGCCGTTTTCATCCAAAGCTTTAACGGTTAATTTTTTTGGCCGAACAACCGGCCCCCATATTTTCGGCACCGAAAGACAGCCCTCTTCAAAAGGAATTTTATCGCTTGAAAAATCTTTGATTTCGGGATTTATAAAAACGGAAATCTTGTCTTCAACATTAACGGTAAAAATACGGCAAGACGCTCCGACTTGGGGGGCGGCTAAACCGACTCCGTTAATTTCTATCATTGTCGCTACCATGTCCGCGACCAGTTCTTTAATTTCCGGGCTTCCGGGATTTTTTACCGGTTCTGCTCTTTTTCTTAAAATCGGGTCTTTTTCTTGTATTATTTTTAATATTTTTGGCATATTCCTTTTTTAGAATCCCCATAAAATACCTGCCGCAATCTTTGCTCTTGATTCTTCCTTCGTTGCGCGCGCTTTTAACATTGCTTAAAATTTCCCTTAAAAACGCTTCATCATACATTTTGGCCAGACGGAAATATATTCCTTTGTGCGCCTCATCGCCCAAGCCCTCAACCAAATCCCAAGCTAAAAGTTGATGTTTGGTCGTAATTGCCATATTATATTAATATAAACATTATATATCATAAAAGCTAATGACTGACAAAAATAAAAAATATACTTATCTGGCGATTGTTGTGGCAATTATAGCAACGGCTTTTGGAGCCGGTTTCGTTTTTGGAGCCGTAGAAAAATTACCCCGTCCGATTCAAGGAATTATCAACCAAAAATTCGGCCAACCGGAAAAGTTTGACTTTGGTATTTTTTGGGACGCATGGAATGAACTTCATAATAAATATGTCGATAAAAATAAATTAAGCGACGCCGATTTGCTTTATGGCGCCATTTCGGGAATGGTTAAGGGAGCGGGGGACCCGTATACGGTTTTCTTCCCGCCGGCGGAATCAAAAAGTTTCAAGCAGGATGTAGGCGGAAGTTTTGGCGGCATTGGAGCCGAAATAGGCAAGAAAAAAGACGTCTTGGTTATTATAGCGCCCCTGGAAGATACCCCCGCAAAGAGGGCGGGACTCGCGGCCGGTGATAAAATTTTAAAAATAAACGGTGCGACAACCGAAAATTTGTCAGTGGAAGAAGCTGTTTCAAAAATTCGCGGCGAAACAGGGACAAAGGTAACTCTAACAATTTTGAAAAATATTGATGGAGCCAAAATGAAAGACATTACTTTGGAAAGAGCTGTAATAAAAGTTCCCATAACCAAACTTGAAGCCCTGAAAGACAATAGTATGGCGCATTTATCTTTTTATAGTTTCACCGCAACCGCGCCGTTTGAATTCCAACAATCGGCTGTAAGTATTCTTTCCACAACCGGATACAAGGGCATTATTTTGGATTTGAGAAATAACCCGGGCGGCTATCTCGAGGTGGCTGTTGATATCGCCGGATGGTTCTTCAATACGGGAGACTTGGTGGCGATTGAAGATTTTGGCAGCGATAACGGCCAAAATAAAACAACGGAATTCAGAGCCGGCGGTTTGGGAGCTTTAAAAAATTATCCCATGGTTGTTTTGGTTAATCAGGGAACGGCTTCGGCCGCGGAAATTTTAGCCGGCGCGCTGCGCGATAATCGCGGCATTAAACTCATAGGCGAGAAAACATTCGGCAAAGGCTCCGTTCAGGAACTAATTACCCTTAAAAATGATTCTTCAATTAAAGTAACTGTGGCCAAATGGCTCACACCAAAAAAATATTCAATCTCCGAATCGGGGCTGGAACCGGATTATAACGTGGCCATAACGGAAGACGACATCGTCAAAGGAAAGGACCCGCAATTGGACAAGGCTGTTGAAGTTTTAGGAAAAATGTTAAATCAATAAAATGAAAATTGTCCTGTTAAAAGACGTGCCGAGTTTGGGAAAAAGGGGAGACGCCAAAGACGTCAGCGACGGTTACGGCCATAACTTTCTTATTAAAAAAGGGTTGGCGGAAATTTTAACTTCTCAAGTTACAAAAAAATTGGAAACGGAAAAAGGCCGGCAAGAAAAACTCGCGGCGGAATTGACAAAATCGGTAACAGACCTAAAAGAAAAAATAGAAAAAATAAAAATAGTTTTAAAAACTAAAATAGGGGAGTCGGGAAAAATATTCGGCTCCGTTACTCCGGCGGTTTTATTGGCCGAACTTAAGAAAAACAATATAAAAATAGAAAAAAACCAGATTTTATCAAAACCGCTCAAAACCATGGGTGAACATAAAATAAAAATAAAACTGCCGCAGGGAATAGAAGCGGAGCTGAAGGTAGTTATTGAACCTTAACCATTTTGGAAATTCGTCTTGAACCGTCGAAACGCTTAGTTTTCTTGGTAGAGAATTTAATGGTGCCGGCCTTTGAAGCGTATAATGTGTCATCGCTGCCCTTTCTCACATTTGCTCCGGCAAGCCACTTGGAACCTCTTTGACGAATAATAATATTTCCGGTTTCAACCTTTTCGCCGTCAAAGAGTTTAACACCTAACCTTTTTGAATGTGATTCGCGGCCTAATCTTGTGGAACCGGCCGCTTTTGTATGAGCCATATTGTCATGACAATATATCAAAATATCATCGAAAAGTCAACTCAATACTTTATCTATATTATTTTAATCCTGGCCTTCCTAATCGGTTTGGGAACAGGACTTTTGGTTAATAATAATAAACCATCACAGATTATCATTGATAAAAACGCCAAAATTGGCTTGCCTGTGGCACAAACGGACATACCTGCCTCCATGGGGCTGACAGGCGGCAATTTCATGGCTTCAATAAATGGCGCGGCATACTACCCGAAAGGTTGCCCATCGGCAAATAGAATTAAAGAAGAAAATATAATTTGGTTTGGCACCAAGGAAGAAGCGGAAATGCAGGGATATAAGCCGGCGCAAAATTGTGAGTTTTAAAAATTTAATTATTGTAGTATTATTAAATTAACAATATGTTCAAATGGTTCACAACGCTTCTGGCCTCCATTTCAAGTTTCTTTATTATTGATGGACCCGGCATTGCGCCGCCTTTAAATACGGCGATTATTTCTTATCAAGAAACTTATTACGCGCCGGTAGTGGCCGACCCGGAAAATTTTCCGCGAGCCAAAATAACAGAAATAGTAACGCCTGCGCCTGCGCCGGTAACAGCAGCAATGCCAGCGCCGGCTCCAACGCCGCCTCCGCCGGCGCCAATAGTACAGGCTACTCCTCCTCAAGACCCTTTCTTAGCCATGCCCGAGCCAATGACATCATGGCTTAGTATGAATTTAACAATGATAGGCGGTAGTAATGACACGGAAAACCCAAGAACTCTTCCCGAAATATTATTTGACAGAGAATATTGGAGAATAGAAATTTTTGCTTATTGGGCGCCGGATATAATTCCGCCAAAACCGGAAATTCAAAGCGATTATTTCAAGCTGGAGATATACGAAAAGGGGACCAATAAGCTTGTTCATACGATAACTTCCGGAAAAGAAGAGTCGGTTCATAAATTCCAATCTTTTAGAAAACCCGGTACTTATTACTTTAAAGTTTACACAAAAAATCCCAGCAAGTGGGAAATAAGTTTTGTTGTTTCACCAAAAATAGCGCAATGATAACGATAGGAAAGTGGCCGCTTAGATTGAAATCATGTCGGACAATATCCATTTTGCGACATACGGCTACTTTTGAGGGCAAAGAATGTCATTAACCTTATCCTCTATCGGAGCTTTTATTGTTTCCGTTATTTTATTAATTGTTCCGGAAATAAAATCTTTTGCTCCGGTAATTATATTATTTGTAGAAATCGATTCTGTAATTATATTTCCTATTTCTCCGCCACCGCCCGCTCCAGTATTGCCAAATATCCCGGACTTTATTTCACCGGCCTTATCTAAAAGCATTTTTGGCACATCAGTGAGGCCCGCCGGTATTACTTCATTTCCCGTTATAATCAATGACCTTTCGGCTTTGGCAATAAAGAAAAGAAATGCAACTCCCAAGATTATTGCTATAATTATTAAAGCTTTCATAATTTATGCCAATTTTTTTATAGCCGTTTCTATTCGCGCAAGACTTTCTTTCTTTCCCAGAACATCAAGGACTTCAAACGGCCCCGGAGAAGCCTTTAAACCGGTTAAAGCGACCCTTAGCGGCCATAGTAGTCGTCCTTTGTCTTTATTTTTCGCCCTTTCGGCTTCTTTTAATAAAATCTTCTCCAAATTGTCGCGCGTAAATTCGGATTCATCCAGCTGTAAAGCGTCTTGAGCTACATTTAACGAAAACACGATATCCTTAAAAAGCATGTCGCGCCATATTAAGAGTTCCGGCTCATATTTCGGCGGTTTGAAAAAAAACGCCAATCTCTCCCCTATTTCTCCCAATTTTTTTAAACGCGGCTGTTCAAGTAATAAAACTTTTTTTATATATTCCAGATTGTAATTATTTTTTTCTATTAAATTGTCCCTTTCCAAAAATGGAATCGCTTTTTTTGCCAGCTCATCAATAGTCATTTTTCTTAAATAACAGCCGTTGAGCCAATCCAATTTTTCCGTATTGAAAACCGCTCCGCCCTTTTGCACTTTGTTTAAATCAAATTTTTTGATTAATTCTTTCAAACTTAAAATTTCTTCATCCGTGCCGGGGTTCCACCCAAGAAAAGCTATGAAATTCAGCAACGCCTCCGGCAAATAACCGGCCTCGCGATATTCATTAACGGAAACGGAAGCTTCCCGCTTGGAGAGCTTTGCCCTGTCCGAGCCCAAAATAAGCGGTAAATGGGCAAATTTAGGCATTGGCAGGCCCAATGCTTGCCCAACCAGTATTTGCTTGGGAGTATTGGAAATATGGTCTTCTCCCCTAATAACATGGCTTATTTTCATATCAAAATCATCAATAACAACAGCGAAATTATACAGCGGTAAAAATTTATCGGGACCATCCGTTTTGGCCAAACTGAAATCCCCTCCCAAAGCGCCGGAATTAAAATTAATTTTTCCCCGGATTAAATCCGTAAATGAAATTTCCAAGTCAACCGGCATTCTGAAACGCACAAGCGCGCTTTCTTTGGAAACGCGTTTTTCCGAATCTCTCAACGGCACTTTTTTAAATTCGCAGTTGTGGGCGGGAATTTCTTTGTCCTGAATTTGTTTTTCGTGTTCCCGTTCCAAAAATTCCTTGCTGTGAAAACAATAAAAAGCATCGCCGTTTTCAAGAAGTTGATTGAGATATCCGGCATAAAGAGCGAGGCGTTCGCTTTGCTTGAAGGGCCCCTCATCCCATGTAAGACCTAACCATTTGAGAGTTTCTATAATATCCTCTTCATATTCCGGTTTGTATCTTTCGGTGTCAGTATCTTCAATGCGCAAAATGAATGTTCCGCCGGTTTTTTTGGAAAATAAAAAATTAAAAAGAGCGGTCCGGACATTGCCAATGTGAAATAGTCCCGTCGGGCTTGGAGCAAATCTTGTTCTTATAACTTCTTTTCCGAATAAAGACCCTAAAAAAGACATATTTTAACGTGGAATTAAGTTTAACAACGCCTGGGCAATCAGTCTAGCGGCATCGGGAGTGGCAAATTTTTTCGCTTTTTCCTCCATTGCTTTCTTTTTCTCCGGATTGCTCAATATGGAACGAATCACCGAAATCAGCAGATTGGGCGTTAAGTTGGCTTCCTCAATAACCTCGGCACGGCCTTGAGCGGCAAAAACATAGGCGTTACGGCGGTTGTGGTCGCCGGGCGAATCTGTTATCGGAACTAAAATAGAAGCCTTTCCCGAAGCGGCAATTTCAAAAATGGTGCCGGCGCCGCTCCGGGAAATTATCAAATCCGCCGAATGCATGGCGGCTAAAAATTCCGGTTCAACCAAAAAATTTACCGGATGATATGAAATTAGTTGTTCGCCGGTTGAGCCCCTTAAAACCACTCTCGATTCATTTAGCACGCCATTATAATTATTATCCCCTGTTTGATGAATGACCTCGGCCGCTTCCAGTAAATTCGGCAAAATATCCAAAATAATATCATTTATTTTTTGAGCGCCCTGCGAACCGCCAAGAACCAAAACTACCGGTTTCGCGGCGGTTAAATGAAGCAACGCCCGTTCTTTTTCCGGCTCCGGCGGCGCAAAAAATAAATCCCTGACGGCTTCTCCGGTAAAGTATGTTTTCTTTTCCGGAAAATAAGTTACCGCCTCGTTAAAAGAAACGGCTATTAAAGTGGCGAATGGAGCGAGCAAGCGGTTGGCAAGTCCTGGTACGCTGTCGGATTCGTGAATTATAATGGGAATCCGGTAGAGCCAGCCAACCAAAACCGTGGCTATGCTACCATAGCCTCCTTTGGAAAATATCACGTCTGGCTGTATGAGCCATACTTTCCATAACGCCTGTATTATGCCGATTGCGATTTTAAATAAATCCGTAAAATTTTTGAAAGAAAAATAACGCCGCCATTTGCCGGTCATTAAAATAGAGTAATGGAAATTCATCGCTTCCCTTTCCAAACTGCTTTCAAGAAACAACCCCGGCCCCAGATAATAAATTTCTGGTTCACCGAGATTGTCAACGCGGCAAATATCATTTAATTTTCTGGAGACGGCAACCAGAGGGAATAAGTGCCCCCCCGTTCCTCCTCCCGTAAGCATAATTTTAATCATTATTTGTGAATCTTGATATATTAGCGATAATTCCGGCGCCCATTAAACTTACAACCAGGCCCGAACTGCCGTAACTCATAAAGGGCAGAGGCACGCCGGTTAAGGGCACCAAACCCGAAATCGCCGCTATGTTTATAAAACTTTGAGCCACAATCCAGGTGGTAATACCGGTAGCCAAAAGCTTGGAAAAATAATCCGGACTTTTCATTGCGATTTTATAACCAAAAATGGCAAAAAACAAATAAAGCGCTATTGAAAAGCTCACGCCAAAAAGCCCCAGTTTCTCGCCCAGAACCGCGAAAATCGAATCACCGATAGTTTCAGGCAGATACGGCGAAACAATATTATTATTAATGCCGATGCCCAGCGTTCCGCCGATGCCGATTGATGTCAGCGCCTGATTTATTTGATAAGAAGCTCCCGAAGTGTCTTCTTGCGGATTTAAAAATACTTTAAATCTTTGGGCGGCATACGGTTTAAAAAAAACAAAGGCGGATAAAACGACAATACCCACTAATGCCGTTATAAATAAGTGGCTTAATTTTCCTCCCGCCACAAAATAAATGGCGGCCGCCGAAATCGCGATTACGCTGAAAGTGCCCATATTCGGCTGCATCAAAAGCAGAACGCCCACAATCCCGATAATAATAAGGAACGGCAACAGGCCGCCGCTGATTCCTTTTATATCTCCCTGGCGGGAATATAACCAAGCGGACAAATAAATAATAAAAGATAATTTAAGCAATTCCCCCGGCTGAAAAGTTATTGGGCCTAAATTAAGCCAGCGCGTTGAACCGCTGTGTGAAAAACCCAATTGAGGCAAGAAAACCAAAACAAGAAGCCCGACGGAAAAAATCAAAAATAAAAAACTGTATTTTTTGAGAAATTCCAACGGCGTTCTTGAAAGAACTATAAAACCGACTACTCCGATTAAAATCCCTTTCAAAAATTGTTCTTTCAAATAATAACTCGGGTCGTTAAACTTCTTCGCGCCAACTATGAATGACGCGGAAAAAAGCACAAAAAGTCCGAAAATTAAAAGAAGTCCCAGAACGAGTAAAAACTTCCGGTCAATATTTTTCGGTTTTGTTTTATTAAATTTCACAGTAATTGGCCCAAGGCTCGATTTTTAATTTGGCCTTTGGACAAAGCGACGCGGCCGTTAACAATCACGGTATTGACCCCAATGGGGTATTGAAATGGATTTTCAAAAGTAGCCATGTCTTTAACAAGTTCCGGATTGAAAATAACAATATCGGCAAAATAATCCGGCTCAATAACTCCCCTGTTGGATATCCCCGCTTTCAACGCCGGGAGAGCGGTCATTTTTTTAATCGCTTCTTCCAAACTTAAAATATTTTTCTCGCGGACGTAACGGCTCAAAATCCGGCTGAAACACCCGAACGAACGGGGATGCGCCAAAAATCCTTCTTTAGCGTCCGCGGAGCTATATGCCGCGCCATCCGAAGCGATTAGGGAAAGAGGACTTTTCAGAGCTTTGATAAAATTTTCTTCGGAAAGCGCCGGCCAAAAACCGATTAATTTTCCTTCCGACGCGAGCAAAAGGTCGATAACCGTTTCAACGATTCCCCCGCCCTTATTTTCAGCGATTTCATCCACCGTCCTTCCGATAAAAACCTTATCGATATTTCCGGAAGCTATAACTATTTTTTTTAATTCGTTTTCTTTGCCCCGAAGTTCGCTTATAACTTTCGCTCTTAATTCGCTATTTTCCAGATTTTCAATAAGTTTGGCGCGGCCGCCGACGGCAACCCAATCGGGCAAAAAAGTGTAAAAAACCGTCGCCGTTGAATCGTAGGGATAAATATCAAAATTTATATCAAGATTTTCCGCGGCCTTTTCGATTGTTTCCAGGCACTTTTCAAAAACCGGCCAATTTTTTTCACCAACCGATTTGAAATGGGAAATTTCAACGCCCGCTTCCGTTTTCTTGGCGGTTTCAATCGTTTCCAAAACGCTTTCGTGCAGACCTTCTTCTTCATTCCTCAAGTGCGTGCTATAAATTTGTCCCTTTTTTAAAACTGAAACAAGAGCGGTTATTTCTTCTTGCGGCGCTATTTTAACGTGAGAATAATTCAAGCCGGTCGAAAAACCCAACGCGCCGTCTTTCAATCCGGATTTTAACAATTCTTTCATCTGCGACAATTCCTTGTCGCTCAATTTGCGGAACTCGTCGCGGATAATGCCGCGGCGCATAGTTGAATGGCCGACTAATGTGCCGAAATTCAGTAATAATCCTTTCTTTTTTGTTTCTTCAAAAAATTCCCTCAAAGACAGCCAGCCGACATTGATTTTGCTGGTATCGGCCCATTTTTGAATGTTCAAAATAATTTCGCCGGTGGTTAGCGGCGCCAATGACGAACCGCAATTGCCGCCGATTATTGTTGTTACGCCTTGATGCAAATGGCTTTCCAAATTGGGATGGCTGAATAGCGTCCAATACCTGTCGGACGCGTTATTGATATCAATAAATCCCGGCGCGACATAAAGACCGGTGGCGTCAATCGTTGTTTCGGCGCTCGGCTCACCTAAGAAACCGATTTTTTGAATCTTTCCATCCTTAATCGCCACATCGGCGTGATACGCCGGCGTCCCGAGCCCGTCAATCACCGTCCCGTTTTTAATTAGGATATCAAGCATTGAACATATAATAACATGTTTGCCTATTTCCCCAACAGGCCGATGATGAGGCCGATGGCGGCAGTGACGGAGGAAATAATCCAAAATCTCATTGTAACTTTTGTTTCCGGCCAGCCAAGAGCTTCAAAATGATGATGGATGGGAGTCGAAAGAAAAATTTTCTTTTGCCTGAATTTTTTGGATAAAACTTGGATAATCACCGAGCCGGATTCCACAACCAAAATAACGGCGAACAGCGGCAAAAGAAGCGCGGAATTCGTAAGCATCGCGATTATTCCCAAAGTAACGCCAAGCGACATCGCGCCCGTGTCGCCCATAAAAAATTTTGCCGGATATATGTTAAACCATAAAAACGCCAATAGCGCTCCGATGATAACACTGGTAAAGGCCGCCAAGTCGTAATGGCGCTGGCTGAAAGCCAGCGCGCCCAGCGCCGCGAAAGCGAATAAAAGAACGCCGCCGACAAGCCCGTCCAATCCGTCCGTTTCGTTGGTGGAAAACGCCGTAGCCACAATTATAAAAATAAAAATCGGAACATACCAGAAACCAACAATAAAATCACCCAAAAACGGGACATGAAAAACATTCCACTCCAGTTTGAAATAAAACCAATAAGCGCCGATAGCCGCAATGACCGCATAAAGAACGAGTTTGTATTTCATCGATAAACCGCCGCCCTTTGGCCCGATTCTGAAAATTCCCATCAAATCATCGGCGAGCCCCAAAATGGCGGCAAAAATCAAAGCGCCGAGCGGCAAAAATGTTTGGGAACGGCTTAAAAAATTAAGATGTTCAAAAATTCCATCAAAAAAAAGCGACAGAAGCCAAAACGCAACAGCCAAAAATAAAACAGTGCCCCAAATTAAAATTCCGCCCATAGTCGGCGTGCCTTCTTTAGCGCCGTGCATCTTCGCGAAAATCGGCGCTCCTTCGGTGCGGATTTGTTTGCCCAGTCTATATTTAAATAAAAAATGAGTCAGCAAGGGCGAGGCAAAAAACGCCACCGCGAAAGATGCTGATGTTAAAATTAAAAGTCTTGTTATTTCTCCCATATATAGGCCGTTTTCAACCAGTTGATTAATTTTTCCGATTCTTCAAACCGAGCCGGCGAACCCAAAACCACGGTTATGATGTCGTCTTTAGTCAAAAGAATAAGAGAACCGCCGGCATTATCGGTGTAGCCGGTTTTGCCGGCAACTATTCCGTCAACTTTCCCCAAAAGTTCATTGGTGTTCGCGAGACGGTGTTCTATTTTTCCGTCGAAGGAATAAACAACCATGTTTTTTGTTTTCAAAATTTCAAACGTTTCTGGATACCTATTAATAAGATAGCCGAAAATCTTCGCTATATCAAGCGCCGAAGAGTGGCTATTGGGCGAATCGAGGCCATCGGGGTTGATAAAATGCGTTTGGCTAAGCCCCAGCTCTTCAGCTTTCTTGTTCATTAGTGAAATAAAATCAGGCCTTTGTTGCGACAGGGCAAACGCGGCGTCATTGGACGATTCAATCAACATTATGTCCAAAAGCGAACGAATAGTTATTGATTCGGATGGCCTTAAATCGCCGTTTGAACCTTCTCTCTTAACGGCGTTTCGGGAAATTTCAACAACTGTGTCCAAATCATAATTTTCCGTAACAATTATGGCCGTCATCAGCTTGGTCAGTGAAGCGATTGACCTTTGTGTTTCTATATTTTTGTTGTAATAAACCCTGCTACCGTCGGTTTTGATGGCCAAAGCCGCTTGCGCCTGAAGTTCAAGATACGGCACCGACCAATCTCGTCTCGGCAAAGTATTTTTGGAATCGTCAAAAATATTTGTAATCTCGGGTGTAAAATTTACCAGCGCGGCCGGTTTGTTATTGGCTGGTAATTTTTTGACAGCTGCTTCCGGAGCGGCGATTTTTTCGTTTCCCGAAATCCAAATAAAAAAAATCGCCGCTATAATCAATGAAAATTTTAAATAAAACTTTTTATTTTCGTCCATGTGTATATGACAAGAATATCACGAAATAAAATTCTAGGTGTGGGCGCGCACCCCGAGCGGGATAGCGAGGGGTAGGGATAAGGAATTTTATTTTGCGATATTCTTGTCGGTTAACTCATCATATTTCGGTAAATCTTCCAATTTATTTAACCCCAGATGTTTAAGAAAATCAAAGGTTATATTATAAACATAAGAACGGCCGTCTTCCTGATTATTTTTCTTGTCTATCAAACCCCGAACCGCCAAGCTTTGCAGAATAAAACTGCAATTGACGCCGCGTAAATTTTCAATCGCGGCGCGACCGACCGGCCCCTTATACGCGATTATCGCCAGCGTTTCCAAAGCGGCTTGAGACAGTTCTTCTTCAAAATCGCTCTTGAACAATTTTTCCATCGCCTCTTTTGATTCCGGCGCGGCAACCAATTGAACTTTGTTATCCAAAAATACCAACCGCAATCCTCTGTTGTTTTGTTCATAATCGCTCACCAATTCTTTCAGCGATTGAGCAATTTCTTCTTCGGAAAATTCCGAGACCTCGGCCAATTTTTTATAACTCAAAGGATGCCCCGAAGTGAACAATAAACTTTCTAAAATATGTTTTTTATCCATTTTGATTATATTCAGCGCACTGCTTAATTTTTATGTCGCCGAAGATTTCGTTTTGAGAAAGTTCCAATACTCTCGTGCGGCAAAGCATTAAAACCGCCAAGAAAGATAAAATAACATCTATTTTGGTTTTAACCCCCCGCGAAATATCTGCGAAAGACGCTTCAACCGCCGTGGTTATTCTGGCTCTCAATTCCTGTATTTTTTGTTCAAGTGTTACCACTCTTTGTAAGTTCTTTTCTTCCAATTTTTCTATTTGCGGCAGAGTTTTTAAAAATGATTCGTAAATTTTATATAAATTCTCCGCCGAAATATTTTGAGGCGGATAAAATACCACCGGCATATTCAAATACGAATCTCTGCCAAAATACGAAGGCTTGTTTCTTGTCCATTTTCCCAATTCCCGGCCTAAAATTTTTATTTGCTGATATGCCTTAAGCCGTTCTTCCAGTTCTTTGATATCCCCTTCTTCCTCTTGGCTTAAAACCAAACCCGGAAGAAGCGAACGGGATTTTATTAAAATCAACCGGCTGGCGACGACCAAAAAATCAGCCAAGATTCTTTGATAATTTTCATCTTCCTGGACTTTTTTCAGATATTCCAGAAATTGGTCAGTCACCTGGCTTAAAACAACCTCGCCAATCGCCATCTTTTTTTCTTCTATCAAAGACAATAACAAATCAAGCGGTCCCGAAAATTTTTCTAAACTTACTTGGTACATTTAATATGTATATCTTTCAATTGATTTTCCGATATTTCCGATGGCGCACCCATTAGCAAATCCCTGTCGTCGCCGGTTTTGGGGAAAGCGATAACTTCGCGGATTGACGATTCGTTCGTCAAAATCATTAATAACCTGTCCAATCCCAAAGCAATACCGCCGTGAGGCGGAGCGCCATATTCAAACGCTTTAAGCATATGGCCGAATCTCGCTTCGATTTCCGCCTCTTTCAATCCTAAAATTTCAAATATTTTATTCTGCAATTCGCGCTGATGGATTCTGATGCTCCCGCCGCCGATTTCATAGCCGTTCAAAACCAAATCATATGCCTTGGCCTTGAGGTCTTCCGGTTTGCCCTCCTTCGCTAAAGCTTCGGAGGGCGCAGTGAACGGATGATGGGAAGAAACCAGTTTTTTCTCTGTTTTTGAGTATTCAAAAAGGGGCATATTTACTATCCACGCAAAGGCTAGTTCGTTCGGGTCGTCTTTATTTTTTCTTAAATCCGGCTTGTCCGAATTATATTTTTCCATCGCTTCGTCGTAATCCAGTTTCGGAAACGGTTCGCTGGAAATATTTTTTTCCGGAAAAATATTCTTGGCCAGCTTAATCATCGCCTCTTCAATTAAATTCATTACATCATTTTCTTCAACAAAACTCATTTCAACATCAAGCTGGGTAAATTCCGGCTGGCGGTCGCCCCGGCTGTCTTCATCGCGAAAACACCTGGCAATTTGAAAATATCTTTCAAAACCGGCAACCATTAAAAGCTGTTTAAATTGCTGAGGAGATTGCGGAAGCACGTAAAATTTCCCCGGATGTTTGCGGGAAGGGACAACAAATTCCCGCGCTCCCTCGGGCGTGCCTTTGGTTAAGGCCGGCGTTTCTATTTCAACAAATTTCTGACTTTTGAAATAATTATTTAAAAATCCTAAAACTTCGGAACGTTTAATCAGATTTTTCTGCATTTTAGAATCCCTCAAATCCAAATACCGGTATTCCATCCGTAGTTCTTCGCTTATTTTGTCTTTATCGCCAATTTCGAAAGGCGGAGTTTTTGCTTCATTTAAAATTTCCAGTTCTTCTGCTTCCATTTCAATAGCGCCGGTTTCTATTTTGGAATTTTTCAAATTTTCCGGTCGTTCCTTTATTTTTCCTTCAATTGAAACAACCCACTCTGAACGCAACATGTCGGCTTTTTTTACGATATCACCGGCAAATACAACCTGAAGCAGTCCTGTGCGGTCGCGCAAGTCAATAAAAATAATCTTGCCGTGGTCACGACGCACATTCACCCATCCAGACACCTTCACCTTCTCCCCTATTTTATTTACCGTCTCGTTTACAAATATGCGTTTCATAGTTTTTTAATCTCTATTCAAACAATGCCGCCAATCCTATTATAAGTATAACTATAATAAACATCATTCCGTAAATAATAAGCATGAATCTCCACCAGCAAGAAAAGAAAAAACCAAATAAAGTAACATCTGAATATTTGTCTAAATAATCTTTTACTTTTGGATTGAACTTCATATTTTGGATTAATTTTATATTATTTATTATGCTTTAAAACTGCTTAAAAAGCAATCATTTAAAGCTCTAAAGATTCTTTTTTATGTCTTCCCAAGTTATGCCGCTGATTAGTTCTATTTCTTTCAATAAATAAGATAAAACGTCTTTTCTTAATTTACATTGAATTACAAGTGCTTTTCCATTTCGCCATATTGCCTTGCAATGGTCGCCCTTGCCTCCAGTCCAATTTATAACAAAACCAAGGCGTTCCAACGCCTTGGTGAACTTTCTTCTTTTTATATCGCCGGGCAATTCACTAAGCGATGGCATATTCTCTCTGTCCCTCTCCAACTTTACAAACTTTCGCCTCTTTACTGTAAGATGATGGAATCTCAAAAAATGTTAAGATAGCGTCCTTAATATTTTCGTCCAATTCTTTTTCGTCTTTTCCGGATGTAACAATAGACCCAAGTTTAAAACCAGAACTGATTGCGATAATCTCGCTGTTTTCTTTTTTATAGTCAAAATGTATTCCACCAAATTTCCTGCAATACTGACTCAATTCAAATAAACCTCGCGGCATCGTTTCACTACCTGAGAGAAATTTAATAAGTTGATCTTTTGCTCTTTTAAACATAGACATAAATTTATATATCTTTATAGGTTTACTATAACACAAATAAACCCCAAAATACAAGACAACTTATATTTATTACGATTTCAACTCCGCCTCAATAAACTCTTCCAAGTCGCCGTCCATGACTTTTTCTATTTGGGATGTTTCGTAATCGGTGCGGTGGTCTTTGACCATTTGATACGGATGGAAAACATATGAACGGATTTGGGCGCCCCATTCGGCTGATTTGTTGATTTTTTTGGTTTTTGACAATTCCGTTTCTTCTTTTTTTAATTGCAACGCGTGCACTTTTGATGCCAAAAGCTGCATTGCTTTTTCCCGGTTTTGCCCTTGGGAACGCTCCGACTGAACCGCCACCACAATTCCCGTCGGCAAATGCGTAATCCTTATCGCTGTTTCGCGTTTGTTAACATTTTGGCCGCCCGGCCCGGATGAACGAAATGTATCTATTCTTAATTCTTCGGTTTTCATTTCTATATCTTTGGCTTCTATTTCGGGCAGTACCTCCAAAGCGGCAAAAGATGTGTGCCGTTGTTTAGTTGGCGAAAATGGCGAAATGCGCACCAAGCGATGAACACCAGCTTCGTTTTTAAGAAAGCCATAAGCATAATTTCCGCAAACTTCCATTGTGGCGCTTTTAATCCCCCCTTCTTCGCCAAGCGATTCGTGCAAAACCGAAACTTTCCAATCTTTGGACTCGCAATAGCGGTTGTACATTCTGAAAAGCATTGACGCCCAGTCCTGCGCGTCGCGGCCGCCGACTCCGGCCGAAATTGTCAGAAGCGCGTTGTTTTTGTCGTATTTGCCGGAAAGAAATGTCACAAATTCCAGCTTGTTTAATTTGGCTTCCAGAGTTCTGTATTTTTCGTCCGAGTTTTCCAAATCAAAAAGAACGGAAAAATCTTGGATTTCCGTTTCCAAATCGCTCCAATTTTTAATTTCTTTTTCTAAATCGGAAATTTCTTTTTGGACTTTTTTTGCTTCGTCTTGGTTTTTCCAGAAATCGGGATTTTCGCTCTGGGATTTTAAATCGTCAATTCTTTTCTTTTTGCCGGCAATGTCAAAGACGGTCCGCCAAAAAGCGGCTCCGGTTTAATAATTCTTGAATTTTTTCTTTTATATTTTCCATATCCGAGAGCCACCTCCCAGAATCGAACTGGGGACCTTCGCTTTACGAAAGCGCTGCTCTACCGACTGAGCTAAGGTGGCCTATTTTAATAATGTAACACATTTAAGCGGGATGCGAGAATCGGACTCGCACTTGTTGCTTGGGAAGCAACCGTACTACCACTATACTAATCCCGCGGAAAAAAATAATACCACCATTGTTTGTAATTCGGCATATTTTCGTAATTTTCGGAAGTCATATTTTCATTAGTTGAAGTTGCGGTTGGCAAAATTATAACAACTTTTTCGCCCTCTTTTTTGAGATTTAATCGCACCCGCGCTTCATTTTCCAAATTGGACGGGTCTTGATAGTATTCAATCAGCTTTGTTAAGTCATCCATTTGTTTTTTATAATTAGCGACTTCCGCGTTAAGTTCGTTTAATTTTTTCTGAACCTGATAACGGTCAAAAATTTGTTGGAAAATACCCAATATTAAAGCCAGAAAAATCGGGATTAAAAAAATGAAAAAAAATCTCGACTTCAAAAGACGCTCGTAAATTGTGGATTTGTCTTTTTCTTTCATTTTAATTACTATATATAGTAGATAACTTATGAAAAATCAAACTAAAAAACGTCTAAACGCTTTGTGGCTGTTTATCACCATTTTGGCGGTTTTATCCATGGTGATTTTTATGTTCGTTCCACTTATAGGATAACATGAGCATGCTGGGCGAGCGAAGAAAGCGTGAGAATAAATAGTTTTTTAAGAATTTCTGAACATTTTCAAATAGACCTCGCTATCCAATTGAACGCGGCTGAAAGCCGCTCTTTTCTTTTTGCCTTTTTTCTGTTTGTCCAAAAGTTTATTTTTCCGCGTAACATCACCGCCGTATAAATAACCCGTAACATCTTTTCTCATCGCCGGTATGGTTTCCCTCGCGATAACTTTTCCACCTATGGCCGCCTGAAGAGCAACGGGAAAATATTGTTTTGGAACAATTTCTTTTAATTTTTTAACCAGCATATTGCCCTCGTGATAAGCTTTTTCTTTTGAAACAATCTTTGAAAACGCTTCGACCGGTTCTCCGGCAATTAAAATTTGAAGTTTAACCAAATCACCCGTTTTGAAACCGGAAAAATCATAATTCATTGAGGCGTATCCTTCGGAAACGCTTTTCAGGCGGTCGTGAAAATCAACTAAGATATCCGAAAGCGGAATATCAAAATTCAGAATTAAGTGTTCCATGCCCAAATATTCGGTGTGATTATAGGCGCTGCGATAATTGCCCATTAAATTCATAATGCCTCCTAAATATCGCGATGGCGCCAAGATTCCAAGATTAACCCAGGGCTCTTCCACAGATTCTATTTGCGATGAATCCAGCCAATCGGCCGGCGTAAAAATTTCCAAGATTTTTCCTTTGCGGGTATTTATTTTATAAGAAACGGTCGGCGTGGTTATTATTACGTTTCGATTATACTCCCGTTTCAATCTTTCGGCCGTTATGTCCAAATGAAGCATTCCCAGAAATCCCAGGCGGAAACCGCGACCTAAAGCTTCCTGGGTTTCCGGTTCGTAATGCAATGCGGCGTCATTTAATTTAAGTTTTCCCAGCGCATCTTTTAATAAATCAAAATCATCGGCCGTCTCCGGATAAAAACTCGCCCAGACCATAGATTTCGGTTCGTTATAGCCCGGCAATGGATTGGCGATTGGGCTTGAAGCCAACGTATCGCCGACTCTTATTAATTCCGGATTTTTCAATCCGGTTGCAATGTAACCAATTTCTCCGGAAGATAATTTTTCCACCGTCACAAGTTCTGGTTTGAAAACTCCGACTTCCAAAATTTGGATTTTTGATTTGCTGGCAAGAGCGTTTATCGTTTTTTGTTTGGATATTTCGCCTTCAATCACTCTAATGTAGGCCAAAACGCCTTTATAAGCGTCAAAGTGAGAGTCAAAAACCAGAGCGCGAAAAGACTTATCTCCATCCGACATTTCAATTTCCGGCGCCGGAAATTCTTTTATAACTTTTTCCAAAATGATTTCCGCGTTTAGCCCGGTTTTCGCGGATACAGTTAAAATTTCTTCCGGTTCTTGCCCGGTAAGCTTTGCTATTTCTTGTTTCAAGCCTTCCAGTTTCTCCGGGTCGTTCATTAAATCGATTTTGTTTATAACTCCGATGATTTTCAGTTTTTCTTTTTTCGCCAGATGAAGATTGGCAATGGTTTGCGCTTGGATGCCCTGCGTCGCGTCAACCAAAAGAATGGCGCCCTCAACCGCAGCCAGCGCTCTCGAGACCTCGTATGTAAAATCAACATGCCCCGGAGTGTCTATCAGATTTAAAATATAATCTTCGCCGTTGTATTTATAATTCATTCTGACCGGCTGCATTTTGATGGTAATCCCCCTTTCCCTTTCCAAATCCATCTGGTCCAAAAATTGTTCGCGCATTTTTCTTTGCGTCACGGTTCCGGTTACCTCCAAAAACCTGTCGGCTAAAGTCGACTTTCCGTGGTCTATATGAGCGATAATAACAAAATTGCGTATATTCATATTAATGCTAATTGCCAATAATTTTTTTTAGCGCGACCCATTGCCATAAAAGATTTACGATGCTGGCGATTGTTATGGCGAGCGGCAAACCTAGAATCGGCGCGATATTGGTATACCCGGCAAAATACCAAACAAGGCCAAAACTTAAAATAATATTCAAAATCATTGAAAAAACATTTATCAAAACCGGAGTTTTGGTATTGTGCAGGGCAAAAAAAGCGCGTGTGAAAAGCGGCAGAAGAGCGGCGGCAAAAATACCGAAAGAAAACAAACCCAAGGCCGCCGCCGTAAGCTGAACATTTTGCAGATTAAAATTGCCTATGCCCAAAATTATTTTCACAATTTGGGCACGAAAAACAAGGATAAAAACAGACAGAGGAATAACAATTAATAAAACTTGCTTTACCGCCAAAGAAAATTGCTGCAAAAACAATTCTTTCTTTCCTTCTGCGTGGGCCAAACTCATTGCCGGAAAAGCGGCCGTGGAAAAAGCCACGCCAACAATTCCTATCGGTACCCATCTTAAATTATCCGCAAAATTAAATATGGAAACACTGCCGACAGCCAAGGCCGAGGCGATAGCAGTTGAAACAATGCTATTTATTTGAAACGCGAATAACCCCAATGTTCTTGGCAACCAAAGCTTGGCCACTTTAATTAATCCGGGCTCTTTAAAATTAAATAATCGGCGGAAACGAAAGCCGATATTAAATAGTGACGGAACTTGGATTAAAAAATGCAATAGCGCTCCCAAAACAACGCCAAAAGCCAAGCCCCAAATTCCGTAGCGCGGAGCTAAATACACAATTCCGAAAATTATTCCCAAGTTATAAAAAACAGGCGCGAGAGACGATATTAAAAATCTTGAAAACGCCTGCAGAAGCGTCGAAGCCAAAGCCGAAATACCCAAAAGTAGCGGGCTCAAAAACAGAAGACGGCTAATATTAACGGTCAGCTCCTTTGATGCGTCATCAAAACCCGGCGCCACTAAATAAACCAATTGGGGCGCGAATAAAATTAAAACTAATGAACATCCAATAAGAATAAAAATCAAAACATTAAATATATTAGCGGTAAATCGCCATGCCTCTTCTTTGTCTTTGGTTAAATATTCGTAAAAAACAGGCAAAAAAGCGGATGAAATAGCCCCCGCAATAAGTAAGCTGTAAATTAAATCGGGAATTTTGAACGCCGCGTAATAAATATCCAGAGTTCGCGAAGCGCCAAATTGGCCGGCCAATAACCGGTCGCGCCATAATCCCAAAAGACGGCTAATTAAGCCAAAAAACGCCACCATGAGAGCGGCCGATGATATTTTTTGAGACTTTTGATTAATAAAATTGCTTAAAGTAGCAAGCATAATTTATTTCCATACTAGCAAAATTTGCGCTAAAAGCCAAGAACTGGTATATTTATAGAGTCCCTAAAGGACATTATCGGCTTTAAAAATAGAAAACGGGTAATTGCCCGCCAACATCTGCGAAGTTGTGGCGGGAGGAAAGTCCGGACACCACCCCTGCCTCGGCGGGGGAAGCGTACGGGTTAACGACCCGCCGTGGTAACACGAGAGGTGCGAACAGAGACGTCCTAGAACCCGAAAGGGTTCGGACGCCCGATCCGATGCAAGTCGGATTTAGGGCGAGCTTCATGGCAACATGAAGGTGAAACGGCCAAATCCTTACTGGGTGCAAGTCTGTTATAGACGCTAGAGCTTTAGAGCAATCTAGGGCCCAGAGAGATAATTACCGTTCCCGCTTAGCGGGGATACAAAATCCGGCTTATAGTTTTCTTCTAAGCCAATAATTGAAAAACCCCGCATGCGGGGTTTTTCAATTAGAACAACCTATTTTTTGCGTCGAGTTCCAGGTTTGCCAGTTTATCGGCTTTTTTATTTTGCTCCCGCGGAATTATTTTGATGTTTACTTTTTCATAATCCAATCGTAAATTCCAAGCTTTTAAAAAAAGCGGCTGTAAATCGGAATCTTTAATTTTATATTCCCCCCGAAGCTGCTTGCCTATCAATTCGCTATCGGTTCTGATTTCCAATTCTTTTATTTTCAACTGCTTGGCTTTTTGCAGGGCAAAAATCACCGCTTCGTATTCCGCTTGATTATTAGTTGCTTCACCCAAGTAATGGGAATATTCTTTTAAAATTTTCCCATGCTCATCTTCGATAACGACACCCAAAGCGCTCGGGCCGGGATTGCCCCTGGAACCGCCATCCGTATAAATTATTACTTTACTTTTTAACATTTAATATCTACCTTAAATTCGCCTTTTTCGGTTTTTGGTTTAATTTCCAAAAAAATCTCTTTACCATCGGCCGGGTCGCAAGTGGCGCCTTGCTGTTTATTCAACAAATTGATAAACATTTGCCCGTCGTATTTGTCGGCGTCAATAGTGATTTTATAAACATTTTGAATCCCAAGCAGCATTTTTATCCTTCTTACAACTTCAGCCGGAGTCGTAAATCCTTGGATAATAAAATCATCGACTGCCATTTCTTGAGCCAATTCTCTATCCTCCGGACGGCCGCGATGGGAATTTATGGCCGTTGGAATTTTCGATAAATCCGGATTTGCTTGCATCTTCGCGATTAGTTCAAATCCGGTCATCCGCGGCATAACAATTCCGGTAAAAACAATGTCCGGAACATTGCCGCCACTAATTATTTCCCACGCCTCTTGGCCATCTCGGGCGATTGAAACTTCAAATCCTTCATCTTTAAAATTTTTCGCGTATATGCCCAATAAAAATTCGTCATCGTCAACAATCAGTATTTTTTTATTTAATATCTCCATATTTTTACTTGCCCTTCCGTAGCTTTATGCGGAGGAGGGCATGTTAATTCTAATATTCTGAACAATGCCGAAAGCCAAAAGAGTTGACACTAAATTGGAACCTCCGTAACTTAAAAGCGGCAAAGGTATTCCGGCAACAGGAAAAAATCCCATGTTCATTCCAATGTTAATGGCAATGTGAGAAAAAAGCAAAAGCATAAACCCAAAAATAAAAAGCCGCGCGAAATTGGTATTGGTATTAACGGCAATAAGAAAAAGCCGCCAAAATACAACTCCCCACAGAATTAATACAAAAGAAACCCCCAAAAATCCCCATTCTTCGGCAATAGTCGCCCAAATAAAATCGGTATGTTGTTCGGGCAGAAAATTCAATTGGGACTGACTGCCATGACCAAGTCCTTTGCCCCAAAATCCGCCCGAACCTATCGCGATAATTGATTGTAAAACATTATATCCCTGGCCGAGCGGGTCTTTTTGAGGTTCAAAAAACGCCATAATGCGCCCCCTTTGATAGTCTTTTAAAAAAAAGCTCCAGGATATACCGGCAATAATAATAAAAATTAAAAAAATAACCAAAAGATGCCTCGCTCTTATTCCGGAAGCGAGCATCATGCCAACCCATATAATAATCATCAAAAATGCGGAGCCCAAGTCCGGTTGAAGCAAAACAAGCGCCACTGGAATTAATGCGTAAAATCCGGAAATGACTATGTGCCTGATTAAGCCAAAATCAACATGGCGGCCGGAAAAGTATTTTGCCAGAACAATAATTAAAACATATTTCATGATTTCAACGGGCTCTACGCTAAATCCACCCAAAGGAGAACCAAATTGGAACCAGGAAACCGCTCCCCTAACTTTATCGCCCAATATTAAAAGAGCGACAAGCAAAAGAATTGAAAAAATATATAAAGACAAAACTACCGTTGAATAATTTCTTAAAAAACGATAGTCAACAAAACTAAAAGTGAACAACAAAATCAATCCGATTATGGAGAAAGTTAATTGTTTTTTAAAATTAGTGAAAGCGCCGGTTCTCGCCTGCGATGCCGAAGCGATGCTCAATAAGCCGATAACAACAAGCAAAACAATGGAACCAATTAAAATCCAATCCAGTTTTTTTAACGCTTGCAGCATTAATTTATTGTCCTATGAGTTCCGGAGTTTCCCAAAGATTGGTTGTAATAGTTAAATCAACGCTATTGGGGGCTCCGGAAAAAGCGGAAAACCATGGAATACTGAATTGCCGACGTTCTTTCGATTTTAAATTTTCCAAAAGCGTTGAAACGGCAGCTATGGGAGAATCATTTTCATCAAAAACAATGGAAGAAACATTAACTTTTGCCAAGTCGTAAGGGGTATCATTGTTTGCCTTAAAATTAATTTCAAAAAACTTGCCTGAACCGGCCTGTCCTTTTCCATAATTTACATTGCTTAAAGATAGAGAAATTCCGCTGAAATTCTTGATTTCTTTCCATACCGGTTTGCCTAGTTGTAATTGCATTTTTGCCGGATTTTTTGATAAATTAATACCCCCTAAAATAATATATTTTGATTCGCCGGGCCAAATATATGATTCGCTCGCAGAGGTATCCAGCAATATCCCGGCTTCATCATAAAAATAAAAAGTATAACTGAAATTATTCGCTCCAAAATTGGTATTGGGATTTTTTATTTTAGCGGCGGCTGAATATAAATTTTGTCCGGCGGAAAAAACCTGCGACCAGATTATTTCAATGGGGTAAATTGTCGGGCCTGTAATTGGAGGAGCGGCCGGTTTAAATAAAAAATACGCCCCGGTTCCCACACCGGCAAAAACCGCCACATAAATAACGGCAATAAAAACTCTTTTTAACATCCGCCTGTTTTCGCCCATATAAGATAAATAATAAACTATTTAGTTCATAAAAACAAAAACCCCCGGCAGTAGCCGGGGGTTTTTGAATTAATCCCATTGTCCTGGCGATAACTACTTTCCCCAGCCATCGAGGGCTAAGTATCATCGTCGACACGGCGTTTCACTTCTCTGTTCGGAATGGGAAAAGGTGGTGCCACCGCGCTGTTGTCACCAGGACAATGGGATTAATTTTTCACAGGTTTGAAAATTAAAAATTGTAAATTGAGCGCTCACGCTCATGTAAGGGATGAGTAGATATTGATTTATTAGTACGACTTGGCTGAACGCGTTGCCGCGCTTTCACCTATCGCCTATCAACCTCGTAATCTTCGAGGAATCTATAACGATACCTAATCTTGGAGATTGCTTCGCGCTTAGATGCTTTCAGCGCTTATCAATTCGGAACATAGTTACCCGACGATGCCCTTGGCAGGACAGCCGGTACACCAGAGGTTCCGTCATTCCGGTCCTCTCGTACTAGGAATGACGCTCCTCAAGTATCAACGCCTGTAGCAGATAGAGACCAACCTGTCTCACGACGGTTTGAACCCAACTCGCGTATCACTTTAATCTACGAACAGTAGAACCCTTGGAAGCTTCTTCACCTCCAGGATGTGATGAGCCGACATCGAGGTGCC
>JAUSKX010000011.1 GCA_030646675.1 Candidatus Azambacteria bacterium | reverse complement strand
AGGTCCGCGTCAAGAACAATTAAATCATCACGCCGGGTGCCTTGCTCTAATAACGCATCGCCATAAGCTTTAACAACATATTCGTCGGATACTTTTTTCTGAACCGACTGTTCATTGCACACTTCTTTAATAACAAGCTGGCTAAGAGAAAATTGCGTAAGCTTGCAATTAATATTTTGAAGCAACTCACTGAATGCGGCCTTATAAGAAGCGTCGTCCGGCGCGCCGGCATGCCACTTGTATGTGCCGCTTTTTTTGAGGGCATACGGGTGTTCCATGAAAGAAACGCCCCTGCCTTTAATTGTATCGGCAATAATAACTTTGGGTTTGTCTTTGACTCGGTCAACTTTTGCAAAAGTCTTCCCAAGCGCTCGGAAATCATTGCCGTCACAGCGTTCAACATGCCAGCCGAATGACGAAAACTTTTTCTCAAGACCACCCAAATCGGTTATTTCTTTAACCAACTTGTCACTCTGAACTTTGTTGTGGTCAAGAATCACCGTGAGTTGGCCCTGTTTCAAATGCGCCGCTCCCTGCAAGGCTTCATAATTTTGGCCTTCTTGCAGTTCGCCATCGCCTATTACGACAAAAATCCGTCCGGACAATTTCAAATGTTTTTTGGCCAATGCCATGCCGCGGCCCTTGGAAATTCCCATTCCAAGAGAACCGGAATTGGCCTCAATTCCAAAATTGCTTACATCGGGATGGCCATGAAGACCGCCGAGACGACGTAATTTCAGAAAAAGTTCTTCCGAAATTATTCCGAGTGAAAAAAGCGCGGCATATAATCCCGGGACATCATGTCCTTTTGACGAGAAATAAATATCGCGATTCGGATTATTAAAGCCAACCCGAATCGTATTCATTTCCCACCAGTAGAGCCACACCACAATGTCCATCGCGCTGAAGCTTGAACCGAGATGGCCGGAACCGGCTCGTTTAACCGCTGACAGAGCGTTAATACGGCACATATCGGCAATCAAGGAAAGTTTGCTATACAAATTTATGTCTGTTTGCCACACGCGAGTGAATTCTGATTGCGGAATGATTTTAATCAACATGGGTTACCTCCTTTTCAAGCGCCTTAATTACGGCTGACGAGTCCAAATTGCCAAATCCGCGCATTTTTGCCATGTCATAAAGTTCTTTGGTTGCCGAAAGCGCGGGAAGTGAAAGTTTAAAACTTTCTGCCGCATCTTTGGCTAGGTCTAAATCTTTAGCCATCATTGCTAGTGCGAAGCTCGGTTTCCAACAATTCTGTTCAAATTTGGGAGCCTTGGCCTTTAAAAGAGGCCCCGCCGCTCCGCCGTTTGAAAGAGTTTCCAATATCTGCTTTCTTGTCAGCCCGAATTTTTCACCCAATACAATTGCTTCGCTGAATGCCTCGAGCATAATTCCACAGGCCATATTGTGAACAATTTTGGCCGCCTGGCCCATTCCGTTTCTTCCCATCCAAACAACTTTGCCGAGAGCGTTAAAAACATCCAAATTTTGGTCAAGAATGTATTTTGGTCCTCCGACTACAAACGGTAATTCTCCGGCTTCGGCTGCCGCCGGACCTCCAAGTGTTGGAGCGTCAAGCCAATGAAATCCAAAATATTCCGCCTTGTCGGCCAAATCTTTTGTTGTTTTAACTGAAATAGTGCTGCAGTCAATAAAAACCGTCCCCGGCCGGGCGCCCTTAAATGCCCCTAATTTTTCCATAATTTCCAAAACGGCATTATCATCGCTAACCATGGTAATAATCACGTCAGAATTTTCCGCCAATTGTTTCGGATTAATCGCGAAACGCGCGCCATCATCTACCAGCACATTGGCTTTTTCCGCTGTCCGGTTATACGCCGACAGTTCAAACCCGGCAGAAAGTAATCGCTTAGCCATTCGTAAACCCATGGTTCCCAACCCAATAAATCCAATCTTTTTCATCTTCAATCCTCCTTCATTTCTTTATTTTTAAGTTTTCAAAGGTCTGTCTGTTTAACGCAATATAATTACCACAAACCCAGTATCTTGTCAAAAATATTGCTTTATGATACCATCCAGTCCGATAAATACCGGTTCATTGACATCTAACTATAAAACGGAGGAAAGCCATGAAAAGTACCTATTATTTAAAAGATTTGAATGTTGTTTTTATCAATATGCCCTTGAGAGAATCCGCAGTCCCCAACAACATGCCACAGGGGCCTTTGCTTTTGGCAACTAATTTGCGGGATAATTATGGGGTTAATGCCACCATAATTGACTTGAATGCCTATCGCATTAACGGACGGCATCTGACAAACGACGAAGCTTTTTGTCTTATCCAACAGCATTTTAAAGTTCATGGCGAGCCTACTCTTGTCGGTCTTTCGGGGATGATTACCACTTTGCGCTGGCAGGAAAGAATTGCCAGAACGGTCCGTGAATTGGCGCCGGATACTTTTCTCATTTCCGGCGGCGGATTGGCAACCGAATTAAAGTCCGGGCTTTTCGGCTTTATTCCCGAGCTCAACGGCATTGTTCGTTCCGAGGGCGATGACGCTATTATAAGGGTCGCTTATGACGCGAAAATTACAAAAGACAGGAGTTCTAAATTTATTTATGAAGGCAGCAGGCCGAAAGATTTGAACTCTATTCCCTTTGCCGACCTTTCTTTGCTGGAAAAAGACGTTTTCGGGAATAAATTGCTTGAATATTATATCGGCAATCCTATTTGGGGCGGTTCCGCGAATAATAGTTCGGCCGCTCCTTTCACGATGAAACGAAGCACTAATTTCGTTTCTTCGCGGGGCTGTCCGTATAATTGCGCTTTTTGTTATCGCGGCACGCAGGGCGAAAGAAATTATCGCGCGCGCTCGGCCGAAAATCTCGCCGAAGAATTCAAACTGCATATTGAAAAATACGGCGTTGATTTCATCGGAATGGTGGACGATAATTTCGCTATTGACCATAAAAGAGTTGTTGATTTGGTCCCCCTTCTCAAACCGCTAAACATCCGCTGGGGAACACACGCGCGCCTTGATGAGTCGGCCGAGTTTCCGCTTATGGCGGAGGCCGGATGCATCTATCTTGGCTTCGGCGCCGAGAGCGCCTCGCCAAAAGTTTTGAAAGCGATGCAAAAGGGCATCCTTAACAAAGAAGTCATGATGGATGGCATTATAAATTGTGAAAACGCCGGCATTCATGCCAACTGCACATGGATAATGGGATACCCAACCGAAACTCTGGATGACCTAAAAATGAGCGTAGCTTTTATTGAGTGGCAGGAAACATTTTATGGTACGCGCGGCAAATCCGCCGACTCGATTAACAAAAAAATGTTTACGGCTACTTGGTATCCGGGAACAGAAATGGGGCGCCAGCCGAAAGTCCAAAAAATTCTCCATAGGGTTTTCGGAATCAATTTTAACCAGATTACCGGCGAGCCGGTTTGCGACGAAAACCTGCGCCGGTACATTTTGGAGCTGGATGACGCCACAAAGCTTCTGAAAAATCCCAAGACCGGAGAGTCGCTTAATTACAGTGAAATGCCAGCCAAGGTTTTCGCCAAAGCCCGCGACTATATTGATTCGGGCGAACTATATAAAATTTTGAAAATGTAAGAATAAAAAACAATCCCGCGTTCGTTGCGGGATTTTTAATTTTGTGCTATTTCATAAATTATGAACATCGTAGCAATCATACCCGCCCGGGGCGGTTCAAAAGGGGTCCCCGGCAAAAACATAAGAAATTTCTGCGGTAAACCGCTAATTGCTTGGGCAATTGAGACAGCGCTTAAAAGCCGGTTTATTGACCGAACAATTGTCACCACCGACGACCCGAAAATAGCCAAGATAGCAAAAAAATACGGCGCCGAAGTGCCGTTTATGCGTCCCAAAAATCTGGCCCAGAGTACAACGCAGATGGAACCTGTCTTAAAACATACCATAGAATGGCTCCAAAAAAACGAAAATTATAAAACCGATGCCATAGTCTTACTGATGCCGCCCAATCCCTTAAGAAGCACCAAACAGATTGACGAGGCGATAAAATTATTTCTGAAAAAAGACCCCGATGTGGTGGTTCCTCTTTCCGAATTATCGGCCGCCCATCATCATCCTTACTGGATTGTCCGACCCGTTAAGAAAGGCAATAGTTATGAATTGCTCAACGCTATAAATCAAAATGTAAAATACGCTCCGGCGCGCCGCCAGCTTTTACCAAAATATTACGTTAAAAATGATTTGGTTTTTGTTATGAAGCCGAAAATATTATACGAAAAACCCGCCTGCTATTTCGGCGGTTCAAAACAAGAGCCCTATATAATGAGCGATTTTTATGACGAGGATATTAACATCCCTTCGGACTGGGCGCGAATGGAAAATAAGTTTCGCCAGCTTATAACCAAAAAGCTATGAAAAACTTTATCAATATGTTTGTGAAATGGCTGGGAGCCGCTAAAATACTATCCATCCCCAGGAGATATGCGAGAAAAATTCTAATTTATTATTACTTGAG
>JAUSKX010000010.1 GCA_030646675.1 Candidatus Azambacteria bacterium | reverse complement strand
CCGTTTTTTATTTTTATTACAGCCTCTTGCAAATTATTAAGGGCGTTTTGTGACGCTTGCAAGCTTTCCCATGTGAAATTTAATTTTGAACGGTAGTGAGCGGTTAAGGCCAGGTAGCGGAAGGCGAGAGGTTCAAATTTTTTTGCTTCTAAATCGCGGAGATTGAATATGTTTCCCAAAGATTTTGACATTTTCTCGCCGTTAACCGACAGATGTTCGCCTTCAATAAAGTATTTTACAAACGGCTTTCCGGTCGCTCCCTCGGATTGGGCGATTTCGTTTTCATGGTGGGGGAATAGTAAATCAATAGCTCCGCCATGAATATCAAATGTTTCACCCAGATATCTCATTGACATTGCTGAGCACTCTATATGCCAGCCAGGACGCCCTTTGCCAAATGAAGCGTTCCACGACGGCTCATTATTTTTCGCGGCTTTCCACAAAACAAAATCCTCGGCGTTTGTTTTATCATATTCATCAACATCTACACGAGCTCCTGTCTTTAGTTCTCGGTTCTTTAGGCCGCTTAGTTTTCCGTAAGATTTAAATTTTGAAAGAGCAAAATAAATAGAACCGCCGGATTCGTAGGCGAGTCCTTTTTTAAGAAGCGCGGAAATAATCTTGAGCATTTCTTTGATATGCTTCGTCGCTTTTGGATATTTCCAGGCCTTTTCGATATTCAGTTTTTTTAAATCATCAAAAAATGCCTTTTCATACGGCTTAACAAAATCGGAAATGGATTTTCCGGCTTTGGCCGACTCGCGGATAATTTTATCTTCAACATCCGTGATATTTACCACGAGATTAACTTTATATTCGTTGTATTCAAGCGTCCGTTTTAAAATATCTTCAAAAATATATGTCCGCAGATTGCCGATATGCGCGTAATCATATACCGTTGGTCCGCAGGCGTAAAAACCGACTTGCTTGGGACGCAAAGATTTAAAAGTTTCTTTTTTTCGGGTTAAAAAATTATATAATTTTACAGCCATTTTTTGGTTTTGAAATAAGCCCACATGAAGATTGTTGTAAATAAAATTGTTGTTGCGATAATCCAACGACCATCGGGATTTATTTGTAAAATCGAAGCGACAAGCATCGCCGGAAAAGTTATGAAGGATAAAATAGTGAAGGTTCTTATAATGGTGTTCGTTTTGTTGCTTAGCAAATTGGCATGGGTATCTTCCAGCGCGTTTATAGTGCCTGTGTAGTTGTCTATTTCGTTCCACACTCTTTCGTAATCGCCGATGAGGTCGTTGAAATAAATTTTCAAATCATCGCTTTTTTCCGGCCAAAAATTTATCCCTCGATTCGCCAAAGAGTGAAATATTCTGCAAAGCGGCCTTATGGCAATACGAAAATCCAAGATATCTCTTTTGACAATCAGCAACTCTTTGATTAATTCGCGTTCCATCCCGTTGAACATATTGTCTTCAATCCGGTCGATATTTTTGCCGATATGAACCAGTTGTCTTTCTCCAAAATTCAATAATTCTTCACTTAGCCAATAAAACAAATGGCCGCTTGTTGAACCGAAACATTTGGATTTCAAATCAGCCTTCTCTTCGCATTTTTTTATAAAATCTTTAAGCGGTTCAATCGGTTCGTTGTGGATTGTTATCAATTGGTTTTCGGCGATTAAAATATCAAGTTCAATCGGCTTGGTTGTTTTTTTTGCCTGATGAAAAACCGGCACATGCATCGCCAAAAACATATAATTATCAAAATATTCAACTTTTTCCCTTTGGGAGGCGGGGATTAATTCGTCCAAAACAATCGTGTGGATATTAAAATTATTTTTCAGCCAATCAAGGTCTTTTTGGCTTGGCTTTTCTATATCTGTCCAAGTCAATCCGTTTTCGGTTATGATTTTCATTTTTTATTATAAAAATTGATTGATAATATAGTTACTTTAGCACAAATTTGCCATCGCCAACATCTTGACAAGAATAGAGCTTTTATGCTATAATTAAACTGTTAAATACTGAGAAAGGAGGGACGGTGAATGAAGGCATATTGGGTAATCAATGGCGTTGTTTATTTCAATCGTGACCAGGCGCTTGCCGCCAGGTCAAAATGACAAAACTAATTAGCACTCTTGACATAAGGGTGCTAATTTTTATATACTGGAATTATTATGAATCTGGAAGGCAGCCCCGCCTTCGCTAAAGCTATGGCGGGCAGGCAAAGAGAAATATTTGTTATTGTTGTTGGCGAATTTATAAAAACCGCAAAGCCGGTCGGTTCCGAGTTTTTAGCCGAAAATTATGATTTAGATGTTAGTTCGGCTACAATAAGAAACGATTTGGCTTTTCTTGAAGATTTGGGATTTCTGGCCAAGCCGCATACTTCCGGAGGCCGTGTACCCACGGCCGACGGCTGGCATTATTTTATGGAAGAAGTTTGGGAACCGTCATATTTGAAAGAAGAAGACGAAGCGTTAAAGTTTGAAAATTCCGTTTCAAATTTAATCAACGCCTCTATAGAAGTTAAGAAATGCGTCTCAAAAATTTTTCCGGAAGTTTCGGAAGAATTTTTAAGGAGATTTTTAATGGATAAAATATTTAATAATTATGGAAGAAAATAAAACAGAAGACATAGAAATAATAAAAAAGCAGGCCGAAGAATATTTGAATGGCTGGAAACGCGCCAAAGCTGATTATCTCAATTTGAAAAAAGATATGGAAGCGCAGAGCAAGGAGTTAAAAGAATGGATGTCAAAAATATTTCTGTTGCCCTTGCTGGAAATTATGGATAGTTTTGACAGAGCCGGAACTTTGGACGCGGGCATTGAAGCCATCAAGAAACAGTTTGAGGATTTTTTGAAATACAGCAGAGTTGAAGCGATAAAAACTGTCGGTGAAAAATTCGACCCGTTAAAACATGAAGCTATTGAATCTATAGAAGGGGGAGAATCAGGTGTGGTGGCAGAAGAAACGCAAAAAGGTTATTTAGTCGGAAGTGAAATTTTGAGGCCGGCAAAAGTAAAGGTTTACAAGTGACATTTAACATTTAACATTTAACATTTAACAATTGACAATTAACTAAATAAACAAAAAACATATGGCAAAAATTTTAGGTATAGATTTAGGAACGACAAATTCGGCAATGTCCGTCGTTGAGGGCGGAAATCCGAAAATAATCGAAAATAAAGAAGGCAACAGGACAACGCCCTCTATTGTGGCGACCGCCAAAAACGGCGAACGTTTGGTCGGGCTTTTGGCGAAACGGCAGGCCGTTATTAATCCCGAAAACACTATTTTTTCAATGAAACGGCTCATAGGGCGAAGATGGAATGACCCGGAGATTCAACGCGACCAAAAATGGCTGCCATATAAAATACAGCAATCAAGCTCCGGCGGCGTGGAAATTCAAATGAACGACCCTTCGACAGGCTCAGGGCAGGGTAAATGGTATCGGCCGGAGGAAATTTCGGCACTCGTTTTGCAAAAATTAAAGCAAGACGCGGAGGAAAAGCTCGGAGAGAAAATTACCGAAGCCATTATAACCGTACCGGCATATTTTGACGATTCTCAAAGACAAGCGACAAAAAATGCGGGAGAAATCGCCGGATTAAAAGTTTTAAGAATCATAAATGAACCAACAGCCGCGGCTTTGGCATACGGTTTGGATAAGAAAAAATCAGAACAAATTGTTGTTTACGATTTCGGCGGCGGCACATTCGATGTTTCGGTTCTTGAAATCGGCGATGATACGATTGAGGTAAAAGCTACGGGCGGCGACACTCATTTGGGCGGCGATGATTTTGACCAAAGAATTACTACTTATTTGGTTGATATATTTAAAAAAGAACAGGGCATTGATTTATCAAAAGACTCGATGGCCTTGGCGCGGCTCAAAGAAGGAGCCGAAAAAGCCAAACACGAACTTTCTACCGTTATGGAAACGGAAATTAATTTGCCGTTTATTACTTCCGACGCTTCCGGGCCGAAACATTTCATAACCAAAATAACACGGGCGAAACTTGAAGAATTGGTCCATGATTTTGTCGCTACATCTATTGAGCTGACAAAGCAAGCCGTTAAAGAGGCTAACTTTTCTCTTTCAGATATTGACGAAGTTGTTTTGGTTGGCGGCCAAACAAGAATGCCGGCGATTGCCGACGCGGTTAAAAATTTATTCGGCAAAGAGCCGCACAAGGGCATTAATCCGGATGAAGTTGTGGCGCTTGGCGCCGCAGTTCAGGGCGGAGTTTTGCAAGGCGATGTTCGCGACATTTTGCTTTTGGATGTTACCCCGTTAACGCTGGGGATTGAAACGTTGGGCAATGTCGCCACCCCCATGATTGCAAAAAATACAACTATCCCAACAGCGAAAACGCAAACATTTTCAACGGCGGCTGACAATCAGCCGCAGGTGGAAATTCACGTTCTTCAAGGAGAGCGGGCGATGTCGGCCGACAATAAAACCCTCGGCAAATTTATTTTGGACGGCATCCCGCCAGCGCCAAGAGGCGTCCCCCAAATTGAAGTAACTTTTGACATTGATGCCAATGGCATTTTGAATGTTTCGGCTATTGATAAGGCCAGCGGCAAAAAACAGGCAATAACCATTACCGCTTCAACCGGCTTGTCAAAAGAAGAGGTGGAAAAAATGAAAAAAGAAGCGGAAATTCACGCGCAGGAAGATGCCAAGAAAAAAGAAGAAATTGAAGTAAAAAATTCCGCCGAATCGCTGGTTTACATGTCCGAAAAAGCAATTAAAGATGCAGGAGAAAAAATAAAACCCGAAGATAAGAAAACAATTGAAGAAAAGATTGAATCGCTAAAGAAAATAAAAGATAGCGCTGATGTTGAGGCGATTAAAAAAGCATCGCAAGAATTATCAACCGAAATCCAGAAAATCGGCCAAGCGATGTATAATCCGCCCGCAGCGGAAGTAAAACCTGTTGAAGAGCCGAAAACAGAAGAGACTAAATAATGGCTAGAGATTATTATGAAATTTTGGGTGTTGGAAGAAACGCATCCGAAGGCGAAATAAAGCGCGCCTATAGAAAATTGGCGCATCAGCACCATCCCGACAAAAACGGCGGCGAGGACAAAAAATTCAAAGAAATCAACGGGGCATATCAGATTCTCGGGAACAAAGAAAAAAAAGAACAATATGACAGATTCGGGCAAACTTTCGATAGCGCTCCGGGCGGAGGATTCCCCGGCGGAGGCTTTGAGGGATTTGGCGGCTTATCGGATATATTGGAAGAATTATTCGGCTTTTCCGCCAGAGGCGGAGGTCAGAGAAGCCGCAGTGGCGGCTTTGAGGATTTTTTTGGCGGGGGATTTAATCGCGCCTGGTCAACCGTTCAGACAACATTAAATCTTGATTTTGTTACGGCGGCGCTGGGAGGCGAAATTGAAATTTCGGTGCGGGGCGGTTCGACAGGCTCACCGCAAGGTGAAAGAGTGAAATTGAAAATACCCGCCGGAGTTCAAAATGGCGAAGCGCTGATGCATCACGGTAAAAATGGTGATATAATTTTTGTGGTGAATATAAAAATGCCCAAAAATCTTTCCCGCAAAGCGCGCGAGCTTTTGGAAGAATTAAAAAAGGAAATAAATGAGTAACCCGACCTGGGATATTTTACTGCTGTTATTTTTCTTTTCGGCGGTGTTTATTTACGGCCTTTTTGCTGGACGCAACAAAACAATCGTGTTATTGTTGGCTTCGTATCCGGCCGCTTTACTTAATGAATATCTTCCTTATCCCGCCGGTTTTTTATCCCGGTTTAACGCCTCTCAAATAATATTTTTGAAAGCGTTTTCTTTTTTTGTTTTGACTCTGTTTATTTTCTGGATTTTGGGCAAGTCCGGCCTATCAAGAAAAGAAATAAACAGAAAGACGGTGCAGGTTGTATTTTTAAGTTTTTTGAGCGCTGGGTTTTGGGCGAATATAGTTTTTGATTACGCGCTGAAAGCCGGCTCGGAAATCATAAAACTTGCGCCGGCCACCCAATTTTTATTCGGTTCCGGTTTGGCGCATTTTATCTGGCTGGTCCTGCCGCTTTTCGCGCTGTTTTACATAGAGAGAAAATAATACGCGCCCATAGCTCAGCTTGGTAGAGCAGCTCCCTTTTAAGGAGATGGTCGCAGGTTCAAATCCTGCTGGGCGCACAATTTTTCAACCAGAATTTGCCCGTCGGTGTTATATTTGGTAAAATATGTCTATAGAACAATGATTCGATTTGAAAATATCAGCAAAATTTACAATAGCCATTCAGTGGCGCTTAAAGATGTTACTTTTGAGGTCAAACCGCAAGAGTTTGTTTCGCTTGTGGGGCGTTCCGGAGCGGGAAAATCAACCCTTTTGAAACTGTTGATTGCCGAAGAAAAGCCAACCGGCGGAAAGATTTTTTTCAATAGTCAAAACGTGCTTAAAATGCATAATAGGGAGTTGCCATCATTGCGCCGCCAGATAGGGGCGGTTTTTCAGGATTTTAAATTATTACCAAACAAAACCGCTTATGAAAACGTGGCTTTTGCGATGGAAGTTGCCGGCAAAAGCGAAGCGCAAATTAAAAGCGACGTCTGTAAAGTACTGGATTTGGTCGGGTTGAAAGATAAAATGAATAATTTTCCCCGCGAACTTTCCGGCGGCGAAAAACAACGAGTTGCCATTGCGCGGGCGATGGTGCATCGGCCCAGCGTTATTGTCGCTGATGAACCGACAGGCAATCTTGACCCTATTAATACTTGGGACATTATCCGTTTGCTTTTGAAAATCAACGAATTGGGCACCACGGTTATTTTAGCCACTCACGATAAAGAAATTATAAACGCTTTGGAAAGGCGAGTGGTGAGTTTGGAAAACGGAACTGTGTTTAGAGACGAAAATCCCGGCCGGTATATTTTGAGTTAATTTTAAATTTTAAATTTTAAAAAACGAATGTTAACTACACTAAACAGAGTAATAAAATCCGGGTTTATGAATTTTTGGCGCAACGGCTGGTTGTCAACAGCCACAGTTTTGATTATGACGATAACTCTTGCCGTTTGGACCAGTATTTTTTTGACTAATGTGGTTTTAACTTCGGTTTTAAACATGTTGGCCGAAAAAGTTGATGTTAGCGTCTATTTTAATTTAGACACCAAAGAATCCAATATCCTGTCTTTGAAATCAAAACTGGAAGGAATGAAAGAAATTGCCAGTGTTGAGTATGTTTCTGCCGAACAGGCGCTGCTGATTTTCAAAAAAAGCCACGCTGGCGACGAAGTTCTGATTAAATCGGTGCAAGATTTACCCGATAATCCTCTTGAGGCCAGCTTGAACATATTGGCAAAAGATTCTTCGAATTACGGGGTAATTGCCGACTTTATAAATCAATCCGCCGAAAAAAGCGCCATCAGCAAAATTAATTACACGGAAAATAAAATTGTCATTGACCGGCTGAACAATATTATTGGAGTTCTCCGCCAGAGCGGCGCCGCGGCGGGATTGGCGCTGGCTTTTATCGCATTTCTGGTGGCTTTCAACACGGTGCGGCTGGCGATTTACTCTTCGCGGGAAGAAATAACGGTAATGAAACTTGTCGGCGCTTCCAACTGGTTTGTGCGCGGACCTTTCATTATAGAGGGCGTTCTGCATGGCGTTATCGGTTCGATTTTTTCTCTGGCAATTATTGTTGCCGTTGTCGCTTTTCTGGGACCAAAACTTCTTAATTTCTTGCCGGAAATAAACATGATAAATTACATTGGTGACAATTTCTGGTTCCTGTTGCTTTTCCAGGCCCTGGGGGGCATAATCTTGGGCGTATTTTCCAGCTGGTTCGCAGTCCGAAAATACCTGAACGTATAATTTGCGGGATTACTTATTGCGGGGTCATCTAGCGGTAGGATACATGACTCTGAATCATGTCACCTTGGTTCGAATCCAAGCCCCGCAGCTATGAACGGAGTTATGATATTTATAACTTATCTTGGAAACTGGCAGACGATTGTCGGGCTGGGGATTGTCGCGCTTGTGATTTTGTGGAGGCTTAACAAAAAACGGGAAGCTGGGTTTTTTGTTGTTGCTTTAATAAGCGGGGAAATAATAAAAGAACTTCTGAAATTGCTTTTTCATAAAGAGCGGCCGGACGCGAGCCTGGCTTTAATACAGGAAAGCGGCTACGCATTTCCCAGCGGGCACGCGTTTATGTCGGTTATTTTTTATGGAATGCTTTGTTATTTTATTTATCGGGCGCGTGAAAATAAATGGCAGAAAATAATTTTATTGATTGCAACAATAATTCTTATTTTTCTGATTGGATATTCGCGGGTTTATCTTGGGGTACATTGGATTTCCGATGTTATTGCTGGATGGCTCATTGGCGGCGCCATGCTTGCATTTTTTATCGTTAAGTTGAAGAATATAAAGAGTTAGTTTATACTAGACCAAACATGTCCAAACCATTGTTTTCAATTTTGCCTAAACCTTTAAGCGACGAGGAAGACGAGGAGGAAATATAATGCCTTCATTCTTAGAGTTTTTACCGCTCGTAACCACGGCGGCCGTTATCGATAGCGTAAATTTTTGCGCCTTTTCGGTGTTGCTTTTAACAATCGCTTTTCTATTTAGCGCAGGCAACACGCGTTCCAAAATACTTAAAGTCGGCGGCTTTTATATTGCGGGCATATTTTTGATATATATTTTAATCGGCCTCGGTCTGATGAAAGCGCTTTATTCTTTTAACACACCTCATTTTATGGCAAGAGTTGGCGCGTCAATTATGATTTTATTTGGAGTTATTAGCATAGTAAATGAATTTTTTCCCGCGTTCCCAATAAAATTAAAAATTTCGGCAAGCGCGCATTCAAAAATGGCGCCGTTGATTCAAAAAGGTTCTATACCCACGGCGTTTTTCCTTGGTGTTTTGGTTGGGCTTTACGAATTTCCCTGCACCGGAGGCCCTTATTTGATGATACTGGGCTTTTTGCGCGACAATTCCACTTTCATAAAAGGCGCGGCATATTTGTTGTTTTATAATCTGGTTTTTGTTCTTCCTCTCGTTATTACTTTATTCATCGCCAGTAATGAAACACTGCTCGGAAAATTAAGAGCATGGAGAGAAAATAAAAATATCAGGATTAAATTTTGGAGCGGTATCGCAATGATTATTTTGGGTATTATAATTTTTATGTTATAATAAGGCGCCATGGATGTTGAACAAAGCAAAATATCGGATTTACTCAAAAAAATAGACCAAATGAAAAAATCCGGCGAGGTTGACCTTTCAACCGAAGAGGATTTGAGTATCGCGATTATGAATCTTATTTCTCTTGAAGAGCATTTTTTCTTCACGAACGCCAAAACCGGAAAAGAGGAGTATTTGGACTTACTTTTGGAAGTAAGAGAAATCCGCAAAACCCTTTTGGCCAGACTGGTCAGCAAGCACGAAGGCGAGACATGGTGTATTTCCAAACATCTTTTGGGAACGACTATGCGTCTGATGGAAGTTGGCACCAAATTACTTTCTGACGGTAAAAAAGACGAGGCCAAAGAAGTGTATGCAAAAGCCAATGAAATTTATTCTTTATTTTGGGCATTGCGCCTGAAACTTATTGACATATCCGGCCTGAAAAAGGTTGCCGCAAGCGAACAGCCGTGGACGCTTAATGACATAATGAATAAACTGGTCGATTGTTGCGATGAATAAAAAAGCGCTGTTTATAATCGGATTCATAATTTTGGCGATTATTATTGCCGGTTTTTATTTCTATAATAAACCTCCGGTCCCGGCCAGCGGCAAGTATGACGATTTTGCAAAATGCCTAGCATCAAAAAATATAACTATGTATGGAGCGGCTTGGTGCTCTCATTGCCAGAACGAAAAAAAGGCTTTTGAAGGTTCTTTTCAGTATGTTCCTTATGTTGAATGTCCCGATGAGCCAAAACTGTGTTTAGATAAAGGCGTTACTGCTTATCCAACTTGGATTTTTCCTGATAATAAAAAATTAGTAGGAGAGCAGGGATTGGAAAAATTATCGCAAGAAAGCAGTTGTCCACTACCGCTTAAGTAGCAATGTGTTATAATAACAATTATTAGAATTTAATTTTTTAATAATATGTTTGATTACAATAAACTCTCAAGCTATCAACAAAAATTTGTTATGGGCTTTGTTGCTATTTTGACATTATTTTTGGTTTTTGCCGGTTTTAAACAATTTGTCGGCGCTGTCAACGATTTTCGTAACGGCGGAGTCAATAATATTTCCCAGACGGTAAGTTTTACCGGCGAGGGCAAAGTAACAGCCGTTCCCGATACTGCCAAGGTTGAGATTGGCTTGGTTACCGAAGGCAAAGATTCTATTTCCGTCCAGAATGAAAACACGTCCAAAATGAATGCCGTGATTAAATTTTTGAAAAACCAGGGAATAAAAGATGAAGATATCAAAACCAGCAATTATAACCTGTCTCCCAAATACGAATATAACAAGGGCAAATCTACGCTTGTCGGTTATATTATCAATCAAATGATTACGGTTACGGTTCGAGATTTAACCAAAGTGGGTGAAGTTTTGGACGGGGCGGTTTCAAGCGGCGCCAATCAAATAAATTCCATCTCAATGTTTGTTGATAAGCCGGAAGAAATGAAAAACAAAGCCCGCGAAGACGCGGTAAAACAGGCAAAAGAAAAAGCTTCAACTACCAGCAAGCTCGCGGGATTCAGATTAGGCCGGGTAGTCAGCTTCAATGAAAATATTTCCGGAGAACCGCCAATGTATTATGAGTCAATGGCTATAGGGAAAGGCGGCGCATCTAGTGTTTCTCCTTCGCCGCAAATAGAACCCGGCAGCCAGGAAATAAAAATCAACGTTACGCTTACGTATTTGATAAAATAACAAAAACACCCCGCCGCGGCGGGGTGTTTTTAATTAGAATTTTGGGATTTCGATGATGTCGCCGGCGGACATGTTCCATTTTTCGGCCTGGCCGGCGTTGATTTCCAAAACATATCGCGCCGGCGATTTTGATTCATAAATCGGGCAAGCCCCAATTTCCGGGCAAGGTTCTTGAGTTGTTATTTCGTTAACGCGTCCGTTTTTGGAAATAAAAATCATATCAAGAGGGATAAGTGTATCTTTCATCCAGAAATTTCGCGGTTTTTCATCAGGAAAAACAAAAAACATTCCCGAATTTGTTTCAAGCGAATCTCGGTTCATTAAACCGGTTTCCAATTCCTGCGCGGTTTGGGCGAATTCAACCTGAATTTTAATGGGTCTTATTGCTGTAAATATGGTAATTGAATTTTTATCGGCGTTTTTTTGATATTGGAAATAAAAAATAACACCCGCCAGAGATATGATAAGTATTCCCGAAATCCAATAAAATGGTCCTTTTGAATCAACTAACATATATTTTATATTAACTTAAATTGTTAAATATTAAAAATATATGCTAGAATCGCTTCAATGAATCAAGGATTTCTTTTGTTTTTACTTGGGACAATGAC
The DNA here is from genome assembly GCA_030646675.1 of Candidatus Azambacteria bacterium. Taxonomy (GTDB): domain Bacteria; phylum Patescibacteriota; class Minisyncoccia; order UBA10092; family UBA10092; genus UBA10092. Next base: position 11,833 of record JAUSKX010000010.1, on the reverse strand, counting down.
CATCGCGGTTGTGGCGCTGATTTATTTTTTGTTGCGGAAAAAATCGGGGGAAAAACCGCAAGAAAATCAGGCGATTTTAATGATACAAGACCAACTGAAAGAAATGCGCCAAACTTTGCAGAATTTCGGTTCGCAAGTAGATACTAAAATGGGCGACTCAACAAAAATGTTTCAGCAGCAGTTTGCCCAAAGCGCGAAAATCGTAAGGGATGTCACCGAAAGATTAACGAAACTGGACGAGACAAATAAACAGGTAATGAACGTAGCGGACCAACTACAGGGTTTGGAAGATGTTTTGAAAAATCCCAAGCACCGCGGGGTACTGGGCGAGTATTTTTTGGAGAATGTCTTGAAAAATGTTTTACCGCCAAAAAACTATCAGATGCAGTATAAGTTTAAAAATGGCGATATCGTTGACGCGGCGGTTTTTGTCCAGGATAAAGTAATTCCTATTGATTCAAAATTCTCGCTTGAAAATTACAACCGGATTTTGCAGGAAAAAGACGAGGGGCGGAAAGAAGAATTGGAAAAACAATTTAAGGCCGATTTGAAAAATAGAATAGATGAAACCGCTAAATATATCCGACCAAACGAAAACACAATGGATTTTGCTTTTATGTTCATTCCCGCCGAGGGGATTTACTATGACCTGTTAGTCAATCAAGTTGGCGCGATAAAAGTTAATACGCGCGATTTGATTGAATACGCTTTTAAGGAAAAACACGTGATTATTGTTTCGCCGACATCGTTTTTTGCTTATCTGCAAACGGTAATGCAAGGTCTGCGCGCTTTGCAAATTGAAGAGTCCGCCAAGGAAATCCGCAAATATGTTGAAATGCTACAGAAACATTTATTGAGCTATGATGAATATATGAAAAAGCTCGGCGGTAATTTGGGTACGGCGGTCAATGCGTATAACAAAGCCTCGAAAGAATTCGGCAAAATTGACAAAGATGTGGTAAAAATTACAGGTAAAACAGGAGAAATTGAACCATTGCAAATTGAAGGGCCGATAACCGAGGAAGAAGAATAAAATATTATGACAAATCACATTGTTCTGGATATTGAAACGCAGAATCTATTTTCCGATGTCGGAGGCAAAGAAAATCTAACCAAGCTTTTGCTTTCGGTTGCCGGCGTTTATTCCTACGCAGAAAATAAGTTTTTAACTTTCAGCGAAAAAGAAATGCCGGCTTTTGAAAATCTTTTAAAAAAGACCGATTTAATTATCGGTTTTAACATAGACCATTTTGACCTGCCGGTATTAAAAAAGTATTTGTCAATTGATTTAAGTAAAATTCCGACTTTGGATATCATGAAAGAAGTGGTTGATACTATGGGGCATAGAGTTAGCTTGGATGATGTTTGTATTAATACTCTGGGAAAAAAGAAAAGCGCTAATGGTTTTTTGGCGGTCGATTACTGGCGGCAGGGGAGAATTGATGAACTTAAAAAATATTGCCTTGATGATGTCCGGCTTACGCGAGACGTGTATGAATATGGCCTGAAAAAAGGCGAAATAAAATTTACCGCCCGCGACGCCAATCTTCCGTATATAAAAACAATGAGAGTTGACTTCGCGAAATACACGGGAGTAAAAATAACAACGGCATGGACTCCTTCACTTTTTTAGACAAAATAATAAATGAAAGTTTTATTCGCGAACCATATATCAAAAAAAGCTGGTGGGCCACGGATTTAAATTCGTGTTTGAGAGGAGCTTTTTATCGCCGCAAAGGACTTCCCCCGACATCAACGATTCCGCCGGGCAGAATGGGCATAATGGAGGTAGGGAAAATAGTTGAAGAATGGATAGTCAATAAAGTAAAACAATCGGGAAATTTAGTTGCTGAGCAATTGAGAATAGAGGCGCCGGAATATGAAGCGTCCGGGAAAGTAGATTTGATTCTGGATGAAGGCGGAAAACCGGTTCTTTACGAAATTAAATCCACCAATTCTTTCAGTTTTAAATATAAACTAAAAAATAAACAACCCCAGTCGCAACACAAGCTTCAGACACTTTTTTATTTATGGCGTCTTCGCAACTATGGCCACCCGGAAATGTCTCATGTTGATTTTTCCAATATTCAGGGCCGGCTGATTTATGTTTCGCGGGACGATTTGAACCGTCTGATTATTCCTTTGGATTATTCCGAAACTGCCATTAAACCCATTATTGCTCAACTTGAAATTTTAAATACTTCATGGAAAATGGATGAATTGCCGCCAATACCCGAACCCGTTGTTTTTGACGAAGAAAAGGGGAAGTGGATAATTAATTTTGTCTGTGATTTTTGCGCGTATCACGAGCTTTGCGCCGGCCGGGATTGGCGCGCCAAAGCCGAACAGGAAGTCAAAGAACGCAACGCCACGCTAGGGGCTTGACAAAAATAGTCTAAAATGTTAGGCTACTATCAAGTTCTTTTTAGCTCGTAAGTCCTGAACCAGTAATGGCAGGCAGAGCAAAAAGGGGGTTTATCATGGACGAGATCAGAAAAGGGCAGATCGCGCTTTTGCTTTTCAAGCAGAGGATGCGAGAGGAAGGCATTCGGATCAAACCGAATATGCGTCGAGAAGTCGCAAACGAAGCCAAAAAGATTGACATTCCTGTTGAGGAGGCAATGGAATTCTTGGAGGAAATCTCTCGCGAAATGTTCGACGAGGCCTTCAAAAAAGAATTCTCTAGTAAAGGCCGTAGCGCGCGGGAAATTCTCGGAACACATCCCGACAGAACGACAGGGTGAGTTCTCATAGAGAACTCCTAAACGGGTAATTGCTCCTCTCTCGCTTGCGGGACATTGGGCAGGATAAGAACCGTTTCCCCTCGTTCAGAGACAATTATGGCCGTATCATTCTCATGAGTGATGCGGCTATTTTTTATTTACATAAATTTGGAATGTTAATAAAAATCAAATGGCCCCTATGGGGCCATTTTTCTATTTAAACTAATTGCCAATTTATCTTTCCGCCTCCTTGAGTTTTTTATCGGCATACCAAATTGTTGGCCGAAGATAAAACGGCCGCATTACTTTTCCAGTTCCAATAACAATCACGCTTACACGGCCTTTATCAACCAGTCGGTCAATAAGTTTTTTTGTTGAAAACCAATTCCAATGGCAATTTATTCCGCCACCGGCCATGATTGGAAAATTCGGTTCTTCCTGCCGAAATCCTTCTATTCTCCGGCAAATCAAATCGCCTAAAATCCAACCCGATAAACCGCCGCCTCCGTATTTTGCCAGCGGAGATTTTTCTGGGTCATCAGTTCCGAAAAGTTTTTTCCAGGGAATTTCTTCCGGCAAACGGCCAAACTTAAGCGTATTGGCATAAGAAATTCCGTCGCAAAGCCCCGAATGAGCTATTCTCAACATTTCACTGACCGAATCCTCCGGGCTTAATTTGGCAAAAACCGGAATTCCCAAATTTTGATTGGCTATTGCTTCCAAATGATAAAGGCGCTCATCGGACAACGAGCAAACGTCATGTCCGGTGTTTGGACAGCTTAAATTTTCTTCAAGCCATACCGCTGCCAAAAAATTCGGTAAATGTTTCTTGAGCAAACGGGCAAACCCTGTCGTTTCGGTAATCCGTTGTTTCAATGTCGGTTTTACCGACATATGAGAGAGGCCAAAGGGCCGGTCAATTTTCTGCCACTTGTTTAGCTCGAATAATTCAATAGCTCCCGGACTGCTTAACCCAACTGAATTTAAGGCTATTCCTCGCAAGAAATAAAACTTAACACAATCCGGGAATTTCTCAATCGGCTGAAGGTCGCTTCCCAATCTCATATTGCCTTGCCGGTAGAAAAACGGCGTGGTTTTGGCAATAAATCCGGCTTTTTCCGATGAAGAAAGCCAGGGTAAAAACCGGTCTAAATACTTGTCATACCACCAGCCATGGCCAATGCCATTGCCGGGACCGAAAAAATTATAAGCTCCTGAAGCAAAAACTACCCTTGGAAACTCAACGTCTTTTATCTTCATCTTATCCCTCCTGTTTTAGCGTATTTTACTTGTAAAGGTGCTTAACTTGCTACATAATATATGCGGTTTATTTACGAAAAGTCAATAATGACTGAAAATAATAATAAAATTTATTTGGATTACGCCGCGACGACGCCGGTTGATAGGGAAGTGATGAAGGCGATGCTCCCGTATTTCAGCGATAAATTCGGCAACGCTTCATCTATTCATTCGTTCGGACAGGAAGCAATAACGGCAGTTGACCAAGCGCGGGAAAAAATCGCGCGATATTTTGATTGTGATTTTACCGAAATAATTTTTACCGGTTCGGCAACGGAATCGAATAACTTGGCAATTATGGGGATTGTGAAGAAAATTTTTCACCCTACGGGTGACCACCCGAAGGGTGGCAATTTTCAAAAAAAACATATTATAACCACTGCGATAGAGCATGAATCTGCGCTGGAACCGTTGAGAGAATTAGGGAAAGCCGGTTGCGAAATAACTTATTTGCCGGTTGATAAAGAGGGACTGCTCAAAATTTCCGACTTAGAAAAAAGTATTAAAGATACAACAATTTTAGTCAGTATTATTTATGCCAATAACGAAATCGGGACGATACAGCCGATAAAAGAAATCGGAAAACTGCTTGAAAAAATAAACAAGAAAAGAAAAGAAATTGGACTTTCAAAAATATATTTTCACACGGACGCGGTTCAGGCGCTTAATTACTTGGAATGCCGTCCCGATTGGCTGAAAGTTGATTTGCTTACTTTTTCCGGCCATAAAATTTACGGCCCTAAAGGTATCGGGGGATTATACATAAGAAAGGGAACTTCGCTTTCGCCGATTGTTTCAGGCGGAGGACAGGAATTCGGATTGCGTTCCGGCACTGAAAATATCGCTTCCATTGTCGGTCTGGCAAAAGCAGTTGAATCGGCATCCACGAACAAGGAGAAAAATTATAAAAAAGTTCTTGATTTGCGAAACCAAATGCTGACGGATATAATTAAATATAGAAAGGGAACAGTAAAATTAAACGGTTCGCCAAAAAGTTATTTGCCGAATATTCTTAATTTGCGATTTTTGGGATTAAGCAATGAGACGCTTATTGTTGCCCTAGACCAAGTAGGAGTGGCTGTATCGGCCGGTTCTGCTTGCTCTGGCAGGGCATTATCCGTTTCCCATGTTTTAACGGCTATCGGATTAACGCCAAAACAAGCGAAAGAAAGCATCAGAATATCTATTGGGAAAAATACTACCAAACAAGAAATTAAAAAGGCGGTAAGAATAATTAATAAATATGAAAAATTACTCGTTTAAAGAACTTCTTTTTACGGCTTTATTGGCAAGCGTTTTAACGGCCGTTATTGCCGGGGGTTTTTCTATTTTTTCCGCCGGAGGCGGATCCGCCTTTGGCGGAGATTTTTTCCAGAAAGTTCCATTTTTAAATAAATTTTTTGAAAGCAAACAAGCTACTACAACACCCCAAGGTATAAATCCAAAACCATCAGCCGAACTTTACAAGCCCCTGGATTATGAAGATAAAGTTATCAGCGCTGTTAAATCCGCTTCGCCGGCGGTGGTGGCCATAACAATTTCAAAAAATGTCCCGATTATCGAACAATGTCCTTATAATCCATTTTCAAATTTACCGCCCGAATTCCAGCAATTTTTCGGTCAGAATCTTCAATTCTATCAGCCCTGCCAAAAGGGGACTAAACTCCAAGAAGTTGGAGGCGGCAGCGGTTTTGTAATTTCAAGCGACGGTTTGATTTTGACCAATAAACATGTAGTTGCCGATACAGCGGCCGAATATACGGTTTTTACAAATGACGGAAAAAAATATCCGGCAAAAATTTTAGCCCGTGACCCCAATATTGATATTGCCGTAATGAAAATTGATGCCATAAATTTGTCCAAGGTTAAACTTGGCAATTCCGATTCAATTCAAGTTGGCCAGGCCGCCATTGCTATAGGCAACGCTCTTGGCGAGTTTAGAAATACTGTCAGCGTCGGCATTGTCTCGGGGCTTTCCCGCAATATAACCGCGTCTGGCGGCGGTGTAAGCGAGTCAATAACCGGCGTTATCCAAACGGACGCGTCGATAAATCCAGGCAATTCCGGAGGACCGCTCTTAAATCTACGGGGCGAAGTTATCGGCGTTAACACGGCAATGGTGCAAGGCGCCCAAAATATCGGTTTTTCCATACCTATAAATCAGGTTAAAGAAATTATCAACAATGTCTCAGCCGTAAAATCATGAAAATAACGCCAAAAACTTTTTTGTTTGCCATGCCATTTTTGGTCTTTTTTATAGCTAGTTTTATTTGGCTTGAAATTTTATCTCAAAAACTGGGATTTTTTGCCGGCCTTGTTATTTTAAGTCTGGCGTCATTCTTAGTTTTTTGGAACGGGCTTTTAATCAATCGCCGCGCCGGAGAATTGTTTGGCCTGAAAAGCCGTAAACAAATTTTTGTTTTCTCTCTGGGAATCGCATTGGGCTTTTGCGAACTGATTTGGGCAATTTCTTTTTTGCCATTTCCGTTTTTTATTTTAGGCGGGATGTTTACCGTAATTTTCGCGTTCGCTTTTAATATCATTATTACCGAGCATAGTATTATGAGAAATGCGGTGTTAGCCGCGGGTTTAATTATTATTTTTATTTTATCAAGCCCATGGCTTCCTCCAAAGGTATTTTAAGAAGCGCGTTTGTGATGGTATTAATTCTCGGCGCCGGGTTTTTTGGATTATGGCTTTTAGGCGGGAATAAAATTAGCGTTACAAACCAAACGACTACTCCATCTGACGCTCAAACCCCGCAAGAAACTTTAAGTCTTCTTATTAAAGCGCTGGAAAAAAATGACTTAACGGCCGCGGTGGAATATTTTATTCCTGAAAATCAAGCCGTGGAATCAGAGGCCTTAACCAAGCTTTACGACGCCAATATTCTTGGAGAACTTATTAAAGATTTGAAAAGTGTTAAAAATGGAAAAAGCATAGATGCTCGCCATTACCGTTTTGAAGTACTTGATTCGTCGGGCCAAAATATCGCCGACATAGATTTAGTAAAAAACGAAAACGGCATCTGGAAAATCGTTTCACTTTAACCTGCTATTGACTTTTTAAGCTGTTTTGTGCTACGCTCTCCGCAAGTGGGTTGGAGTTCGAAAGAACGCAACCGTTCAATGTTGGCACAAAGCCCCGTTTTACGGGGCTTTGAGCTTTTTGGGGTTTTCTGTATAATGAAATTATCCCGCTTTTAAAGGGGTTCGGTGATACTGACAACCCACTTAAAAACATTGATTGGGGCTAGTCTTACCCGAATCCCTTTAAGGGCAGGATTATGCGTATAAAAGGCCTCAAACAAAACATTGCTATAGCGAAATATACTACTTATAAAATCGGCGGCCCGGCCGATTATTTTATAAGTATCAAAAATTCCGAAGAGTTAAAACAAGCCCTTAAATTTGCCAATGATAATTCATTACCGTTTTTTATTCTAGCCGGCGGAAGCAATGTTTTATTTAGTGATGAGGGATATAGAGGATTGATAATTAAAATTGATAATAAGGGATTGAAAATTAACGGTGATGAAATAATGGCTGAAGCGGGCGTTTTAATGAATGACGCCGTAAGTCAAAGCATTGAAAATAATCTCGCCGGATTAGAGTGGGCCGGAGGACTGCCGGGCACTATCGGAGGAGCTATACGGGGCAATGCGGGCTGTTTTGGTGGTGAAATAAGAGATGTTATTAAAGAGGTCGGCGCCGTAACTTATAACAGTGAGCTAAAGTTATATAGCAATAAAGATTGTGAATTTGGCTATCGGGATAGTGTTTTCAAACACAACAATGAAATTATAATGAGCGCGGTTTTCAAATTACGGCCAGGCAACAAAGAAAATCTCAAAGCCATCGTTTTTGACCATATAAAATACAGGCAATCAAGATACCGTCTTCCAAGCTGTGGCAGTGTTTTTAAGAATTGTCCGTTGGAAAAAGTTCCTCAACAAGTTCAAGAAAAATTCAAGGAAAAAATTAAAACCGACCCATTTCCTATTTTACCTGTTGCCGTGCTTATAGGCGCCAGTGGTCTTGTTGGTAAAATAAAAGGCGGCGCCATAATCACAAAAGAACATGCCAATATTATCCATAATTTTAATAATGCCAAGGCAACCGAAGTTTTAGATTTAATAAATTTAACGAAGAAAAAAGTAAAACAAAAATTTGATATCAATCTTGAAGAAGAAGTACAATTGATAATATGACCCGGATATACAACTTGGCTATAGCTCGCCTCGCAAAATAACTATTTCTCAATAAAAATAATGATTTTACATAGAATTTATAAATTAAATAGACTCATCATGGCTCGCTATTTTGCGTTAGCCAAGTTGATATACCGGGTATGAAAATAGATTTGAAAACAAAAAACTTTGAGATTACGCCAAGCATAAAGAGTTATCTTGAACAAAGATTAAATTCGCTGGATAAGTTTTTGCCTAATGATGAAAGTATTTTTGCTGATGTTGAACTTGCAAAAACTACGGAACATCACAAAAAAGGGGATATTTTTATGGCTGAAGTTAATTTAACAATGCCGGGACGGCTGATTCGCGCCGTTGCCGAAGAAAGTGATTTGCATGTTTCCATTGATGCCGTTAAAGAACAGCTTCAGCGTGAAATCACAATGAGTAAAGAAAAAAACATCTCCCTCTACCGCCGCGGCGCCCGTCTTCTAAAAAAACTTCTGCGAAGAGATTGACACAAAATTTTTGCTTACTATAATATACAGTATATGAACAATGATTTTTCCGAATTAATTCAATATTTGGATGACAAATTTACTGGTGTAGATAAACGTCTTGCAGAACTAGACAATAATTTTAATAAGCTTACCAATGCTGTTGATGCTTATGCCCAGAAAGCTGATACATATTTTCAAGAAATGGTGATGTTATCGCACAAAGTTGACCGTCATGAAAAATGGCTTTTAGAAATTGCCGAAAAGCTTGGTATCAAGTTAAAGTATTAAACAAAACAAAAACAGTATGGGCTCCACCAACGGGCCCGTTTTTTATTGCTAAAAATCGGGATTTATTTTATAATTTCACAACTAAAGTGAACTTCTTATCCACAATTTTTGGGGATGCGAATGAGCGGTATTTAGATAAAATCAGGCCTCTTCTTGAAGAGGTTAATTCTTTTGATGAAAAAATTTCCAAGCTTTCCAATGATGAACTGAAAAATAAGACAAAAGAATTTAAAGAACGAATTTTAAAAGGGGCGACACTTGATGATATTTTACCCGAAGCGTTTGCGGTGGTGCGGGAAACGGCAAAAAGAACACTTCAACAGCGCCATTTTGACGAGCAGGTTCTAGGCGGTATTGCACTTCATCAGGGGAAAATCGCTCAGATGGCCACAGGAGAGGGAAAGACATTAACCGCTACTTTGGCTACATATTTGAACGCCCTTACCGATAAAGTTCACATTATTACCGTTAATGATTACTTGGCCCGACGCGACACGGTTTGGATGGGGCAGATTTATGATTTTCTGGGTATTTCTGTCGGGTGTGTTAATCCCGATGGAAGCTATATATACGATGCGGCCCATTCTCAAAAAGATGCCGAGCGAGATACTTTAGGAAGTTTCAAAATTGTTTATGAATTTTTGCGACCGGTAACAAAAAAAGAAGCTTATAATTGCGATGTATTATACGGCACCAACACCGAATTTGGATTTGATTATTTGAGAGATAACCTGGTCGGCGATTTGTCGCAGGTTATCAGCCCGGGCCGGGCGTTTGCCATTGTTGACGAAGTTGACAGCATTTTAATTGATGAAGCGCGAACGCCGCTTATTATTTCTATGCCCGACGCGGAATCGCCCAAGCTTTACGAAACATTTTCTAAAATTGTTCCTCGTCTTAAGGAAAACGATGACTATACCGTTGATTTAAAAATGCGGACAGCAATTATTACCGATGCGGGTTTAGATAAAGTGGAAAAAATGCTGGGCATGGATAATATTTATGATGAAAAAGGAATAAAATATGTCCATCATTTAGAACAAGCATTAAGAGCGCAGGCGCTTTTTCATAAAGATAAAGATTATGTAGTAAAAAATGGCGAAATAATAATTGTTGATGAATTTACTGGTCGGCTTTTACAAGGTAGGCGGTATTCCGAAGGATTGCACCAAGCAATAGAAGCCAAGGAGGGTGTTAAAGTCCAGCAAGAATCAAAAACTCTGGCGACAATTACTTTCCAGAATTTTTTCCGGCTATACGACAAACTTGCCGGCATGACCGGAACGGCCGCCACTTCGGCGGAAGAATTTCACAAAGTTTACAAACTTGGCGTTGTAATTGTGCCGACCCATAAACCGATGATAAGGAAAAATCTGCCCGACAAAATCTATAAAACCGAGGAAGCGAAATTTAGAGCGGTGGTGGAAGAAATAAAAGAACGGAATCAAAAAGGCCAGCCGGTTTTGGTAGGCACGATTTCCATTGAGAATAACGAAAAAATGTCGCAAATGCTTTCGCGGGATGGAATTAAACATGAAGTTTTAAATGCTAAACAGCATGAAAGGGAGGCGGCGATTCATGCTCAAGCCGGCAGGCTGGGAGCGGTTACAGTGGCAACCAACATGGCCGGCCGCGGTGTTGATATTATCTTGGGGGGCAACCCCCAAGACCCTGAGCAAAGTCGAAGGGTTTGCGAACTCGGTGGCCTTCATGTTATCGGCACCGAACGCCATGAAGCGAGAAGAATTGACGACCAGTTGAGAGGCCGGTCAGGAAGGCAAGGCGACCCGGGCTCATCGCAATTTTTTGCGTCTCTAGAAGATAACTTATTGAAAATATTCGGCGGCGAAAGGATTAAAAGTTTAATGGGAACATTGAACATCCCCGAGGACCAGCCGATTGAAGCGGGCTTGATATCCAAAGCGATAGAATCGGCGCAAACAAAAATTGAAGGATTTAATTTTGACGCCAGAAAACATGTTTTGGAATATGACGACGTGATGAATCAGCATCGCTCGCTGGTTTATAAAAAAAGACATGAAATTTTGTCGGGCGCTTATCATATAAATATTGCCGAAGACATATATAAACAAAAAGAAAAAGAACTGGGGCCGGAATTGTTCAAGCAGGTCGAAAGATTTGTCTCGCTTAATACTCTGGACACTTTATGGATGAATCACTTGGAAGATATGGAATATCTGCGCGACAGCGTCCGCTTGAGGGCATACGGCCAAAGGGACCCGCTGGTGGAATATAAAAACGAAAGCAGGCGGTTATTTAAAGATTTAATGGCAAACTTTGAAGCGCAGACAGCAACGATAATCACAAAAGTCCAACAGCCGTCACAGCAACAACAGAATCAAATTGAAAATTCAAAATTGAAAATTGAAAATTCCCAATCCGACAGGATTGGGCGTAATGACCCCTGTCCTTGTGGCTCCGGCAAAAAATACAAAAAGTGCTGTGGAAAATAAATATATGCAATTAAAAGACTTGAAAAAATTTATAAAGAAAGAAGACCAAAGATTGAGAGAATCTTACGGTAATTATAAAGACGAAGAAAAACGCATTCTGGCAAGAACCGTAAAACTCACTGAAGAATTAGGCGAATTATGCGATGAAGTTTTAAGTTATGTTTCTTTGCAAAGAAAAGTTAAACTTGATAAACACGATAAAAATAATCTACCTGGAGAATTCGCGGATGTCGTAATAACAACTTTATTGCTTGCAGAAGTCATGAAAGTTGATATCGAGGAGGCGTTAAAGGGTAAAATCAAAAAAATCAATGCAAGATATAAGAAATAAAATAATGAAAAATTTAAAAATAGAGGTAA
>JAUSKX010000030.1 GCA_030646675.1 Candidatus Azambacteria bacterium | reverse complement strand
GGCATCCTCGATCTTGTCGCCACGGATGTGATCGACGACCAGACGGGCCTTGCGCGGTGAACTGTGCACGTAGCGTGCGGTGGCGCGAACCATGACCGCTTCGGCGGGAGCGGCCTTCTCGGCCGACTTCCGCTTGGCAGGGGCCTTCTTGGAGGCGGCCTTCGACTTCGCGGTGGACTTCTTCTCGGCCTTCGCGCCAGACTTTGATTCTGCCTTGGATTCAGCCTTGGGCTCAGCCTTGGGCTCAGCCTTGGGCTCGGTCTTCTTAGTTGCAGGCTTCTTAGCGGCAGGCTTCTTCACGGCGGCAGTTTCAGTTTTGCTCTGCGCCTCGGCCTTCTCGGCCTTCGCGTCGGTGCCCTTGGCGTCAGTGCCCTTGGCTTCAGTGTCAGTCACTTTCTTGTCCTTCTCGTCTGCCATGGGCTACTTGACCACTCCCTTGCCACCAGCGTGGCCGCGGAATGTGCGCGTCGGCGCGAACTCGCCGAGCTTGTGACCGACCATCGACTCACTGACGAACACCGGCACGTGCTTGCGGCCGTCGTGCACGGCGATCGTGTGACCGACCATCTCCGGGAAGATCGTCGAGGCGCGCGACCAGGTCTTGATGACCTGCTTGGTGCCGCTCTCGTTCATGGCTTCGACGCGCCCCATAAGGCGGTCTTCTACCCACGGTCCCTTTTTCGATGAACGACTCACTTAATTACCTCTCTCAAAATCTCGCGGGCACGCCTAGCGGCGCTTGCCCTTGCCGCGACGGCGGCCGCGGACGATCAGGTCGTTTGACTTCTTGTTCTTCTTGCGTGTGCGGTAACCCAGCGCGGGCTTGCCCCACGGCGTGGTCGGGTGACCACCGGGGGTCTTGTGCGCCTCGCCTCCACCATGCGGGTGGTCTACGGGGTTCATCGCGACGCCTCGCGTCTGCGGGCGCTTACCCATGTGGCGAGAGCGACCGGCGGTGCCGATCGTAACGTTTTGGTGGTCGGCGTTGCCGACCGCGCCGATCGTGGCGCGGCACTCGCCGCTGACCATGCGCATCTCGCTGGACGGCAGGCGCAGCGTGACCATGCCGCCGTCTTTGGCGGCGAGCTGGATTGACGCGCCGGCGCTGCGGCCGAGCTGGGCGCCCTTACCGGGCTGCAGTTCGACTGCGTGGATGACGGTACCGGTCGGGATCTGAGAAAGCTTCAGTGCATTGCCGACCTGAATCTCGGCGCCGTCGCCGCTCTGCAAGGTCATGCCGACCTTCAGCTGCTGCGGGGCGAGGTTGTAGCGCTTCTCACCGTCGAGGTAGTGCAGCAAGGCGATGT
>JAUSKX010000017.1 GCA_030646675.1 Candidatus Azambacteria bacterium | reverse complement strand
AAGAGATACCGGCAAGTATGGATTGGGAGTGTTTGCAATTGAGAATATAAAAAAAGGAGAAATAGTGGCCGATTCTTCTGATGGCACAATTTACGAAGCAGGAAAATGCAGTAAATTATCGAAAGAAGTTGAAGATCATGCCATGCAATTTGAAGAAGGAAAATGGATAGATGCTAAAGAAAATGGTCGTTATATAAATCATTCATGCGAGCCAAATTGTGGGATTAAAGATAAGTTTAAAATTGTAGCAATGCGAGATATTAATAAAGGCGAGGAAATAAACATTGATTATGAAATGACTGAGGATAGCGACTGGAAAATGGAATGTAATTGTGGCTCATCTATTTGTCGTGGAATAATTGGGGCGCATAAAAATATGCCTAAATCTGTAAGGCAAAAATACGGTAAATACATTTCTGATTGGTTAATTGAAAAATATAAAAAACAAAATTAGGAAATACGGACTGATAGCGTTAGAATTGTAATAAGTCACATGTCCAAATACTATAATCCGCCGAAGACAAGAGGGATTTTTAATCCCGAATCAAAAGAACCGTTTACATTAAGCCGGACAGGCGTTGAACTTTTTACTTCATGCCCGCGCTGTTTTTATTTTGACAAGAAATTCGGAGTGGCGCGGCCGCCGGGATTCCCATTTTCTTTAAACTCCGCCGTTGACGCGCTTCTTAAAAAAGAATTTGATATTCATCGCGCCAAGGGTTCCAGGCATCCGCTTGTAGAAACTTACGGCATAGATGCTGTTCCTTTTGCCCATGAAAAACTTGAAGAATGGCGAGATTCGCTCCGCCGCGGTATTTGTTATTTCCACGAACCAACAAATATAATTTTGCGCGGGGGGATTGACGATATTTGGAAAAACAGTAAAACTGGCGAGCTCCACATTGTTGACTATAAAGCCACCGCCAAAAGCACTGAAGTAACTTTAGACGCCGAATGGCAAATCAGCTATAAACGGCAAATGGAAGTTTATCAGTGGCTTTTCAGGCATAACGATTTTAAGGTGTCTGATATTGCTTATTTTGTTTATGTTAACGGCAGGGCCGACAAAGAGGCCTTTGACGGAAAACTGGAATTTGACGTAAAAATAATTCCATATAAAGGAAATGCCGATTGGGTCGCGGAATCGCTTTTTGATATCCAAAAGTGCCTGTTAAGCGATAAATTACCGAAAGCAAGCGAAGATTGCGACTATTGCGCGTACAGAAGAGCGGTTGACCAAGTGGAAAAATAAAATGTTAGTAAAAATAAACGACAAGTACCAATGGACAAAGCATTCGATTTATAAAATGCGCTACTATGGCCTGTCGCAACAAAGAATTAAAAGAATTATCAGGCATCCGGCGCGGATTGAAGAGGCGATAGTATCGAATATGATTGCGGTGATGTGCCCCGACAAAAACAAAGAAATTTGGGCAATGTATGTTCTCACAAAGTCAAATGTCAAAAGTCAAATGTCAAAGGTAAAGGTGATTACTGCTTGGAGATATCCGGGGAAAAGTTCAGCTCGCAACCCAATCCCGCAGGAAATTCTTGACGAAATCAAATCAATAGTTTAAAACTTTATTATCATGGTTTCTAATTATTCTCCCGATAAAATTTTTAAACTGGACGCCGTAAAGAAAGCGCGCTTTGTGGCGTCGGCAATTTTTTTGATTGCCATTATTGCGGCGTTTTTTATTTATCCGCTTGCCTGGAATAGTATGATTGGCAAAATTAATATTATTTTACCGGTTACTTTACCGAATTTTGTTAATGTGCCCTTCAAGCTCGGGCTTGATTTAGCCGGTGGCACACGCCTGATTTATTTGGCTGACGTTTCCGGTGTTACCGGCCAGGATTCCGCATCGGCTATGTCGGGATTGCGCGATGTTATTGAAAGGCGCGTCAATCTTTTCGGGGTCAGCGAGCCCGTTATTGAAGTTGAGTATTCCGGTTCCGATTGGCGATTACTGGTGGAACTTGCCGGTATAAAAGATATTTCACAGGCCATTGCTTTAATAGGCGAAACGCCATTTTTGGAATTCAAGGAACAGCGCGCCGACGCGGAAACACAGCAGATTTTGAAAGAACAAAAAGCCGGAAATAAAGATTTCTTGACCCAAGACCCTTATTTCAAACCGACAAATTTAAGCGGCAAATATATTAAAAGTGCTAAAGTAGAATTCAATCAAACCACTTATCAACCAGAAGTGAGCGTTCAGTTTGACGTTGAAGGGGCAAAAATGTTTGAGGAATTGACAACGCGAAATGTTGGAAAGATGATAGGCATATATCTTGATGGATTTCAAAGGTCATCACCTGTAGTAAGGGAACCAATCTCCGGCGGTAGCGCCGTGATTTCTGGAAAATTCACTATTGATGAGGCGAAAAAATTAGTTGAAGCATTAAACGCCGGAGCTTTGCCGGTTCCGATAAAATTGATTTCACAAGATTCGGTCGGCGCCAGCCTGGGTCAGGATTCGCTTGATAAGAGTATTGCCGCCGGTCTTATCGGATTTTTAGCAGTAGCGATTTTTATGATTGTGTTTTATCGTTTTCCGGGCGTTATTGCCGTGGTTGCATTGATAATTTATTCCGTTTTGGTTTTGGCATTATTTAAGCTAGTGCCCGTTACTTTAACATTGGCCGGAGTTGCCGGATTTATACTTTCAATCGGCATGGCGGTCGATGCCAATATTTTAATATTTGAAAGAATGAAAGAAGAATTTAGAGCCGGTAAAGGACTAGGTTCCGCGATTGACGACGGCTTTGCCCGCGCCTGGCCTTCAATAAGAGATTCGAATATTTCAACGCTTATAACAACGGGTGTTTTATACTATTTCACAACAAGTGTTGTTAAAGGTTTCGCTTTGACCCTAAGTTTAGGCGTCATTGTCAGCATGTTCTCGGCTATTTTTGTCACTCGTTCATTTTTGAAATTTTTGCCGGTAAATTCTTTAGAAAAAATACCATGGTTTATGGGTGTTAAAAAACTAAAAACTAATAACTAAAAACTGTGTTAAATATTATAGGCAAAAGAAAACTTTATTATACAATTTCGATTATCTTTGTCGTCGCCAGCATTGCCGCGCTTTTTTTGTGGGGCCTAGAATTTGGTATTGATTTTAAAGGCGGTTCTATATTGGAAGTTTCCTATCCCAATAATCGGCCTGAAACGGAAAAAATCATTGAAGCCTTAAAGCCCTTAAATTTAAGCGATTTGCGCGTTTCATCTGTTGGCGGTAATGGAGTAAATTTTCGGTTTAAAGAAACGGACGAGGCGACCCATCAGGAAATAATGAAGATATTGAATGCGAATAATGTTGAAGAAAGGCGATTTTCGTCAATCGGGCCGACCGTGGGAGCAGAACTGCAGCAAAAATCAATCAAAGCTATCATTATAGTTCTTTTGGGAATTTCTCTTTATATCGCGTGGGCTTTTAGAAAAGTTTCTCATCCTTTGGGCTCTTGGCGGTATGGCGTGGCAACGTTAGTGGCTCTGTTTCACGATTTAATAATTCCGATAGGATTATTTTCAATTTTGGGACATTTTTACGGGGTTGAAATCGGGACCAATTTTATAGTGGCGCTTCTCGTGACTTTGGGATTTTCGGTTCATGATACTATCGTCGTTTTTGACAGAATCAGGGAAAATTTGAAACGTTATGAATCATTGGACTTTGTATCGTTGGTCAATAAAAGTGTTAATGAAACCATCTTACGCTCTATCAACACGTCATTTACGGTCTTGTTAACCCTGTTCGCATTGTTTATTTTTGGCGGCGGAGAACTGAAATATTTCATATTGGCGCTAATGGTCGGAATTTTTTCAGGAACTTATTCGTCAATTTTCATAGCCTCGCCGATTTTGGTCAGTTGGTTCAAGACGTTAAATAAGAGTTGACCCGGTATATCAACTTGACTAACATAAAATATAGCGAGTAAGGTTATTTTATGACGAGCTATAGTCAAGTTGTATATCCGGGTTGACACATTCAAAATAATATTTTATTATATACGCATGCAAAAGCAGTTGAAAAATATAATAGACGAACTGGTAAAAATTCTTAACCCAAGAACTCGCGAGGTTATTGAAAAGCGCTTCGGTCTTCGTTCGGTTTCTTGCCAGACTCTTGAGGCCATAGGTCAAAATCTTGGAATTACAAGAGAGCGCGTGAGGCAAATTGAAGCCTTGGGGTTGGAGCGGTTGGCAAACAAAAGTGTTTTGGAACCGATAAAACCGATTTTTGCGGTTATTGAAAAACATTTGGCCGATTATGGCGGCGTAAGAAAAAAAGACTCTCTTCTAAGAGAGCTTTCCGAGTTGCTTTCATTAAAGGAAAAAAATAACGAAAATTTGATTAATTTTACATTGACTCTTGGAAAAGAAAAATTTACTTATTCCAAAGAAACGCCGCTATGGCGCGACGCTTGGGCATTAAACAATAATGCGTACAATAGCGCTATTAATTTGGTTGGCGTTTTGAAGAAAAAATTGGCAGAACAAAACTCTCCGATACCGAAAGAATCTGTTTTAAAAATGGCGGCTTCCATAAATGGAGCGCTCGGCGATAAGGCGTTGTTTTCCCATATTGAACTCTGCAGAGAAATTTCCCAAAATCCATTTGGCGAATGGGGACTTATTCATTCTCCGGAGGTATCGCCCAAGGGCGTAAAAGATAAGGCGTATTTAATCTTCAAAAAAGAGCAAAAGCCGCTTCATTTTACTCAAGTGTCCGATTTGATAAACAAGGCTTCTTTTGACGGCCGCAAAGCTCATTCTCAAACAGTTCATAATGAACTGATTAAAGACCCGCGCTTTGTTTTGGTCGGACGGGGAACTTACGCTTTATTCGACTGGGGATATGAGCCGGGAACGGTATGCGATGTTTTGGTTTCCGCTTTAAAAAATTCTGAAAAAGGGCTCACAAAAGAAGAAATAGTAAAGATTGTTAAAGCCAAGCGGCTGGTGAAAGACAACACGATAATCCTCAATCTTCAAAATAAAAAGATATTTAAAAAAATAGACGGCGAACGATTCATTTTGTTATAAATGACGGTCTTTTATACAATAATTGATAATTTTTTCAAGCTATGGTGGCTGTGGCTGCCTCCTTTTTTGATTGCGCTTTTTGTCGAACTTTGGGTTAAATATCTCAAGAGCAAAGCGGCAAAAAGTATTGTTTGGCTTCTTTTGGAAGTCAAAATTCCCCGCATTATAGAAAAAACACCAAAAGCCATGGAACAAGTTTTTGCCGGTTTGCACGGCACTCTTACCAGTGTCAAATTTTTGGATAAATATTGGAAAGGGAAAGTGCAGGAATGGTTCAGTTTTGAAATTGTCGGTCTTGGCGGAGAAATGCATTTTTATATAAGAACTCCGGAAAAATTCAAAAACCTGGTTAGTTCCCAAATACACTCTCAATATCCCGAAGCTGAAATTTCGGAGACTTTAGATTATGCCAGCTCTTTAGCCGAAAAAATTCCTTCCGAGTCCTACGAAATAGGGGGAGTTGAATTGATTTTGGACAAAGCCGATTTTTATCCAATCAGAACATATGTGCCATTTGAGGAAAGACAGGCGGAAAGGCGAATAGACCCGATAGCTTCTTTTCTTGAAATTATTTCAAACCTCAAGCCGGATGAAAATATTTTTATTCAATATTTGCTTGCGCCAATTTCGGAAAAGGAAGAAAAATGGAAAAAAGACAGAGAGGCCGGCGTGGCGTTGATAAATAAATTAACGGGTAAAAAAGTTGAAGTTAAAAAAGGCTTTTTGGAAAGTATTTTTGAAGGTCTTGGTGAATTTCTTGGTAATTTATTGGGAGCAATCGCGGTTTATCCCGAATGGGGCGAAAAAAAAGAAGAAACAAAATCATCCGCGGCAAATCTTTCTCCGGGCGGCAAACTGGTGGTTGAAGCCATTGAAAATAAACTTTCAAAGCTGGCTTTCAGGGTTTGCATCCGTTTCGGATATATCGCCGGAAAAAATATTTTCAATAAAACCAATATAGCCGCCATTGTCGGCGCGTTCAAACAATTCAATACCACGGACCTTAATGCTTTCAAAGGAAATAGCAAAGCCGGAACAACGTCCGACCAGCCGAGAATAATTCCTTTTATAAAAGAAAGGCGCGAATATATCAGAAAAATCGCTTTTATTGACCGGTTCCTAAACCGCAAAATGTCCAAGAATAAAAAGGATTTTGTTTTAAATATTGAAGAATTGGCAACCATTTATCACTATCCGATTATAATAGTTGCGGCCCCGGCCATACAGCGAGTTGGAACCAGGAAAGCCGAGCCGCCCGTTGATTTACCCATGTGACCAATATGACCGACAACAACATAACATTTTTCGCGGAAACGAATTACAGAAACGAGAGAAAGCGTTTTGGCATCAAAACGGATGACCGGCGCCGCCATATGTATATCATTGGCCAGACCGGCACCGGGAAAACCACGCTTTTGATGAACATGCTGGTATCTGACATTGTCGCCGGCCATGGCGTCGGCTTCATAGACCCGCACGGCGATATGGCGGAAAGCCTGCTTGACTGTATTCCCGAAAACAGGATTAAGGATGTGATTTATTTTAATCCGGCCGATATGAATTTTCCCATAGCTTTTAATGTTATTGAAAAAGTCGAGCCCGAAATCAGGCATTTGGTCGCTTCCGGATTGATGGGCGTTTTCAAAAAAATCTGGCCCGATGTTTGGTCGGCGAGAATGGAATATATTTTGAACAATACTGTTTTGGCTCTTCTTGAAATACCCGGTTCAACGCTTTTGGGAATAAACAGGATGTTTTCCGACAAAGAGTTCAGAAAAACAGTCGTTGATAAGCTTGAAGACCCCGTCATCAAAGCTTTTTGGACGCAAGAATACGCCAAATACCAGCAAAAATACGAACAGGAGGCTACGGCGGCAATTCAGAACAAAATAGGCCAATTCAGCTCGGCGGCGGTTATCAGAAATATCATTGGCCAGCCGCAATCATCCTTTGATTTCAGAAAGGCTATGGACGAAAGAAAAATTATAATAATGAACTTGTCCAAAGGACGGATAGGCGAGGACAATTCCAAACTTCTCGGCGGAATGTTGATAACAAAAATCCAGTTGGCGGCGATGAGCCGAGTGGATATTCCGGAAGAAGAGCGCAAAGATTTTTATCTTTACGTTGATGAATTCCAAAATTTCGTTACCGACAGTTTCGCGACAATATTGTCCGAAGCCAGAAAATACAGACTGGATTTGGTAATTACCAACCAATACATCGGACAGCTGGTCCACGACCAGAACACCAAAGTTAAAGACGCCGTATTCGGCAACGTCGGCACTTTCGTGGCTTTCAGAACCGGCGGGGAAGATGTGGAATTTCTTGAAGAAAAGCAATTTGGCCCGAACATAGTGGCCGAAGATTTGCTGAATTTGCCAAACTATAATATTTATCTGCGGCTGATGGTTGACGGCGTTCCTTCAAGGCCGTTTTCGGCGATTACATTGCCCCCAGTACCGAGGCCGGAAATTTCTTATGCCAAGGAAGTCATAGATTATACCCGCAAAACTTACAGCACTCCGAGAGCCGATGTTGAGAAAATTATTGCCGAAGCGGCCGGGGTAAGCATCGGAACGGAACAAAGTAAAGAGGCGTCTTCGGTGGATTATGTAAATAAAGAGATGTTCGACGCTGTATGTATCAGCTGCAATAAAAATATACAAGTGCCATTTAAGCCCACTCCCGGCCGGCCGATTTATTGCAAAGATTGTTTTACAAAATCAAAACAGCCGACAGTGTTGCCTCCAAAAAAATCTTTCGCAGAAACAAAAAAGCCCCGCAAAGACGTTGATGTCGCGGGATTGAAAAAGATTCTGGAAGACGTATCTAAAAAATAAAAATCCTGGTATTATTAAACTAATGGATAAAAAACAACTAATACAACAAATAGAAGAATCGCGGAAATCGCGGGTTATCACTTATTTAACAAGCGACAGGCAGGGGCCTTTTAACGCGCGAATTGCGATGGATGTTATCCCGCTTATCAGCAAACAGCTCCAGACAATCGGCAAAACGGAAAATATCGATTTATTCCTATACAGCACGGGCGGGGATACGATGGTGCCTTGGCGTCTGGTTTCCATGATTCGCGAGTATTGTAATAAGTTTTCCGTTCTGGTTCCCTACAAAGCTCACAGCTCCGCGACAATGATTGCGCTTGGGGCGGATGAAATTGTCATGAGTAATCTTTCGGAAATTTCCCCGATTGACCCGTCAACCGCGAATGTTTTCAATCCGCAAGACCCGCAAAATCCGCAAAATAAAATTCCGATTTCGGTTGAGGATGTGATGGCGTATTTTGACTTGGCGAAAAATAAATTCGGCATTAAAAACGAAGAAGAATTGGCGAGAATTTTTAGCAAATTTGTGGAAGCAAATCCGCAAATCCATCCTTTGGCGCTCGGCAATGTGAATCGCATCCATAATTTAATCCGCGTTCTCGCAAAACGGCTTTTAAAAAGCCATAAAGCGCCGATTAAAGAAGATGAAATAGATAAAATTGTTGATTACTTTACGGAAAAATTATACAGCCATCAATACTTTATCGGCAGAAAAGAAGCAAGAGAAGATTTGGGGCTTAAAACCGTTATTGATGCAGATGACGTCCTTGCCAAAACAATGACCGATTTATGCGATGAATATAATAAAGATTTGGATTTCGGAAAAATGTGGAATCCTGAAAACGAACTTGGCGCGAATGCGATGCAAAACAGAAAAGATTATAAAATCGCTTACATCGAAAGCCAGCAATTATCCAATTATTACGATATTTCCGTTGAATACAAAAAACAGCAAGTAAATATCGCCCAACAAACCCCCCAAGGCCCAATTCAAGTCCCACAAGAACAAGTGGGTTGGAGGGTTATTGAACAGGGGTGGAAGTAAAAATATGTTAAATATTAAACCATACAAATCCATTATGTATGTTGCCGGGATTTTTACTTTGATTTCGATTTATCTTTTCTTCTTTTATCCTAATTTTACAAACTCAAACCTCTATACAGCTATCGCTACTTTTCTAGTAGGTTTATTCGCAATTTATCTCTATATCACACAAAAAGAGGACCAAAAGAAAGATGCCGCGAACGTTATTATCGCAGAAATAAGACAAGCTGAACGGTTAATTGACCAATTTAAAAAAAGCGGAATCAGTAATGATATTTCTTATAAATTATTACCGAGTAATAATTGGGCGAAGTATAATTATCTTTTTATAAATGATCTAGACCAAGACGAAATAGAACAGATCAATAACTTTTATAGTCAATGTTTTGTTTTGGATAGAGCAATTGATCAGATCAATATATCACATGAATTAGAAAACAAATCTCGGGCGATACATCATTATATTTCTCTTATCGCCAAAGAAAGTTCTGGTGATAAAATAACTTTTAATACTAATAAGGATAATTTTCTAAAACTTATTAATGAAGATACTACGACTTTCAGACCAGGCGCGCCAATATCATCTATAATTAAAGCTCTAAATAATATCAATTTAATTACCACTTCAATGGTGGGTTCTAGATTAAAGAAAATAGCTCGAATAAAATAATTAGGGGGCAAAATTATAAAAAATTTGAAAAGGAGATTTATAAGTGGTATAATAAAAGCATTGTGAAAAACTTTGTTATAACAAATGAAAAAAGCCAAGATAGTGCATCTGTTTCAGCGCATCAATTAGGTGACGCTGCTGTTGTTACTTTAAGCCACACAGTCGTTCCGGGTATCACTTCTTGTTTGGGGGAAAGTAATTCCGCATTATTAACAAGTAAGCTAGCGAATAAGGCGGATTTATGGACGCTAAAGGTTTCTGATTTAGAGGGTTTTGAATCTCTTACTTATGCCGATACTGGGATAGTAGATGCCCTTTTATCTACTGGGGTTATTTTTTACTCCGATATTTTGCCCAAAGAAGTTTTTGGTATTTCATTACCTTCGTTCGTACCGAACCAAGAGAAAGCAATATTATCTTACATTGCGAGCGTTTTACGCGAGCATGGTCATTTTGCTACAGTTATAATATCGGATAGTCCTAATGATGACAGTAAAACATTAGATTTGTAATATTTTTATACTATAAATTAAATAAAACCACCTCGCAATTGCGAGGTGGTTTTTGTTGCGAGGGATAGGAAAATGTGGCAGAATTAAGTAAATATATGAAAAGTAGAACTCTATATTTTGGCGATAATTTGGAGATTCTTCGGAAAAAAATTCCTCAAGCCATATCACAAAGAAGCAAAAGCAGTTGAAATTGATAAATCAGAAAATCAGCAGAAGATTTTTTGATTAATATAAATGGGTAAGTTTAATTTCAAAGACGAACAAGATTTTGAACGAGTTCGAAATGACGCCGAAACGTTTTACGCTACCGTGGTCAAAGTTCGTTGTCCATATTTTGGAGAAGAAATCGCTTTTAATGCCAAAGGGTTGCGGCACTTAAAGTTTAAATCAGACAGACAAGCGCGTTCCCACAATGACCAATACAGTCGTTTGAAACTTATTAGCTATGCCCCCGAAGTACTTAAATTGTCACGAACACTGCAAGGAATATGGTCAAAGAAGTGCTTTGAAGTGCAAAAGACAAATAATCGTTGGGAACATATTTTGAAAGATGTAACTTTTTATGAGTTTATCGCGGTGCTTGATAATGTGCGTATAAAGATAATCGTAAAAGAAGTTATTGGAGGCGAAAAACACTTTTGGAGCATCATCCCGAATTGGGGTATTGACGCGGTAAATAGTAGGCGAATTCTATACAGCGGAGATCCAGAACATGATTGAACTAAAAAACACCGCGGAGCGGTATTCTTTAGAAGTGCTTGGTTACAGCTTGGATAGCCGTGACAGGGCCAAAGCCCTCCAAACACCAAATACAGTATAGCATATTTACTAAAAAGTTATCAACAGATCTATTTTTACTTCCCTTTTTCTATTCTTTCGTCGTATTCGTTGGTTTGAGTGTTGACGCGAACGATGTCGCCTTCGTTTATGAACAAAGGGGCTTGTATTTGCGCGCCAGTTTCCAGAGTGACGGTTTTGGTGCCGCCCTGCGCCGTGTTGCCGCGGATTGCCGGCGGGGCTTCAATGACTTTGAGTTCCATTTTTACCGGCAGTTTGACATTGATAATCTTGTCTTGAAAACTAACCACTTCAACTTCCGAATTCGTTTTGAAGAACTTCGCTTTGTCGCCGATGGCTTCGGCAGGCAATTCAAAACGAACCGAAGGGTTTTGGATTTCGCAAAAAACAAATTTATCGCGATGCGTGTATAAAAATTTAACTTTTTTATAATCAATCTGCGCTTCCTGAAAACTATCCGTATGCTGAAAATTGCGGCTTAATATTTTGCCGGTAATTATATTTTTGATTTTGGTTTGCGCAACCGGTTTCCGTTGTTGCATCCGTAAAAAATCAAATTCCAGCACTTCATACGGCTCTCCGTCCAAAATAAAAACAACTCCCGGTTTCAGTTCGTTGTAGTTAATCATCGGTTGCTATTCTACACTTTTTTTGACAAAAATCAAGAGCAAGATATATGCTTTCAATACTTTTGGCGATCTTTGAAAAGTTAATGACAAAAATAACGATATGAGGAGGAAGGAAAAATGGAACAGGAAAAAAACGTTTATATCGCGCCAATGCCGGAAAATTTGAAAGAAAAAAATATCCAGTTTCATGATTGGACGTTCGATGCGCAAAAACTGATTAATGAACGATTTTTGAGGCGAGATGAAGATGGAAAAGTTCTGGAAACGCTTGATGGCATGTGCTGGCGGGTGGCGTATTATATCGCCACGGCCGACAAAAACTATGGAGCGACGGAAGAGAAAGTCATTGCTCTAGCCGTAAAATTTTACGATTTAATGGCAGGGAGAAAATTCTTTCCAAACGCGCCGACACTCTACAATGCCGGCACGGGCAATGGACTTCAGTTTTCCGCTTGTTTTGTTTTACCGGTTGAGGATTCGATGGAGGGAATTTACGACGCCATTAAATGGCAGGCCTTAATTCACAAGTCGGGCGGCGGCACGGGATTTTCATTTTCGTCTTTGCGTCCCAAAAATGCCATAGTTGGGTCAACCAGGGGGAAATCATCAGGCCCGATTTCTTTTCTGGAAGTGTTTGACGCTTCCACGGATAAAGTGACGCAAGGCGGAACGCGCCGCGGCGCCAATATGGCCATGTTCGATGTTCATCATCCGGATATTTTGGAAGCCATAACCTGCAAGGGCGTACTCCGCGGCAAGAATAATGAAATATACGAATGGATTAAGCCGCACATTTACAGCCGCAAAGCGCTTGATGGATTGAAAACATTACTTTTGGGAACGCAAATTTCTCACTTTAATATTTCCATTGCTACTACCGACGCTTTCATGAAGGCGCTTGAGAAAGACGGTGAATATGATTTGCTTGACCCGAGAAATGGAGAAGTGGTTGGCCAATTGAAAGCCAAAATGGTTTTTGATTTGATTGTTAAAATGGCATGGGAAGGCGGCTGTCCCGGTTTGTGGTTTATTGACAAAACCAACAGAGGGCCGGCTAATCCAATTCCGGATTTGATGAAAGTTGAATCAACTAATCCCTGCGGGGAGCAACCGTTGTTTCCGTATGATGTTTGTAATTTGGGTTCGGTTTCTCTTATAAGATTTTTATCCAAATTGGAAGATAACAGATATGTAATTAATTGGGATGCGCTTAGAGACGCGGTTCGGTTAGGGGTTCGTTTTCTTGATAATGTCATTGACCTAAATCCTTATCCGATGCCTCAAATTATGGAATTCGCTCATAAAATAAGGCGAATTGGTCTGGGAGTAATGGGTTGGGCCGATACGCTGGCCTATCTGGGAATTTCTTATACCTCAAACGAGGCCTGCGAATTTGCCAGCAAGGTAATGAAATTCATTAATGAAACTGGCCATAATGCGTCAGAAGATTTGGCGAAAGGTAGAGGGCCATTTCCGCTTTGGGATAAAAGCATTTACAAAAATGGAAAGCCAATCAGAAATTGCACCATTACGACAATTGCGCCAACGGGCGAACTTTCTATTCTGGGAGGATGCTCCGCGGGAATTGAACCGAATTACGGTCTCACCAGAATTCATCGGTATGAGGACCGTGTTTTGCATATTTTCTCTCCAAGCTTGGAAAGATTTTTGGAATTGGCAAGGGAGCGGGGATTTTATTCCCAAACTCTGGAAGAAGAAGTGAAAAATCGCGGTGAAATAGGCAATATGGATGGTATTCCAGACGATGTTAAAAAGATCTTTATGACAGCGCACGAAATTCCGGCTGAATGGCATGTGAAAATGCAAGCTGCGTTTCAAAAACACGTTGACAACGGTGTCAGCAAAACCATCAATTTGAAAAACTCGGCAACGGAAGAAGATATTAAAAAGGCCTTTTTATTGGCCTACGAAACCGAATGCCTTGGGGTGACGGTTTTCAGGGACGGTTGCAAGGGCCAAGTATTTTCTGTCGGAATCGGAGAAAAGGCAGTTAAAACGATAAAAAGTTTTATCCGTTCCCGCCCTGAAATCCTGGGGACCACAATTAAAGTGGAAACTCCCGATGGAGCCGCTTTTATTACCATAAATTGGAATGTGGATATCGGTCCTAAAGAGCCCTTTGAAATTTTTGTAACTGTGGCCAAGGCCGGCACGGATGCCGCCGCTGACGCGGAGGCAATGGGCCGACTAGCCTCAGAGCTTTTGAGAGAAAATTCGTCCTTTTCACCGATTGAAAAGCTAATGCGAATCAGAAATCATTTGAGTGGGATTGGCGGCAGTCGAACAGCCGGATTCGGCAAAGAAAAGGTAAAATCAATTGCCGATGGAATCGGTAAAGCGATCGATATCTATTTGAAACGATTTGGGTTTGAGGAAGAAGCGGCAAGTTCGAATATTGTCGACTTGGATCCTGAAAATGGAACAGTTGAAAATGGAAAAGAAATTAGAGGCAACTATTGTCCGCAGTGTCATAGAGGGACTTTAATCTATGAAGAAGGGTGCACCAAATGCAGAGAGTGTACTTTTACTCTCTGTTAGAATAAATATTTACCCCGCCTTGGCGGGGTTTTTAATTTGCTTTATACTGAGGCAATGCCAAAAATGAACAAGAAAACAAAGGTTTTTGTCGCTATGTCGGGCGGAGTGGATAGCTCTGTTGCCGCTTTGCTTTTAAAAAAGAGGGGATATGACATTACCGGAGTTTATATGAAGGGCTGGTCATTGACCGGCTGCGCTGAAGACGACGCGCGGGACGCGCGAAGAGTCGCCGGCGCTCTAAATATCCCATTCTACGTTTTTGATTTTGAAGAAGAATTTAAAAAAAGCGTTGTTGATTATATGATTTCGGGATACGCAGATGGTATAACTCCCAATCCTGATGTGATGTGCAATAAAGAAATAAAGTTTGGTTTATTTTTGGAAAAAGCGTTGAAACTTGGTGCGGATTATATTGCCACAGGCCACTACACCCGACTTTGTCGGGAATTTCCAATTTCCAATTTTCAATTTTCAAATAATACACTAAAAATTGCTAAAGATTTAAATAAAGACCAGAGTTATTTTCTTTGGACATTAAATCAAGGGCACCTAAAATATTGTCTTTTCCCGCTCGGAGAATATACAAAGCCACAAGTACGGATGTTAGCAAAAAAATACAAATTGCCAACGGCCGAAAAACCCGACTCTCAAGGAGTTTGTTTTATCGGTGAAATTGATGTTGGGGGATTTTTAAAAGAAAAACTCGGTAAAAATCCCGGACCAATAAAAAATATGGATGGCAAAATAATAGGAACTCACGACGGTGTGATTTTCTACACCATCGGGCAAAGAAAGGGAATTGGCATTAAAGGAAGCTTGCCTGGCGAGCAAGGTAAGACCTATTATGTGGCGGCAAAAAATGTGGATACGAATACATTATGGGTTGCCGAGGGTGAAAGCGAAAGATTATTTTCAAAAGAATTGGCCGTAAAAAATATTAATTGGATTTCCGGAAAGCAACCGAAACTTCCCTTAAAATGCTTGGCGCGCATCCGATACCGCCAGCCTCTTCAACAAGCAATAATCATGTCGCATGTCGCTAATCGCTTGTCACTGCTCTTTGATATTCCACAGAGAGCGATAACTCCTGGTCAAAGCGCGGTATTTTATAAAATGAACGGCCCCTCCTCCGCCAAGGCTTCGGCGGGCAAGGAAATGTTGGGCGGGGGAATAATTATATAAGAATAAATTACTTTACAAAAAGAGTTCTTTGTGTTACGCTATAGCCACGGTTGGTTGTTTAAAAAAATCCCAAATACTTAGGAGGCGTTATGGAAATCTGGTTTACAGTTTGTTTGTTAGCGGCAGCGGCGATGCTTATCGTATTTAGAGATTCTCCGGTTGTTGAGAGCGCAATGTTGGGCATCTTTGCCGGCCTCGTAATGATTGCGGTTTATCCTTTAATGCCCCTTGTGGCTAAAGGAGTAACCATACCTTTAACATTGTCAATGACTGAAGTTCTGATTAAAGGAATGGGCTGGTTGATTGTTCTTTTTCCCGTCTCGATGTTCTTTCTGTTGTATATTCACCGGCTTCCTATCAAGATTTTAATGCTTTTCAAAACAGTGCTGACATTTACTATCTGTTACAATGTCATTTTGGGATTGGTGATTTTCAGAAGCATGTGGATGATGGTTCTTTTGACAGTTTTAGTTTTTTCAATTGTCTTTCTGTTGATGTTCGGCTTCGGCTGGGCCATTCGCGGTTTCCAGTATGTTGCCGGTATGTCAAGCCCACAAGGCGATGCCGTTGACGAAAAGGCTTGAAGAATATTATGAGTATAATTCTAAGGGGCTTGCCCATCGCGGTAAGCCCTTTTTATTTTATAAAATAAAAAAGGAGGGGAGCCTCAGCGGGACCCCTCCTCATAATGCCGCGGATAAGCGGCGTCTTTTTGCGCGTTCGAGCGCAATGTGTGGAACTATTCGGTTTTTTGAGAATCTTGCCCCTTAGCCTGATTTCTGTCTGCTAAGGGGCCATCGGTGGACGAGTAGCTGCAATAGCATCCCTCCTTCGCTCCCCCATTAGGGAAGCCTTGTAGTGATGGACCACGAAGACATAAACCGAACGCCGCTTGGAACTGCTTTTAATATATCAAATACTCGGTTTTAAGTCAAGCTCTGTTGGCAAGAGCGGATTTTTATGATAAATTCTAATTAATGACAGCTAATGAACTACGGAGTAAGTTTTTGGAGTTTTTTGAGAAAAGAGGGCATAAAATTGTGCTGTCTTCTTCTTTAATTCCGGATGATGATTCGTCAGTGCTTTTAACTACCGCCGGAATGCAACAATTCAAACCCTATTACACCGGCGGAAAAGACCCACTTGAGGATTTTGGCGTCCGCCGCGTAGCGTCAATCCAAAAATCTTTTCGAACTTCCGATATTGATTCGGTTGGTGACGAGACACATAATACTTTTTTTGAAATGCTGGGAAATTTTAGCTTTGGCGACTACTTCAAAGAAGACGCAATAAAATGGGCTTGGGAGTTTATAACTGAAGAAATAAAAATATCGCCGGAACGATGCTATGTTTCTGTTTTTGAAGGCGATTCCGATGTT